>CALFOS010000089.1 GCA_937919725.1 uncultured Fluviicola sp. | reverse complement strand
GGTTATTAATCACAAAAAGAGGTTTCCAAATGACCATACACAAGTAGTTCCGATCAAAAGAAAATTCACTGATTTTGTCTAAAGTCTATTTCTTCAAAAAAAACGATGAACGCTAAACCAAGGTTAAATTTAACTCTTTCATTCTGAACTTTACACATGCCGTGGATTTGAGCATGATTTAACTCACTTATGAATCCGCCGATTGAAAAAACATCCGTCCGTTCAACCAATCTTCATCGATGGTGGCGCCCCGTTTTTTGTAGAATTCTATGGCTGGTGCATTCCAATCGAGGATTTGCCAGTCCATTCGTGAGAAGTTACGTTGTTTAGCGAGCTCCACCACGTGATCGAACAATACGCCGCCTGCTCCGGTTCCACGCGCTTCGGGGATGATGTACAAATCTTCGAGATACATGCACGGACCTTTCCAAGTAGAGTACGATGTATAAAAAATGGCGAATCCAACAATTTGCTTATCTTGTTCTGCGATGAGTGCTTCACATATTTTCCCGTCGAATAAATCGTGTGCGAGACGTTCGGGCGTGTTTTCGACCGCTTCCAAATCGTTTTCGAATCCCGCCAAGCCCTTGATGAGTTTGATTAATACGATTTCATCACCTCGCTTCGCGGATCTAATCAAAGTACTCATTATTGTACCCCTGCTAAGTTGAATCGCAAACGAAGTCCTGTACTCATGTTACCTGTTGCGTAAGAGGTCGCAATTTTCGGCGTGTTCAATGTGTGATCGTAATAGAACTGAATCACCAAGTATTTCGACAAGTTGTAGTCTGCCGACGATTTGATGGCGATCACACGCTGTCCTGCGGTTGCTTGATTGCTTTCCTCGTCAATTTTACGAATCACTGTTAAGTTGTCGCGGAACGAAATATCTACGCGCACATTCACCGGGCTCGCTGGAACGCGTTCGAATGGCAACTTGACTTTCGAGAATTTGTATCCTGTTCCGATGACCCACTCGCTGCCCAAAATCTCAGTCACCTGGTTGTTGTTCAACGAAAGTGCAGCACTACGGTCTTTCTTGTACTCGAACTTGGTAATCAATCCTTGGTCTTTGATATTCCAAGTTGCGTCAATTCCGATAAGTGGTGAGAAACGCTCAGACACTACTACGTTTTGAATTTGTGCTCCTGCGAGGAAGTTGTCGTTGATATCTCGGAACGTGGGTGATCCATTTGCATCGAAGGTCGCATTCAAGTTTGTTTGCATTCCCGAAACGGCCACTGAAGAGGAGTATCCATGACGAACAACAAAATTCTTAACCGCTTTTTTCATGAAGGAGTAATTCTTCAATCCATTGTAGTTGATCGTCCAATTTGGCAGTGGTAAATTTCGAATTGGGTTGATGTTTTTGTCGTTGATTCCACGGTTCGTGTACGAAGTTAAAAATGCTCCGAGTACCACTTCTTGCTGCGTGCCGTTGTATCCGTCGTGATATCCGGATGCGAGCATGCCCGAATTTGCGTTGGCTGCTCCAAGAATTCCAGACACTTCTTTACGACTGTCCAAGAGGTTTTGGAAAACAGCGGATTCGTATTCTTTTCCGAGGAGGGTGAAAGCAGACGCAATGGACACATTCGAATAATTGAGCGTAGAAATTGCGACCTGACTCTGACTTTCGAAGGCTCCTGTTGATTCGTTCCAGCGGTAGAATTCACTCGTGTTTGTTCCGTACATTCTCTGCGCAGTCATCTCTATTGAAACATCCTTAAACGGTTCGAGGGTTGCGCGCAAATTGATGTTGGTAGAATGCGTGTTGGTAAACTGTCTGTTGAGGTTTTCGTTGGCCACAATCCACCCATTGGCTTCGGCACGCGATGCAGCATTGAACCCCGTTTGTTGTCCCCAAACATTGTAGCGTTGCTGTCCGAAGATGAACCCGCCCATTCCCATATCAAACGCTGGGTTGAATCCTAGAACACCGACATTCTGGTTGTATCCAGGAAGCAACGTTCCATCCGTAACAGTATATGTTCCGTTGACATTGCGCACGGTCATGAGTGTGCGAGCGAAGAATCCTAACACAGGATTCACTTTGCCACCGCGCTTCTTCTCGGCGTCCTCGCGTTTCTTTTTACGTTCTTTCTTGCGTTTTTTGCGCTCTTTTTGTTTCTCAGTTAAGTTCTCGTCCTCGTCAATTTCAATATCGACCCCCGGTTTAGATGGAGTACCTTTCTTGGCTCCGTCTTTGTCGGTTGCGGCAAGTCGTCCACGTGGGTTTGATCCACCGTTGTTCACTTTCTGGAAGAACTTCACTTTGTTGTAGAGCGAGGTGAAATTCAACTGAGCAGTCATGTTAATGTCACGACTATTTTGCACAGTATTCCCATATTCCGGCTGTGCTAGCGGTCCACGTTGCCAGTTGTACGATCCCTTCCATGTCACATTCGAACTGATCCAATCCGTTGCTGGAATCTGGTCGAAAGGCAAAGTATACTTGAAGGTGAAATCGTGTGAATAGTCCATTCCACGTCCGAATGTGCTCAACTGCGACTGAATCGAAGAATCTTGGAATAGCTGTCGATCTGCTGCGCCATCACCTTCTTCAAAAATAGAGCGATTGTTGGCGTTGAAGTTGAATTTCAACTTCTTGGTGATGTCGTAGGCCAAGCTGTATTTTCTGTTCCAGTTGAATTGCTTTACGTATACTGGATCAAATTCGAAATCGGGTACGATGTTGTTTCGGATTTGGCGTTCGTTGTAATTTCGCATCACATCCGTTCCAAAGGAAACATTTTTTGGCGTGAGGTAAAAATTCATATCACGCACAATTGCCCACCATTTCGATTTTTGCATGAACTTCACTTTCTTGAAGGGCATGACGGGTTTCGCATTGAACGAATAGTTGTAGTTCAATCCTGACGTCCACGTTTGAGTGCGGTCGTAGTTCGTGTTGAAATCGCGGTGCAAATTTTCGGAATAGGCATAACTATAGGTCCAGTTCGAAACTCTCCAAAAATGATTTTCTGCTCCAGCTTTGAGTTCTTTGCGCACATTGGTAAAGTTGTACGCTTTGCGCTCAGTGAAATCTTGCCCCAGGCGCGAACTATTCTTACGCGTTGCAGCATCATCGTAATCCGCTATACGAATGTCTGGATTGAATGGGTCGTATTCTGGATTGATTACTCCCACAGAATAGCTGTAGAAGAAGGGCAACATCACACGCGCCTTTTTACCGAAAAACTGACCGAGTTGCACGCTCGCATTCATATCGAAATTGAGCTTTTGATTCCGTTGGCGCTCTTGCACGCGACTATCTACTGCTCCCCAGTTGACGCCCGAATAGTTTCCAGACATGTTGAGGTTAGCAAAATCGGCAAATTGAACTTGCATTTGAGCGGTCGCCGCAGATCCTCCATCGCTCACAAAGTCTGTTAAGCGAAGCTCGTTGATCCACGCATTGACGCATTTCGCGAGACCATCATCAGACCACGGTGTATCTTTATTGATGTGAGGATTTCTAATCCCAATCATGATCATTTTCAAGCCTTGGAGATTCGGGCTTCCCTTCACTTTTAACACCCGCGCTGGATTTGCTGGATCGATGATCGAGTATTCTACCATATACTCAGAGGTAGAAGTTGCCGCTGCATTTCGATCTTTCTTCAACTTTAATAAATCGTCGAAGGTGATTTCTACGTTGTTTGCTTCGGGCCAAATATCTTCGGGCAACACTGCTCCGTATGCGGTTAATTTCAGCGGCATTTCGTACTCGTAGTAGTTTTCAGTGAAATCGGTTCCTAAACGAACGAAAAGCGTTAAATCGTCATCTTTCAATGCTGATGCCCCTTCCACTGCTTCGGCGTGAGCAAACATTTTCAATTTTTTGTAGGTACGTACATCGAATTGAACGTTTTTGTATCCTGCTCGGGCATCGCCATCTTTCAAGTTACACACTTCCAAGGTCAATGATTGTTCGTTCAACTGACGTTGGTATGTTTGTGATGGATCGACTTCACGAATAATTCCTGGTGGAATTTCGTATTTGATGGGTTCACGTTGGTCGTTTTCTTCAACGTTAACAGCTCCAATGTTGAAACTCGTAAGGTTTGGATCTGTGGTTACTCCTTCTCCGGGTTCCACCAAATCATCTCGGTAACGTCTCCACTCTCCGCGAATGAATTCCAAGCGAGCAAAACGCACCACTACTTCTTCGTTGAAATCTTTCAAGAAAATCCGCATGAAACGAATCGTTCTGAAGTCTTGAATTCCGTTTACACGTTTTTCGAAATCGAGAACAGGCACTTTAAATTGATACCATCGTTCTGTTTTTGTTCCATTTTGCACCGTTTGAACGTTCGTGATGAAGTTCTTTCCTTCTTGCATGTCGTTCGGGCGCAAACTCACCTTGTACTGGAAATAACTTTCCGTTTCGTCCAAGGTATTGTTGTTGTTGAACTCCTCCATGTCAGGCTGATTGGTCGCCTGTGTGGGGTAACCGTCCGCGTTCATCGTATCCGACATTTCGATGGTAGGCGAGTTGCCTTCTAGTCCTCTGAATTTTTTGTAGCGGTCCAAAATATTTGCTTCCTGCGCGTCGTATCTGTCATCGCGGTAAAAACGGTAATCATCATTGGATGGATCGGCGATCATTTGCGCTTTCGCAGCGGCTGATATAGTTCCATTATTTTGTACCCAAGTAACGTAGTTCGAAAAGAAGATTCTTTCATCAGCATTGCCCCAACCGTCGTACCCAACATCTTGATTCGCTCGGGCGAGTGGATCGTTATCGAAAGCATTCACCGTTTGTTGCAAGGTGGATACACGCGCCCAAGCTGTTTGGTCTAAATTGTCCTGGGACGAAGTAGAAAACGGCGGTAAGCCATTTTCAAAGCTTCGCCGCGAATCGGGCAATACGTCTTCAGAAATGTTTCCAAGGTTGAAGTACAAGTCTCCACCGGTGTGGTTCGAATTTGGATCGGCATCTTCGGCGTCCTGGTTGAATGGATCGAGCATCCAAAACTGAATGTATTCGATGTTAGCTAACTCAAAGTCGTTCGTTGTCAATGCGCGCATGACTCCTCCCCAACGGTTCTCAGGATCGGTAAATAATCCATTTGCATCCGTGGTGTTAGTGGTGTCGAAGTTGTACATTCCACGCTCTTTTGGATAGTACGCCAAATCAAGAATAGGAATGTTTCCAATGGTTCCGATTGCCAATTGTTGGTTGGGCCAAATTTCTGTTTGTCCAACAAGACGTACGCGACTATCGCTCACCAATTCTGGATTATCTTTGATGTGTTGTGGCGTTAAGTTGGACCCTTGTGAGAACAATGGATCAACAACGTACCAAGTTGTTCGAGCGCGCTTGAATCCTGCTGTAAGATCTGTAAAAGTTGCCTCAGGGAACAGATCTTGCTGTCCTTTCGGAACCGATGCTAAGCGCCAAGCAGTTGCCGAGCGAAGGTCGATGGAACTTTGTGCTCCTTCGAAATCGTCGACGTACGAAATTCCAGATTTGCCAATTGCACGCGGTGTGCCGGGTATTAAGTGGGCGAATTCACCTGTGAAGGAGAAAGTAGATCGTTCTTTGGTTGAAATAATTGGAAGGAGATCGACCAATTTTGTGAGCAAGGGAACATCCGTTCTGTAGGCGATGTCGAAACCAATCACATTGTTTTTGTAAGGTTCACTTCCTATGTCGACTTTTTGTGTAATCGGTCGTTCCATCATGCGCATCCACGTGGCGCCAATGTTGAATTTATCGCTAAAGCGATGGCTAACCCTGGACCCGATCAGGGATTTGGATTGGAATCCGAAGACGGAATTGCTTTCGATGGAAATTTTGATCGGCGTATTCGAATTGAGGTAGGACTCATTCAAGATTTTCACACGTCCGAGGTTGTAATCCACTGTGTAGTCCATTCCTTCGGTCAACTGGATACCTCCCGCCGTTACTGTCACTGCCCCTTCAGGGACATTGAGCGCATTCAACGGAATATCGGAACTGATGGAAGATTGGTACTCTCCTTTGAAGCTAAACCTGTTTTTGGATGGAATTTGTTGAGCTGCCGTTTTCGTGGAATCGTATAATTCGGTGTATGAAACTTGATCAATCAACACCTGAGGAATCGTTCCCACCGCTGCTAACTTATTGGCAAGTGTTTGTCCAAAAGGCTCCACGGTAGTAAAGTATATTCGTCCGTTTCGTGTGTTGATTGTTCCTGCAGATTCCGCTCTGTTTCCGTTAAAACTGATTGGCACAAAATCGAAAACCCCATCCGAAAAAGGTTGGTTGTTTTGGTTCAATTTGTCCATTTCCAGTAAAGTCACGATCTGTTCATCGTCCACACCATCCATCGGGAAAAATGGAACATTAACGGAGGTCTCGGGATTATTGTACAAGATATTCAAGCGGAAACCTTGTTGATCCACTTGGTACGCACCGATGGAGTAAACGTTTTTCATCATCAATTTCCAAATCGCATTTTTTGGGTTGGTGATTGTTGGCTTCAAGAGTTTTACAATGAGTGCATCTTGTCCAGCGATACCATCTGTAGAAAATTCCCCTACTTGATAGGTGTCACCTCTGTAGGTGTACTCATACGAAACCGCCAATACCTCGTCGTTGTTCAAAGGCATGTTCAGGGAGATGAATCCAAGTTGAGCGCTGTAGCTAAACTCACTTTCGTTCAACTTTCGTGCGTTCTCCACTTTTTCGTAGTGAACCGCTTGTTGGAACGGGCCTGGTGCTGAAATTTGAGCGGCCAAGGTTTGCGTTGCGTTGCTAAACGATCGAATGCCTGGCGCGTCCACGGAAGCCCATTTGTAGAGTCCGTTCGCATCATTGAGTGGCAAATCTGCTGTCGCGTAATTACCTGGGTCACCCTCACAATTTTCTGGTTTTGCTTCACCCAAATCGGAGAAGGCAATGATATTTCGTGTGTTTTCAGTTTCGTTTGTTCGGTTCATCACCCACACCTCGATACGCGTAAGGTTGATCGTGGTGTTTGGAATTGGCAAGGTCGACATTCCTTTGTCGTAATTGTCGTGGTGATAGGCGTTGAGGAAGTAGTGACGATTCGACTCGTAATTGTCCCCCGTTACCTCAAACTGTTGCGCTTGCGATTTTCCAGTAATATTGATTTCTTTCTTTTGTCCTTTGGACGACGCACCGATGAAATCGACGGTTGTGTTTCCAAATTTGAATTGACCATAGGCTCCAAAAAGCACTTGCGATCCTTGAATCAAGGATGTTGGCGGCTTGAATGATACGTTTCCGAGTTGAATTTTTTGAATAATTTGATCGGCATCTCCTGTGTATTCGAGCGTCGAAATGTTGTCGAAATCAAATGCTGCTTGTGTGTTGTAGCTGGTTCCCAGTTTTACGCGGGTTCCAATTTGTCCAACAAGGTTGAGGTTGATTTGTTGTTGGAAATCGAAGCGCGTAATCCTACGTTGCTTCACTGGGAGAATTGGATTGTCGTAGCGCGAAGAGTTTACGCCCAATGCTATTTCAACGCTTCCTGTTGTTCGAATGGTGATTTGATCGGATCCGAAGAAGTTTTCGAAGACTTTGCTACCCACTTTAATCGGAAATTCGAAGGGTTGATTTTCAGCTGTTTGCTCGTCAATTTTTTCTTTCCAATTATCGGCAAGTGCTTTTTTGCGTTCGTATTCGATGTACTCTTCGAGCGTCATCATAGAAGGATTTCGGTAGTTGAGTTCCGATTTCCCGATTACTTCTTTGAAAATATATTTTCCTGTTACTGGATCGTAAACGATGGTTCGTTCCACTGAAGATGGATCGCCTAAATCGAAACTTTGATCGGTTGTTTGAGTAGGATCGTAAGTAGGATTAATTGGATAGATCAGATTGGTATCGGGATCATTTTGCGCCCAGGAAGGCACAATAATCAAGCAAAACAAAAGCAGTAGTCCAACGTACTTCATATATAGTAATCTCGTATTCAATTTCTTATATCGACTAAAGAATCTTCAGTGCTCCTTTAATCAGCTGTTCAACCGACTCTTCGCCAGTTGCAATTTTATCTATCGCCTTTTCCGCAGATTTCTTATCAAAACCTAAGGAAGCCAATGCTGTTAACGCTTCAAATCTACTTGTATTGTTTGCATTGAAGATATTTTCGGACGAAAACGCCATTTTTAACATTTTATCCTTCAAGTCAACAATAACGCGCTGTGCTGTTTTCGCGCCAATTCCTTTAATCCCTTGAATGGTCCGAACGTCCTCATTCTGAATGGCACTGGCAATTTCTTCGGGCACTAGAGACGACAGCATGATCATCGCCGTATTTGGTCCAATCCCAGACACAGACACCAAATGGTTGAACATTTCGCGTTCTATTTTGGTAGCAAAGCCGTATAAAATCTGCGCATCTTCCCGTACAACAAACTTGATGAAAAGTTTAAGTTGCTCCTCACTTCCTATAGCGGAAAACGTGTTGAGGGAGATTTTCACTTCGTAACCAACTCCTCCACACTCCAATACAAGTTCTGTCGGAGCTTTTTCAATCAGTCGACCATTCAATTGTGCAATCATACCTATTTGTTTTGTGCGTCTACCACTGCGACTTTTACCATGTTAATGATTTCGCGAACGGATGCTCCCATTTGTAATACGTGAACGGATTTTTTCAAACCAACGAGCACGGGTCCGATGGAATCGTCGTCGTTCATTTCTTGCATCAATTTGTAGGCAATATTTCCAGAAGCAAGATTTGGGAAAATCAGCGTATTCACTTTTTTGTTGGAGAGCGTAGAAAAGGAGAATTTTTCGTTCATCAATTCATTGTTCAGCGCAAAATTTGCTTGCACCTCGCCGTCTACAATCAGATTTGGATCTTTTTCTCGAATAATTTCTACGGCTCGTGCCATTTTGGTTGCATCTTCGCCTGTGCCTGATCCGAAGTTGGAGTAGCTCAACAAAGCAATGCGTGGATGAATTTTGAATTTACGGATCATTTTGGCAACGTTCATGGTGATTTCCGCAATTTCATCTGCATTTGGATTCACATTCAAAGTGGTATCTGCCAAGAAAAGTGGACCGCGTTTTGTGTCGAGAATATACATTCCTGCCACCACTTTCATGTCCTTTTGCAGCCCGATGGTTTGAATCACGGGTCGAACCACATCACGGTAGTTGCGGGAAATTCCAGAAATCATTGCGTCGGCGTCACCTGTTTCAACCATCATAGCACCGAAATGGTTCCGCTCACGCATAATTTGTACCGCTTCGAACTCCGTGAGCCCTTTTCGCATGCGTTTTTCAAAAAACTTTGCTCCGTACGCTTGTCGGCGCTCTTTTTCTTCATCTGCCTTAGGATCGACAATTTCCACCTCTGGAAACTCCATCATGTACTCCACTATGAGTGATTCGATCAAGCTTTTCTTGCCGAGCAATATTGGAAAAGCCACTCCTTCTTCCCAAGCCGTTTGTGCCGCTTTGAGGATTTTAATGTTGTCTGCCTCTGCATAAACAACACGTTTTGGAGAGCGTTGCGCTTTTTCTGTAATTGTTCGAATCAATTTATTGTCGATGCCCAAACGGTTTTTCAGTTCCATTTCATAGGCATCCCAATCTTCGATAGGGTGTTTTGCCACGCCCGATTCCATGGCCGCTTTTGCCACCGCTGGTGCTACGTAGTAGATCAATCGTGGATCGAGCGGTTTTGGAATAATTTGATCGCGCCCGAAGGATATATTTTTTTCGCCGTAGGCTTCAATCACCTCTTCGGGAATTGTTTCTTTGGCGAGAGCAGCAATTGCTTTCACGGCTGCCAGTTTCATTTCTTCGTTGATGGTAGTTGCGCGTACATCCAAGGCTCCTCTAAAAATAAACGGAAAACCGAGTACGTTGTTCACTTGGTTAGGATGATCGGATCGGCCTGTCGCCATGATGATGTCCTTGCGAACCGACGTTGCGTCTTTGTACCCAATTTCGGGTTCTGGGTTAGCAAGTGCGAACACGATTGGATCCTTCGCCATTACTTTAATCATGCCTTTATCTACTAATCCACCACGCGAAAGACCTAAGAAAACATCTGCTTTTTTGAAGGCATCTTTGAACTCAATGTCCTTTTTGTGCTTCGCAAACATTTTCTTGCTGTCGTCCAAATCCGTTCGGTCTGCATAGATGAGTCCTTTGGAATCGAACATAAAAATATTTTCCACTTTCGCTCCAAGAGCGTGGTATAGTTTGGCGCAAGACAAGGCGGAAGCTCCTGCCCCAGAGACCACAATTTTAACGCGGTCAATTCTTTTTTTGGCCAATTCGAGTGCATTCAGCAATGCGGCAGAGGATATAATTGCTGTTCCGTGCTGGTCGTCGTGCATCACTGGAATATCCAACTCTGCCTTGAGTCGTTCTTCAATAATAAACGCTTCGGGCGCTTTGATATCTTCGAGGTTGATTCCGCCAAACGTGGGTGCAATCGCCTTTACTGTTTGAATAAAAAGTTCAGGATCGGTTGCGTCTACCTCAATATCGAACACATCGATGTCTGCAAAAATCTTGAAGAGCAAGCCTTTTCCTTCCATCACCGGTTTCGATGCTTCTGGGCCGATATCTCCCAAACCAAGAACCGAAGTTCCATTCGAAATAACCGCTACAAGATTTCCTTTGCTTGTGTATTTGTAGACATCTTCCTTGTTTTCAGCAATTCGTAAGCATGGCTCTGCCACGCCGGGTGAATACGCCAAGGAAAGGTCGCGTTGAGTTGCATAAGGTTTTGTTGGAACTACCTCAATTTTCCCTGGCTTTCCCATGGAATGATAATCGAGTGCATCTTGTTTTCTGATTTTTGGCATATGTTGGTCGCTTTTGAAGCGGTCAAAGATACGAAAATGCTTTTGGAATCAGGGATGTAAATGAAAAAAGCCGCTTATTCCGATTCCGATAATTATCGGAACGGAACAAACGGCTTTAAAACCTATTCGTCTACTTCTCAAAAAGAAGTTGGACTTACTTAAGTATATTATCTGATAACAAGTACTTGGTTGTAAGAAGCTCCTTCGGTAGCAACGCTAACGATGTAGTTTCCGCTCATCAACTCAGCAACTGGAATTGCGATGTTTTGAGCACCAGACAAGTTAGAGAAAGCGTTAGTTGAAACTACGCGTCCAGCCATGTCAGTAATTGTAATTGTGTAATCTCCAGCAGCTTCGAAAGCAACGTTTACGTTATCTGAAGCAGGGTTTGGATATACATTCATTCCAATTGTTTCTACAGAAGCAATTCCTGCTGCAGCAAGTGGAGTCGATTTCGCATTCACGATTTCGCCCGTTGCGTTATCAATCAACATAACTACTGCATACATATTTGCACGGTTGCTCGTTCCAGGAACTGTGTATGTAAATGTGTAGTTAGCTACTGTTCCATCAGTGATTGTTGCAGGAACCGAACCAGCTTGTCCAGCGTATCCTCCTAACAAAGCACGTCCAACGTGATCGTAAACCATCTGTGCAGCTGGTACTGGATCTGGAAGAGCCTCGTAACCACCCATTGCACCTTGACCACCACCTGCGTAGTAGTTCGTTTGGTTGTATCCAGAAGTTGTTCCTGTTACATTGTTTTCTGCGATAACTACCGCCAAACGGAAGTTAGCACCCGTAACTGGAGTATAGAAACTCGCAGATGCGTTAACCGTTACGCTTGCTCCTGTTCCAGTAACTACACCATCTACATTTGCAGGTACTCCCATGTTCACACGGTTGTTGTAGTATTGCTCGAACAAAGATTGAGATACAGAAACGCCCAAAAGTGAACGATCTACGTTAGCTCCTGGGAAACCAGAGAAAGCCGCAGCAGCATCGTAAGCAGTAACAGTCATTGGATCACCATTGTGAACAGCGACACCGATGAAATCAGCAGGATACGTTGTCGTCATGTAATCCATTGCGACAGCACCACGAGGACACCATCCACACCACGTACCTGTTCCTTCTTCAATAACAACCGCTTTGTCAGTTTGTTGACTCAACGTGTTGTGAAGTCCAGAAGAAGCATTGTTTGATGGATCACCATCAGCAGCACTATTTACGCTTGTAATAGTAACTGCGATGTTTTTCTCAACAGCTGTAGCATACGTTACGTTTGTTGGGTGAGCAACAGTTGCAGAAGCACCAACAGCGATATTAACTGGGATCACAGAAGAGTGACTTGTACCATCATTCCAATCAATTGTCAAAGAAGTGATTGCGTTTCCACCAACATTTGTTACGAGTGCACTTAGCACAGTATTCGTGTTGATCAATGCCCAACGGTTCAAAGAAACGCCAGTAATACTCGCATCATTTTGAGCAGGAACTTTCACTACTACATCGTCAATTGCAAGACCAGTTGCCCAAGCACCAGCGTCATCGTATTTCCAACGTACTTTTACGTCAGCAGCACCATTAGTTGCAGCGCCAAGCGAAACCAATCCGTCTTGCCACTCAATGTTTGGTGATGCACCTGGAACATACGTGAAAACGGTAGCCCAAGCACCACCATTAACGGAAACTTGAACTAGATGTGGGTTTCCACCATACGTTAAATCGTCAACGAATGCATATTGCAGTACAACACCTGTTAAACCAGTAAAGTCCATTGAAGGAGATGTTAAGTAAGCTGCAGTTAACACACAGTTACATGCGTCGTCATTCACTTGTGCAAAACTACCGTGAGTAGGCACTGGCCAAAAGCCAGCAGAGTTAGCATTTGTAGAAGTACCAGTAATCCAATCACCAGAACCTGGTGTAGTTGAGCCGGATACCCATCCAGCCGGAAGAGCTCCACCTAGTCCTTCGAAATCTTCCGTCAGCACTTGCGAAAACGCGCTACTTGCCAAAAGGAGACCTCCACAGAGTAATAAATTTTTCATAGTTTTTTTTAATTAAAGATTAATTTTAGTTCTAAAAATCAGTGCCAAAGGTAGGTTATTGAAGAACCTTAACCAAATGGTTCTAACTGTTTTATTCTAAGTAAATTCGTTTAATTCTTGTAAAGCTAACTGTAAAAAATGATGGGGGAATTAACTATTGTAGTGTTTTCGGGGGCTGGCATGAGTGCCGAAAGTGGAATACAAACCTTTCGCGACTCGAATGGCTTGTGGGAGAACTATCGTGTGGAGGACGTTGCAACACCTGCCGCATGGCTCAGGGACCCAGAGTTGGTGACAACTTTCTACAACGAGCGGCGACAGTCAGTAATGCAAGCACTTCCGAACGACGCGCATTTGGAAGTTGTTGAATTAGAAGACCTTGGAAATGTCAGCGTGATTACGCAAAACATCGATGATTTACACGAGCGTGCTGGGAGTTCGAACATCCTCCATTTGCACGGAAATATTCGGCTCGCAAAGAGTTCTGGTCCTGCACAAGAAAAGGCGTACTATCCCATAGATGGTTGGAAACTTGAAAAGACAGACCTTTGTCCTGATGGCCATCGTTTGCGTCCACATGTGGTTTGGTTCGGTGAAGATGTGCCTGCTTACGAGGAAGCTGCGCGTGTTCTCGCGGGCGCGGATGTGTTGATTATAATTGGAACTTCACTGCAAGTTTACCCTGCCGCCGGGCTAATTCATTTCGCCGAAAATGCGCAAAAAAGATACATCATCGATCCAAAGGCAGATGAGTTGGATGTCCCGAAAAATTTCGTGAAAATAAACGCTTCGGCAAGTGCAGGAATGCGAACAGTGCTAGCTGAACTCAAAAATCGATAGACAAAATTTGGGTTACTTTACCTTTTTTGCACTTTTCACAAAATTCTCGATTGCTCCCGTCATGGATGGTGCATTCGGTTGTGGTGCGTGAAGATCGAGGCGAAGGTTATTGTCGACAATCGCTTTTGCAGTTGTAGGGCCAAACGCGGCAATTACCGTTTCATTTTGCTTGAAGTCTGGGAAGTTTTTCATCAAAGACTCCACTCCTCCTGGGCTATAAAAAACCAGCATGTCGTAGTACACATTCTCCAAATCGGAAAGATCGGACGCTACCGTTCGGTAGAGCACGGCTTTCGTGAAATTGAGGTTGCTTTCGGCTAGCGTATCAGGAATATTGTCGCGTAAGCGATCGGCACAAGGAAGTAAAAAAGTTTCCTTTTTGTGTTTCTTCATGATGTCAACCAAATCCTCGATGCGTTGATTCACGAAGAAGATTTTTCGTTTGCGGTATGCAACGTATTTTTGAAGGTAATAAGCTACCGCTTCTGAGATACAGAAATACTTCATGGCGTCGGGAACGTCGAAACGCATTTCGCCAGCAATTCTGAAGTAATGATCCACGGCGTTTTTCGATGTCAGAACAATTCCTGTGTGCTTGCCCAACTCTACCTTTTGCGTCCGGAATTCCTGCGCATCAATTCCCTCCACATGAATGAAGGAGCGAAAATCAATTTTCAACTTATACTTCTCCGCCAAATCGAAATAAGGAGACTTTGCTCCTTCAGGTTTCGGTTGCGAAACTAAAATTGTCTTTACTGCCAATGGTCCACAGTTTAATTCAAAACTCCTACTAATTGAAATCCTCTACAAACGCATAATAAACCATA
The DNA here is from genome assembly GCA_937919725.1 of uncultured Fluviicola sp. Lineage (GTDB taxonomy): Bacteria > Bacteroidota > Bacteroidia > Flavobacteriales_D > Crocinitomicaceae > UBA4466. Next base: position 25,654 of record CALFOS010000089.1, on the reverse strand, counting down.
AGGATAGGTAGAATTTCAAGGGTGCAAAGGTACAAAATTATATAATACCAAGAAACTCCTCGCCTTAAAACTATATTCGCGCTTTTAATAATCCTGAAAGCGCTTTCCACTAGAAAAAGCACAATGACGAGCTGCACAAACACACTTCCCTCACGTGAGATGAACAACCACAGAATCGCGCATACGAAATAAATCACTCCGAGGAGTTGCGCTCCAATAATTTTTAATGCAATTGGCGCAGCAAAAACATCTCCCCCTCCACTCAGCCATCGCGTGAGCACAAGGCACAATAGGCTCCACATCAGTAATAGAATTGGAGCCATAAATACGAGTCCTTTATTGGGCAAGTATATGGTGTTAGAATTTTGAATGTAGAGGTAACAAATCGCGCCGCCCGATAAAATATAGTTGAGCAGGAGCATCCACGAACTGGGCTTGGATAGCGGCATGGAATCTCGCACAAAGGCCACGACACCCATCATTTTGCCATTTGCAAGCACGAGTGTTTCGTAAATTCCTGCACGGGCAAAACGGGCAATGGCCAACGTGATGAACGCAAAAAATAGCACGTAACCCATTAACCATTCGGAGGAATGGAACCGCGGAGTGAGCTCACTCGGGATAAATTGATCTGCGATGCCTAAGATAATGTGCACGGTGTCTGCATAGTTTTTGGTTCTTCGGGGTAAAGTTACTGCTTGAAGTCGACAAATATTTAACAGCCACCAAAAATATAGTTAATTTTGCAGTCCATTAAAATCATTTTAAAATGAGAACTGACTTATACACGCATCCAGATTACTTCAATATGGATGATCTCCTTTCAGAAGAACATAAGCTTGTACGCGATGCTGCCCGTGCTTGGGTGAAGAAAGAAGTTTCGCCAATCATAGATGAGCATTACGAAAATGCAACATTCCCGAATCACATTTTACCTGGATTGGGTGAAATTGGTGCATTCGGACCATACATTCCAGAAGAATACGGCGGGCCGGGCTTGGATCAAATCTCGTATGGATTGATCATGCAAGAGCTTGAACGTTGCGATTCTGGTTTGCGATCTACAGCTTCTGTGCAAAGTTCACTCGTTATGTATCCTATTTGGAAATATGGAAATGAGGAGCAACGCATGAAATACCTTCCCAAATTAGGGACAGGTGAAATGATTGGTTGTTTTGGATTGACTGAGCCAGATCACGGTTCTAATCCTGGTGGGATGATTACCAACTTTAAAGATGACGGAGACCACGTGATTTTGAACGGTGCCAAAATGTGGATTTCAAATGCGCCGTTTGCGGATATCGCAGTTGTTTGGGCAAAAAGTGAGGCGGGTAGAATTCACGGTTTGATTGTCGAACGTGGAATGGAAGGATTCACAACACCAGAAATGCACGGAAAATTATCACTTCGTGCTTCGGCAACGGGTGAGTTGATTTTCGATAACGTGCGCGTGCCGAAAGCAAATATTTTACCGAACAAAAGCGGATTGGGCGCACCACTTGGTTGCTTAGATTCAGCTCGATTTGGAATTGCGTGGGGTGCACTCGGTGCTGCAATGGACTGCTACGATCAAGCTCTGCGTTACTCGAAAGAGCGCACACAATTTGGTGTTCCGATCGGTTCGTTTCAATTGATTCAGAAGAAATTGGCAGAAATGATTACCGAAATCACCAAAGCACAATTATTGACTTTCCGTTTGGGACAATTACGTAATGAAGGCAGAGCGACTTCAGCACAGATCTCGATGGCGAAGCGAAACAACGTAGAAATTGCCTTGGATATCGCACGCGAAGCACGTCAAATTCACGGTGCAATGGGAATCACGAGTGAATACTCAATCATGCGTCATATGGCGAATTTGGAATCGGTGTTGACCTACGAAGGAACGCACGACGTTCATTTATTGATCACAGGATTGGACATTACCGGAATTCCAGCATTTGCTCGGGATATGCCAGATTTGTCGGGTATGAAGTAAGTGATTTCACGAAATAATCGAAAGCCCTATCAGTCGTTGGATTGATAGGGCTTTTTTCGTTGGTACGTTTTGCGCTAGGTGCTAGTGCGATAGCTTTGCGAACTGAACGGCATTGTGGCACTTGGTTGTGCGTATAATTTATTAACAGCAAAAGTTTAGTGCCGCTGACTTGCAGGAGTGAACTAAAGCACGAAACCGCTCGAGCGCCCAAGTTATCCTACACCATCGACCGAACATCCTTCACATTCAACTGCAACGTTTCACGATCCATCCAACTGTTTACTTCGAGCGTGTACGCGAGTTCAAACGGAATTCCAGATGCTACCTCTTCCTCTTTTTCGGCAAGATTGAAGCCAATTGCTTCCAATTTCACATCGGTATCGGGCTGCGTGAGTGACAATTTCAGGTGCGCATCTTTGAGTACACGCACATCGGTAGAAAATACATTTTTGGACAGAAAAACGGGCTTCATGTTTCCAGGTCCGTGCGGTTCGAACTGGCGTAGAATGCGTTTTATTTTCGGTATTTTCATTCGGTTTTCTTCTTTTTGGAAGATTTCGTCGAACTGCAATTCAAGGTCAATTTTCTCCTCTGGAATCAGCAATTTTGGGTCGATGGTTTCCGCTACAACAGCTTCGAATCGGGACATGAATTCGTGGACGTTTTCTTCTCGCATAGTAAGTCCAGCGGCGTACATGTGACCACCAAATTTTTCGAGTAAGTCCGAACATTTTTCAATCGCGTCGTGGACATCAAACCCTTCTACCGAACGCGCCGAACCTGTAATTTCACCATTCGACTTGGTGAGGACAATCGTTGGTTTGTACGCTTTTTCGATAATGCGTGACGCAACAATTCCCACCACTCCTTTATGCCACGATTCGTGATAAACTACGTTCGTGCATCTGTTTTGGGGATAGGTTTCGAGCAATTCCAGCGCGTGTTCCGTTATTCCTTGGTCGAGTTCGCGGCGCTCACAATTGTCGGCGTTGATTTCCTCTGCAAGTGTTTGTATTTCTTCCAAGTTTTCAGAAATCATGAGTTGAACGGCAAATTTTCCGGAGCGCAATCTTCCTGCCGCGTTAATGCGAGGTGCGATAGTGAATACGACGTCCGTGAGCGTTACGGGAAAATTCCGTTTCGCCAAGACCAACATCTCTCGAAAGGCTGTCCGTGGTTTTTTGTTGAGCAATTCCAAACCGATAAGCGCCAAAACGCGGTTTTCGCCAGTCACAGGAACCAAATCTGCGCCGATGCTGAGCGCCAACAAATCAAGTTGGTTCCAAAGAGGGTCGAGCGGCCAATTTTGCTTCAAATAGAGTCCTTGCATGAGCTTGAATCCGACTCCGCAACCGCACAATTCATCAAACGGATAGGAGCAATCTGAGCGTTTTGCGTCGAGCACGATGGCGTCTGGTAATTCACTTCCCGGTCGGTGATGATCGCACACGATCACGTCCATTCCAGCTTTGCGCGCCTCTGCAATTCTGTCTAGGGCTTTGATGCCACAATCGAGGGTGATGATGAGATCGAATTTCTCTTGTTCGGCGTAGTTGATTCCCGCCACGCTAACCCCATATCCTTCGCTGTACCGATCAGGAATGTAAAATTCCAAGTCGGCAATGTGGTCCTTGAGCAGGATGTACAAAAGTGTAACGGCCGTGGTTCCGTCCACGTCGTAATCGCCGTAGAGCAATACTTTTTGCTTCTTTTCGATGGCTAAGATCAGTCTGTCCACAGCCAAATCCATGTCTTTCATCAGGAATGGATCGTGTAAATCGGTGAGTTTTGGACGGAAAAACGCCTCGGCTTTCTCGTAGGAATCAATTCCGCGCTGGAGCAATAATTCGGCAACAATTGGATCTACTTTCAATTCTGAACGAAAATCGTCCACGATTGTACTATCTTGTGGTGCGCGAACAAACCATCTTTTTTGCATTGTTATGTTTTTAAGGGTAGGTTAATGTATATTTTTAGTTTGTGCCAAAACGGACACTCCAATTTAAGTTATGAAAATAGTTTCAATAATTACCTACATTTTTTTCGCGGGAAGCACATTTTCCCAAAATTCGTATTATTTCTCGAACCCTCTTCCTACGGAAGAAAAAAAGGTGCCATCGGTGGATGAAAAATGGTTTGGGACCTACAAAGATGAAGCAAGTGGCTTGATTTACGATTTTTCTGCGGATGGCATAAACGTTATATCCACACATGTTTCTTCGATTAGTCGAGAGCTGGCGCGTGAATCGTCAACGTATTCGGTGAAGGGAAATTATATTCATGGTGTGGTCGAAAACGATTCGCTCCCGTGTTTGTTAGAAGGAGATTACTACTTTTTTGGGGTTCGCAACCGTGATGCTGTGATTTACAAAAATTCGAGCACGCAACTCACACGCATCAGCGATCGAGAATACATGCTCAATTACGAGGAAAATGGTAACTATTCGCCTGTGAAACTTTCATTTATCAACAACAAACTTTCCGTGAGTGATTTCGATTACGATCCAGGTGAGCGTGCCTTTAGTTTCATTTCGGCGCAAAACGAATCGAACTTGAACCAGCAAAATGTTATTGTACTTTCGCCATCACAACTTGAATTCCAACAATTGAATTCGACGAAATATTTTGTTGAGCGCACAGCGTTTTCACGCATCACTAACTAATCGCTAGACTATGTTTAAATCAATTTTCTATACTGCAGCTAGCACTGTTTTCGCGCTTCTGTTGATGTCACAATCGTGTGAGAAGAAAGACGAGGTAAAAATCGCTTCCACAGATCAAACTACGGTATCAGAAGAAAAAGAATTGGAAATGCTCAAGTATACGTTCGATGGCAGCTACGCCGATTTGTGGAAAAAAGTAGACTCCCTCGAAAACGACGGTTTGTATAAAAGTGCATTAGAAGTGGTGGACATTATTTTTGCCGCTGCTCAATCCAAAAAAAACGTTCCGCAAATTGTGAAAACGGTGATTTTTCGGATGAAGTACAACAGTTATTTGGAAGAAGACGATTTTATTAACGCGCTCGCGGAGTTGAATTCACTTTCGGAAGGCGAGCAATTTCCGATCAAACCACTCATTCATTCACTCACAGCGGAGGTGTATTGGCAATATTATTCGTCACACAGATGGGAGTTCATGAACCGCTCGAAAACCGTCAACTTCGAAAACAAGGACGTGCGCACGTGGGACTTGAAAACGATTTCGGAACACGTCAGCAAGCACTTTGTGCTTTCGCTCCAAAGTGCCGACAGTTCAAAACGTGCGTCCATGGACGATTTCCAGGATATCCTTGAACAAACCCTAACCGCGCGTAGACTTCGACCAACACTTTACGACTTTTTAGCACATCGCGCGATCAATTATTTTTCTAATTCTGAATCAGAACTTGTTCGACCAGAGGTAAAATTTGTGATCGACGACAAAGGGTATTTTGGAAATGCCGCAGAATTCGTTGCGCTCAATCCCTTATTGAAAACCGACAAATCGAACATTTATGAAGCCGTAAAAATTTACCAAGACCTCACGAAATTTCATCGAAAAGACAAAGATGTTGGTCCGCTCATCGACCTAGAATTGCAGCGCTTGTCGTTTATGCAGTCGCAATCCGTTTCTCCCGACAAAGAAGATTACTACCTCGCGGCGCTAAAAGCACTTTCCGCTGCGCATCCTGAACACGACGAAAATGCGGAAATTCAGCACCGAATCGCTCAATTTTATGCCAACAAGGGCAGTTCTTATTCGCTCACTACGCCCGAAAACCGATGGGATAAGAAAGAAGCCGTGCGCATTTGCAAAGCGACAAACACTAAGTTTCCAGGAACCTACGGCGCGATGAATTGTTTGCATTTATTAAACTCACTTGAAGCCAAAGCACTGTCTTTCGAGAATGAACTGGCGTATGCAAATGCCGAAAATGGACGCATGCGCATTTCGTATACGAATGTGGACAGCATGTATATCAGAGTGATCAAAGTTCCAAGCGATTTTTTACTCAAAAACAACAGTTATTACTATTCCGATACCGATTTGATGAAAGACTTCCTTACGATGAAAATATCGAAGGAGTGGAAAGTACCATTAGAAAATCCGGGCGACTACCAAAGTCACACAACAGAAATTCTCCTTTCGCAACTCGATTTTGGGCACTACGTGGTTCTGGCCTCACCCAATAAATCATTTTCACAGGAGAAAAATGTCGTGCTCCGCGATTCATACTGGGTAACAGATTTAGCGTACACACAAACGGACAATTCGGATGCATCGATCAACGTTTTTGTCACCAACCGTACAAGTGGTGCACCACTAAATCGCGTAAAAGTGGAACTTTTCGAACGAAATTACAACTATACTAGCCGCGCGTACGAAGTGAAATTAAAAGAAACCTTGCACACCGATGCGAACGGGAAATTGATCATTGGCGCCAAGTCGAAGTACCGCAATTTTATCCTTCAATTCAGCGATGGCAACGATGTCTTCAACACGGGTGACGATGTTCGACAAGGACGGAAGTACACCGAAAAAACGAACACATCTGTGAGCACACAGTTTTTCTTGGATCGGAAAATTTACCGCCCTGGACAAAAAATCTACTTCAAAGGCATCAAAATAAAGCACAGCGACAACGAGCACACATTGGTGACCAATTCCAGATCGAAGGTGATTTTGTACGATGTGAATCGACAACAAGTAGCTGAACTGAGCCTCACCAGTAATTCTTACGGAACATTTTCTGGTTCCTTCACCGCTCCCACAACTGGACTTACTGGCAGTATGCACATAGAAGATGAGCACGGCTCTGTTTATTTTCGAGTAGAAGAATACAAACGACCGAAATTTGAGGTCGATTTCGCACCAATTGAAGGTTCATTTAGACTTGGAGAACGCATCGAAATAAAAGGAAATGCGAAAGCGTATGCAGGATCGAACATCGATGGCGCAGAAGTACAGTACCGCATCACACGATCGTGCAATTTCAATCCGTGGACGCGTTACCGCTGGGGATATTTCCCGCAATCGGAATCGGTTGAAATCAAGAATGGAACGATGCAAACCGACGAAAACGGTGAGTTTGTGATCGATTTTAACGCGATGGAAGATAGAACCGTCAACAAAAAATTCTCTCCCATTTATTCCTATCAAATCCACGCCGATGTAACGGATGTGAACGGTGAGACCCGCAGCGGATCGAGCTACGTGAGCGTGGGTTATTCGTGTATGAACCTGAATTTGAGAGTGGATTCCAAATTTGAACGCACAGCAAAAAATAAATTCAAGGTATCGACCACCAACCTCAACGGGCAAAAAGTGAGTACGAAAGGAACGGTGCAAATTACCGCATTGATTGAACCAACACAAACTTTCCGCACTCAATATTGGGCACGACCAGATTTGCCAAGCATATCCGAAAAAGATCACCGAACGCTTTTTCCATTCGATCCCTATGCGGAAGAAGACAAAGTGGAAAATTTCAAACGAGGAACGCGTGTGCTCAACATCAATTTCGACACCGAAACTTCGGACTCCGTTGTTTTCGAAACCATGAAAACATGGGCAGCAGGACGATACGTGGTAGAAACGAGCTCTGTGGATGCCTTTGGTGAAACGGTCTCCGAAATTCAATACATCACGCTTTTGGCCAAAACCGAAACAGCGAATCCAACGAGTGAATTGTGGACGATGACACCCCTCAAAGTCGTGTGCGAACCCGGCGAAAAAGCAGAAATTCTAATCGCGACAGCAGCTGAAGATTTAACGATTCTCTACGAAGTAGAACACAATGGAAAAGTAGTGTCCACCCAATTTATCAAGCTCAGCAAAGGACAAAAAGTGATTCAAATTCCCGTGCGCGAAGAACACCGAGGAAATTTCAGCGTGATGTTCACTGCTATTAAAAACGGACGTTTGCACTCCACCAAGCAAATCATCATCGTTCCCTACAGCAACAAAAAACTGAATATTTCCTTCGAAACCTTCCGCAACAAGCTGATTCCTGGAGCTCCCGAAGAATGGAAATTGGTGATCAAAGGGCCAAACGGAGCAAAAATTGCAGCCGAACTTTTGGCGACCATGTACGACGCATCACTGGATGAATTTGCGTCCAATAATTTCTACCTCAATCCCTACGAATCGCGTTATTCCTACCGTTCCTACTCCTCCGAAAGTTTCCGCTCTCAACACGCTCGTGCATACGGAAGAGATTGGAACAGTTACGTTTTCGCACCCGAGCGCTTCTACGACGAGCTCAACTGGTGGGGATTTGGCGGTTACGGTTCATATGGATATGGTTCCGACGGCGGTTACGGCACCTACAGTTATGGTGGAAGGATGGACATGGAAATGGACGAGATGACTGTTTCCGAGAACTCACCTGGTGCACCCAAATTAATGGCGAATACGGTGAGTAGAAAGTCTAGCGACAAAATCGTCACTCTCGCGGACTCTGCAACTGGCGCAGCGGAAGAACCATCTGGCGGCGATAAAGATGGTAAAGAAACCGGCGGCGCTGATCGTCAGCAGAATCAAAAGAGCCTCGAAGGTGTGAAAGCGCGTACGAACCTCAATGAAACAGCCTTCTTCTATCCACAAATGGAAACGAATGAAAAAGGGGAGATCATTCTCAAGTTCACCGCTCCCGAAGCTCTGACACGCTGGAAATTCCTCGGCTTGGCGCACTCCAAAGATTTGAAAATTGGAACCATTCAAGAATCGGTTGTCACGCAAAAAGAACTGATGGTGGTTCCCAACGCACCCCGCTTTTTCCGTGAGGGCGACCAAATGACGTTTACAGCGAAAGTTTCCAATATTGCCGAAACTGATTTAACCGGAACAGCGCAACTCTTCCTATTCGATGCTTTGACGATGAAACCGATTGATGCTGCGTTCAAAAATATGAACTCCATCGTTAATTTCACGGCTAAAAAAGGACAGAGCGCAAAACTAGCGTGGAACATTTCCGTGCCGAGTGGATACAGTGCCGTGACTTACCGAGTTGTGGCACAAGCAGGACTGTTCAGCGATGGTGAAGAAATGGTTTTGCCGGTTCTCTCGAATAGAATGTTGGTCACCGAATCAATGCCACTGCCGAGCAAAGGAATTGGAACGAAGGATTTCACCTTCACAAAATTGGTGAACAGCGGATCGTCCACTACGTTAAAACACCACAAACTGACCTTGGAATACACTTCCAATCCAGCGTGGTATGCCGTGCAAGCGATGCCGTACATGATGGAATATCCACACGAATGCGCCGAGCAAATATTTACGCGGTACTATTCGAACTCGCTGGCATCGTCGATTGTGAATTCTAGTCCGAAGATAAAAGATGTGTTCGAGCAATGGAAAGAAAGTAGTCCTGACGCTTTTTTATCGAACTTAGAGAAAAACCAAGAGTTGAAATCGCTCATGCTCGAAGAAACGCCTTGGGTACTCGACGCACAAAACGAAGGCGAACGTAAGAAACGCATCGCACTCTTGTTCGATCTCAATAAAATGGACAACCAACTCGACAAAGCACTCCGAAAATTGGAGAACATGCAAGTATCGAACGGCGCATGGCCATGGTTCCCCGGAATGCGCGAAAATCGCTACATCACTCAGCACATCGTAACAGGAATGGGACATTTGGACCACCTCGGAGTGAAAAGCGTGCGCGATGATAAACGAGCTTGGAACATGACAGAAAATGCGATTGCCTACTTAGACGGCGAAATTGTAGCGGACTATTTGGAGATGAAACGGACTTACGCAGATTATACGAAGCATCAGCAAATCAACTCTTCGATTATTCAGTACATGTATGCACGAAGTTATTTCCGCGACATTCCGATGAATGACCTGTTGAATGAAGCCATGAGCTTCTACCAAACTCAAGCTGCCGAATATTGGTTGACATTTGACATCTACACACAAGGAATGTTGGCGCTTCAATCCAAACGATACGAAATAGTAGAATTGCCGAATAAAATAATGGCATCGCTCAAAGAACGGTCGATTGTTCACGAAGAATTGGGCATGTATTGGAAAGAAAACGTGAGCGGTTACTACTGGTACCAAGCGCCTATCGAAACGCAAGCGATGATGATTGAGGCGTTTGACGAAGTAATCGAAGATCAGGATGCTGTTGAAGAATTGAAAGTTTGGCTACTCAAACAAAAACAAACGACAGATTGGAAAACGACAAAGGCTACAGCCGAAGCATGTTATGCTTTGTTACTCCGCGGAACTGACCTATTGGAAAACACCGAGCAAGTTGGAATCAAAGTAAACGGCCAATTCGTCGACCCAAAAGACCGAGAGGCAGGAACGGGATATTTCAAAACGTCGTGGGCACCTGATGAAATTGTTCCCGAAATGGGAAATGTGAGTGTAACACGCACGAGCGAAGGTGTAAGTTGGGGTGCCATGTACTGGCAATATTTTGAAGACATGGACAAGATTACGCCACACGAAACACCTTTAAAATTGAAAAAACAACTGTTTCTGGTGCAAAATACGGATAATGGTCCCGTGATTACCCCTGTGGTAGAAGGGACGAAACTGAAACCAGGTGACAAAATACGTGTGCGGATTGAGTTGAGAACAGACCGTGACATGGAATACATTCACATGAAGGACATGCGTGCCGCGGGATTTGAACCGATCAATGTGATTTCGCGCTACAAATGGCAAGATGGATTGGGATACTACGAAAGCACTAAAGATGCTGCAACAAATTTCTTCATGGATTATGTTTCGAAAGGAGTTTACGTATTCGAATACGATCTGCGCGTAAGTCATGAAGGTGATTTCGCGAACGGAATTACAACGATTCAGTGTATGTACGCGCCAGAATTTACTTCGCATTCGGAAGGGGTGAGAGTGGTTGTTGGGGAATAAATTATTAAGTAATAAGACTATGAAACATTCAAATATATTCCTGTTGGCTTTGCTTTTGCTGACGGTTTCCATCGGTTGCTCTAAATCAACTACGGAGGTTCATCAAAAAGAAGACGTTCCAATTCTCAGCCAATCACTGCAAACCGATGAAAAGTTCAAACCGACCAAAAACATGGTGCAAATCGACCCTCTTAGAGGAAATTATACGGTTAAAGTTGGGCAGCAGCTTTATTATTCAGCGAACGTGCATGGATCTGTTGGCTTCACAGCGTCAGCAGTAAGTTCCAATAATTCTGGACTCACATTGAGTGATAATTTCATCGAATACAACAAGCCGCAAGAAAGCGGAATGAGCGGCGGAGATGCTGCAGTTGAATATTTTATATTCGATGCCAAGAAAGTCGGTTCTTATGAAATCCTCACTCAGAAACACTATCGAGGAGATTTAGAAAGTGAACATACTATAAAAATCACTGTTGAAAACGCTACTGAATAACTACTTTGAAAGGATCACGTTCCGCATGTATTCTAAGGCAAATTCCAAGCACGCATCGTAGTTAGTGAGCGTATCGAACAGATCTCTCTTGATCTCAATGTCTGGGATAATTCCCCTTCCCGTATTTTGATCAAGGTCATTAAATATGGTACAATGTACTCCTGAAGAAATTTGAATACTCGTGTTGGGCAGTTGCCATTTCGTTTTATTAATGTAGCCAGCCATAATTGTTGGATTACCTCCAGATTCTGTTCCGATAAAGGTGGCTCTGTTGTACTTTTTCAGTACACTCAGCACTTCCACACCAGCTGAAAACGTGTTCTCGTTGTGCAGCACGACCAATTTACCATCGAAGTGATTGTTGGCAGGTGAAAAATTACCGATTCCAAACCATGGATACCATTTTTTCTCAGTTCGTCGATTAAAATCTTCTTGACCTGGATGCTCGACTATTCTAAATTCCTTTGCCTGCTCAAAGCAATGATCAAAGAGATGCTTCAAAAGTACCTTGACAAAGTCTGGATTTCCACCTTCGTTATCTCGCAAATCGATGATCAATTGCTCTGTTTTTGATTGTTTGATTTCACGGAAAACTCGGCATACTTCCGACCGAAATCGCTGATTGTTGTACTTGAACGCCTCTGCGTCGAAGGTCGTAATCGTAAGCAATCCAATTTTAGCCTCGTCGAAACTTTCATAGTAAATCCCATGTTTAGATCTGATGGAATCCTCCGGATATCGTTGCTCATGAAACGCTCTAATTTCACCTAAGTTTTGACTGGCAACCATCAACGACTTTTGCGAATCATCCGAATATTGAATTGTGATATCATAGTGATCTGGAAATCCATAATACAATTGATAATAGAATCGGAATAGATCGTTAATCGTTCCAACTGCGAGTTGATCATTCTGACCTTCGTGCGGCGTCAAACTCATCAGGTTTTTCCGAATTTCAAGCACGTCCACTCCGTTTATTTCTTTGATCTCGTCACCCACTAATAGTTCTTCATTTGCGCTCACGTTGCGGATAACGTGGAGTCGATCGTCGAAGTATTCGACTTCAAACGGAAAGAGTTGTCGGTCCGAGCGAATACTTTCTATCGTCAATTTACTTGGTAAAATACTGTTGTGCCCGTCACACAAGTAGGACGAAACCGGTGCGATGTGTTTGAAAAATTCAAGTTCCGACATCGGATGATCTATAGCAAAGTAGAGGCTATCAAAAAAATGATCAACCTTATATTTTGGTCGGTACAAATAAATGAGTGGATGTTTTGTTTCGAGTCGATTGCGCCAAAATGTGAGGTCAGTTTGAAGTTCATGAACCGCAAATACTTTACCTCTTCGGATGGAATCTTGGGCAGACGCCGACGAGTTAGTCCCTAAGGTTAGGGAACAGAATGCAAAGATTATCACAACCCAATTCAAAGTATATTTCCTACTTCCACTCACGGTTCTAAAACGTTGAAGCCTTCGCTTTGTTTTAAAACTAGTCTTTTTTTGATGAAACGACCTAAAAATCAGGATCGAACATCCTAATTTTATCGTTTTTTAGCAGAGGAAAATTATCCTGGAAATTACGCTTTCACCAATCCTATCTTCGCGTCTTCTGCGTCCACTAAGTCCGTAACTAAGGCTTCGCCTCCCAATGCTTCAAACTGAATGCCGTTCGCCAAAACTTCGTTACATACGTACTCCTTGTTTGCTAAAATTGCGGTCTGAATCAACTCGTTCGTATCAACTTTCAAGAGAATTCGATCGGTTACTTCCAAGCCTGAATCTTTTCGCAAATTCTGAACTCGGTTCACCAACTCACGTGCAATTCCTTCAGATTTCAATTCTTCAGAAAGCGTTACGTCTAGTGCAACTGTTAGATTTCCATCTGAACTCACGATCCAGCCTGGAATGTCTTGTGCCACGATTTCAAAATCGCTCATGTCTAGCTCAATTGCTGTTCCATCTACTTCACCTTTCCAGCCTTGATTTGATTCAACTGTCGATATATCATCGGCAGTGAATTGACTCACCAAGGCCGCAATTCCTTTCATCTGCTTGCCGTATTTCGGACCAATTGTTTTGAAGTTTGGCTTGATCGATTTCACGAGAATATCATTTTCATGACTTAAAATCTCTAATTCTTTTACGTTCACTTCCGCTAATATCAAATCTTTCACGTGCAATAAATTCGCTGCGAAATCATCATCTAAAGACGGAACCATGATTTTTTGAAGCGGTTGTCGAACGCGCAGATTTTCCTTCTTACGCAAGCCCAATACCATTGAAGAGATACGTTGTGCAATTTGCATCTGAGCTTCCAATTCTGCATTCACATAGTCCGGTTCTACTTGAGGGAAATCAGCCAAGTGAACAGACTCCGCTCCCTCTCCACTCAAATCTTGATACAATTGATCTAAGAAGAATGGTGCAATTGGAGATCCAAGGATAGCCACGGTACTCAAACACATATGCAAGGTTTGGTAAGCAGCGATTTTATCTTCTGTTAATTCACCCACCCAGAAACGTTTACGACACAGTCGTACGTACCAATTCGATAAGTGATCGCCTACAAAATCTTGGATCAATCGACCTGCCTTTGTCGGTTCGTATGCAGAAAATGCCTCATCAACATCTGCGACCAAGGAATTCAATTTTGACAATACCCAACGATCGATTTCCGTTTTGTATTCGGTTTTATGCTGTTTTGGATCAAATCCATCAATGTTTGCATAGAGTGCGAAGAAGGAGTAGGTGTTGTATAATGTTCCAAAGAATTTACGTTGCACTTCCGCGATTCCATCAACATCAAATTTGAGATTATCCCAAGGTTGAGCGTTTGTTATCATGTACCAACGCGTAGCATCTGCTCCGTATTTGCTTAATGTTTCAAATGGATCAACGCCGTTTCCTAAGCGCTTCGACATTTTCTGACCGTTTTTATCCAAAACGAGACCATTCGAAACTACATTTTTGTAGGCCACCGAATCAAATACTAAGGTCGCGATTGTGTGCAAAGTATAGAACCAACCACGTGTTTGATCGACTCCCTCAGCGATAAAATCAGCAGGGTATCCCACCCGATTATCTATCAATTCTTTATTCTCAAATGGATAATGCCATTGTGCATAAGGCATCGAACCTGAATCGAACCAAACATCGATCAAATCAGATTCTCGTTTCATTGGGCGCCCATCAGCAGAAACCAAGATTACCTCATCCATGTAATTTTTGTGGAAGTCAACTTTAGCATAGTTCTCAGTAGACATGTCACCCACTGTAAATTCAGCCAATGGATTTTTGTCCATGAATCCAGCTGCAACAGACTTTTCACATTCTGCTTTCAATTGTTCTGCAGATGAAATGCAGATCTGTTGAACACCATCATCTGTTCTCCAAATTGGAATTGGAATTCCCCAATAACGCGAACGAGATAGGTTCCAATCGTTGGCATTTTCCAACCACTTTCCGAATCGTCCTGTTCCTGTTGATTCCGGTTTCCAGTTGATGGTATCGTTCAATTCCATCAATCGCTCACGATTCTCGCTCACCTTGATGAACCATGAATCGAGCGGGTAGTACAAAATAGGTTTGTCCGTTCTCCAGCAATGAGGGTAACTGTGGACGTATTTCTCTACACGGAATGCTTTGTTTTCAATTTTAAGTTTAATCGCCAACTGCACATCCACTGATTTCTCAGGAGCCTCGCCATCATTGTAATATTCATTCTTCACGTACATTCCCGCGAACTCCCCCATTTCTGGGCGGAATCTCCCTTGCAAATCTACCAATGGAACAGCATTTCCTTTATCGTCTTCAACCAAAAGTCCTGGAACTCCAGCATCTTTAGCAACGCGAGCATCGTCTGCACCGAACGTTGGAGAAGTATGAACGATACCCGTTCCATCTTCTGTTGTGACAAAATCACCTGTAATTACAACAAATGCCTTATCCGCATCTTCCATTGGAAGAACGTATGGTAACAATTGTTCAAATTTCAATCCAGCCAAATCAGCTCCTAGGCATTCACCTAAAACTGCGTAAGGAATTGTTTTATCGCCTTCGGAATAGTTGGCGAAATCATCTTCAGATTCAGCCAAAACGTATGGCTTTTTGAATTGATATCCGAGTAAGTTTTTCGCCAATACAACATTGATTGGTTCGAAGGTATATTGGTTGAATGTCTTAACAAGAATGTACTCTATTTTCGGTCCTACCGTCAACGCAGTGTTTGATGGAAGGGTCCAAGGTGTGGTCGTCCAAGCTAAAAAATGCACTTCGACTCCACTCAGCGCACTATTTGCTTTACTGAATGGCGTTGCTTGTCCATCCACCATCTTGAATTGCGCCACGACAGTCGTATCGGTCACATCTTGGTAGGCGCCTGGTTGATTGATCTCATGTGATGACAAACCAGTACCCGCTTTAGGCGAGTATGGTTGGATTGTATATCCTTTGTACATCAAATTTTTATCATACAGTTGTCCTAGCAACCACCAAACAGACTCCATGTATTTTGAGTCGTAAGTGATGTAAGGATCATCCATATCAACCCAATATCCCATTTTCTGAGTAAGGTCGTTCCAGATGTCCGTGTAGCGCATTACCGCTTTTTTACACGCATCGTTGTATTCTTCAACGGAAATTTTCGTTCCAATATCTTCTTTTGTAATTCCCAATTCTTTCTCAACACCTAACTCAACAGGAAGTCCGTGCGTATCCCATCCAGCTTTTCGTTTTACCTGAAAACCTTTGAGTGTTTTGTATCGACAAAAAATATCCTTAATCGAGCGTCCCATTGCATGGTGTATTCCTGGAAGACCATTCGCTGATGGCGGTCCTTCGAAGAAAACAAACGGCGTTTGACCTTCACGTTTTTCAACGGATTGCTCAAAAACACGCTCGCGTTCCCATTTTTCCAAAACACGGCTTGCAACATCTGGAAGATTTAAACCGCTGTATGTAGGATACTTTTGACTCATTTTATTCTCTCTTTTGAAGCGACAAAGTTAGTGAATTGTGGGCGATTAATTTTAGGGATGCAATAGAACTTGCTAGTGACCTATAACTCTCTTCTTGAAAACAAAAAAACCTGTGAATAGTATCCACAGGTTTTTAGAATGATTTCGCACAATTAATACCTCTGCAAGACTACTTTACCCGAGATCCATTTATCCTCATGGAGATAACGAATCAAATAAATTCCAGTCACGTATTGACTTAAATCGACTTGATAGATTCTGTCTTTCTCTAATTTCTTGATTGATTGAAGCAATTTACCCGTTAAATCAGTAATGAACAATTCCTCAATGTCGGTATCCGCTTTCACATTAATAATTCCATTTGTCGGATTTGGATAGTAAGACCATTTCACCTCTGGACGGTTATTTGGATTGTTGATGTTGAAACTATCACGAGGATTCGTTTCCATGGAATCGATCGAATCTACTGGATTGATTGAGCTCACAAGAGAGTCTGAGTAATTCAAGTCCAACTCAGGTATGTTCTGATCACAATCCGGCATGTAGGTATAACTTTTCACGATGCGTACTAAGATATCGTTGAATGTTTCGACATCGTATGTATCTGTACTTGGTTCGATGTGCCCGTTCCCAATGCCACTATGATCCGTTAAGAAGGTGTATGTTCCATTCGTTGTAATGGCCATTGTACGCATCAAGTATTCGGTTGACTTATTAATTCCACTCGCACCCACTGGAACGATTCGAATTCCTTTTTCGGCGGCTTTGCGCATCAATTGATTCAATTTCGTTTGATTGATTTCCGTGTTGTGCGGTGGTGCGTCAAGAATCAAAAAGATGATGCGCGTTCGCGCTTCTTCGCTCCAACTCAAATTGTTGATGGCAGAATCGAGAGCCACTTCTACTGCTTCTTCGTAATCACCACCTCCGCCAGCACGTTGGTTATTGATAAACTGCACGGACTCCGACAAAATTCGACTGAAATCCATCGTGCGTGTGACGTATTCCTCTTTTCCTTCGTCGCGGTAAAACACGTTAGCAAAGTGAAAATTGAGGCTGGAAGAAATTTGCTTCGATTTGAAAATAATGTCGTTCATTTCTTGTTTCAAGTACGATAATTCATCGCCCATCGATCCTGTCGCGTCCACCACAAATGCGATGTCCACATTGTTCATTTCTGAGCATTCTACGGTCATCATCAAATGATTCACACCTTCGTCGAAGCCCTTTGCATTTTTCAATTCTTCTTTTTTTCCGCGGTAATTGATCTTCATCGAAACTCCTCCACGAACAACTGCTTCATTCGTAGTGGTGTACCACAATTCCGCTTTTCCGGTGTTGTCGGTTCGCGCAGTAAAAATCACTTTGGTTCTGTTGATCACCAATTCCACAATGGCATCTGCCAACGGCAACCCAGATTGACTTCTCAACTCGAGTGTATATCGGCCTTTCGGTGCAATTTTCCATCCGTTTTCAAAGGCACTTAACTCGGAACCAGCAATGTCTTGCCACATTTTCCATTTCGAAAAATCATTGATTTCTCCAGCCGTCAGTGCACCACTCCGAGCTCCTTCCACTCGCGTCCCCATTTTTCCGCCACCGATGTCCTTCGCCATTTCTCTTAATGGCGCGCGCTCTTCGGCACCTGGAGAATAGCGATACATCAATGGTGGTGGTGGCGGTGAGCTACTTTCTTTTCGTTTCGCATCGCCTGAACCGCTTCCATCGGATTTGTAGGCTCGGCTTATAGATCGTTCTTCCAAAACAGCGATAGGCGCTAACGGTTTCGTTGGATCCACTGCCATATCAAAATTCGAAACTTCATCCGCAGAGACGCGAACCTCCTTGGTGATTGGAAGGTGATCCGCATAATTAATTACACATTTATAACTTCCTGAATCCAACGGAACTTTGAAATTACCATACTTGTCGGTAAAAACAGAAGCTACCAGTTTTTCATTTTGGTAGATATCCACGTTTCCATACCCAAGTACATCATCTGTTACCTCAGATCGGACATTTCCACTAAGCGATTGGGCAGAAATAGTAAACGAACCTAGAAGAACTAAAAAAGTAAAGATCAAACGCATAATAGATAGTTTATTGATTTGATTAGCTGTACAGTTAAGATGTTATCAGGTTCAACATTCCATACAAAAATCGCTCCGATGTAGTATATTTGTCTATGAAATTTTTGATTACATCGATCATCTTTCTTCTTTTTATCGCCTGTTCTGATGTCAGTTCAGTTGAGTATTTACATGAGTCTAAGACCGAAAACATCTTGTTTATTGGTAACAGCTACACCTACCGTAACGGTGGAATCGATAAGCATTTGGATTATCTCATGGCAGGAACTAAGCATCCGAAAGACAGGTTCATTCGTCGCGCAACGCAAGGAAAATATCATTTGCAGACGCATTGGAAAGATGCCGAAACTCGACAAATTTTTAGTTCCAAAAAGTGGGACAAAGTGATTTTGCAAGAATACAGTATCGGCCCGATTAGCGAAAAAAGAGAGTTTCAAAAATACGTCAAGCGCTGGGCGAAGGAAATCCGAAAGGTGAACAAGAATGCACAAATTTACCTCTACTCGACTTGGAATTATAGAGATGCACCGGGCATGGAAGATTCGCTCTTGACCGAATATCAAAAAGTGTCGGCAAAAATAAATGCGAAGGTAGTTCCCGTTGGAATGCTGTGGAAGAAACTGCGTGAGAAAACCAACTTGTATGATGGAGATGGTGCACATCCAAATCGGAAAGGGACCTTCGTGACGGCTTGTTTGTTTTACGAGGAATTGTTTGGCTTGGACGTGACGAAAACGAAAAATACCGACCCAATGTTGTCGAAAGCTGAGCAGCGAAAGCTGAAAAAATGGGCGCATGAGTTTCATTTGTTGGCGATGAAATAAGCGCATATCTCAAGCCTTAACATTCGTTAAATTCGTACATTTGTGAAATAAACAAGCGGAAAATTTGTTCATGCCATCATGAAGGTTTACATTTGTTTTGTTTAACGTTTATGAAAAAATATCAAACAGGACCGTTTCTTTCTCAAATAGATCTTCCCGAAGATTTGCGCGAGAAGTTTGAATTGGATGACTTGCCTCAAGTTTCTCAAGAGGTGCGTCAGTACATTGTTGATGTAATTTCCGAAATTGGGAACAGCCACTTTGGTGCTAGTTTGGGGGTGATTGAGCTCACTGTGGCACTTCACTACGTTTTCAACACACCATACGATCAACTGGTTTGGGACGTTGGACATCAGGCTTACGGTCACAAAATTCTTACGGGACGAAAAGATAGTTTTCCAAGCAATCGCTTGAAAGGCGGAATTTCCGGTTTTCCAAAACGTTCTGAAAGCACGTACGATACCTTTGGTGTTGGACATTCCTCTACTTCAATTTCGGCGGCACTTGGGATGGCTGTAGCGAATAATTACAAGGGTGAAAAAGACCGTCAGCACATAGCCGTAATTGGTGATGGTGCAATGACAGCAGGATTGGCGTTCGAAGGAATGAATCATGCAGGTTACGAGAAAGAAGCCAATTTATTGGTTGTGTTGAATGATAATTGCATGTCGATTGACCCGAATGTAGGAGCCTTAAAAGAATATTTAACGGATATCACGACGTCACAGACATACAATAAAGTAAAAGACGATGTTTGGAAATTACTCGGGAAAATTTCGAAGTTCGGACCAGACGCACAAACGATTGCTTCAAAAATTTCAAATGCGCTTAAAGGTTCCCTTTTAAAACAAAGCAATTTATTCGAATCGTTGAATTTCCGCTATTTCGGCCCTGTTGATGGTCATGATGTGATCGGTTTAGCGAAGGTGATGGAAGATTTGAAAAACATTCCTGGCCCCAAAATTTTGCATTGCATTACGCGAAAAGGTGCTGGATATAAATTTTCGGAAGAAGGAAATCCAACGAAATGGCATGCCCCAGGCGTGTTCAATAAAGATACGGGTGAGATTGTAAAGGTGGTTCCAAAATCGCCGCAACCACCCAAATACCAGGATGTTTTTGGTCATACCATTGTGGAGTTGGCCGAGAAAAATGACAAAATCATGGGTGTTACGCCTGCGATGCCATCGGGTTGTTCTCTCAACATTATGATGGAGGCAATGCCAGAACGAACATTTGATGTTGGAATTGCTGAGCAACATGCGGTGACTTTTTCCGCTGGATTGGCGACGCAAGGTATGATTCCGTTTTGTAATATTTATTCGTCGTTTATGCAACGCGCATTCGACCAAGTATTGCACGATGTTGCGATTCAAAATTTGAGCGTTGTTTTCTGTCTGGATCGAGCGGGTGTTGTGGGTGCCGATGGCGCTACGCATCACGGAGCATACGACCTTGCGTACATGCGGTGCATTCCGAACATGGTCGTGAGCGCACCGATGAACGAAGCAGAATTGCGCAATTTGATGTTCACGGCACAGCACGAAAATATGGGGCCTTTCTCGATTCGTTACCCGAGAGGAAATGGAACGATGACGGAATGGAAAACCCCGCTTCAAAAAATTAAAGTTGGAACGGGACGAAAAGTGTCTTCCGGAAACGACTTGGCGATTTTAACGCTTGGTCACCCTGGGAATTTTGCACAGGCGGCCATCGAGGAATTGAAATCTTCAGGAGCCTCGGTTGCACACTACGACATGCGTTTTGTGAAACCACTAGACGAAATGATGTTGCACGAAATCTTCGCGAAATTCGACAAAGTAATCACTGTTGAAGATGGTTGTTTGATGGGCGGATTTGGTTCTGCTGTCATCGAATTTATGGTCGATCAAAAATACTCCGCAGAAGTCGTTCGCTTAGGAATACCAGACGAATATGTCCACCACGGAACGCAAGAAGAATTGTGGGCAGATTGTAGGTACGATCAAGCTGCGATTGTTGCAACGATTAAGCATATGTTGAATTTGGGGGTTGAGGGGGTTGAGAAAGCCGCGAATCTTTAGGGTCAATTGGGCTTCGAAAAGCTCATCCCGCGTATTTATAAAACAATGAAGTACTTTTTACCCATTTTACTCGTATCGCTAGCATTTTCATCTTGTGGAAAAAAGAAAGCTGCAAAGCAAGCGGCTTTGGATGAAACAATTATTCAACAATATATAGCGGACAATAACTTAAGTGCGACAGCCACAGGTTCTGGTCTTTATTATGTCATCGATGCACAAGGTAGTGGCTCAGGATGTTCAAGTTCTTCAACCGTAAAAGTCGCCTATTCAGGTTATTTTACGGATGGTGTGGTGTTTGACCAAAGCAGTGCCGCGGGAATTGAATTTCCATTACAGGGCGTTATTCAAGGGTGGACGGAAGGAATTCCTTATTTCAAAGAAGGCGGAACAGGTAAATTACTCCTTCCTTCGTCTTTAGCTTATGGTCGAAATGGCAGTGGATCAATCCCCCCGAATAGTGTGTTGATTTTTGATATCGAATTGATTGAAGTGTTTTAGTCGCTGTAAGAATTAACTCAACCTATCCGACAAAATCCGCATTTCGATAACAGGCGTGATCTTCTCGTAGAGAATATTATTTACTGCTTCAACGATTGGCATGTCGACCCCGAATTTTTTCTTGATTTCCATCACGCTTTTGGTCGCGTAATATCCCTCAGCGATCATGTCCATTTCGAGTTGAGCTGTTTTCACGGAATATCCTTTGCCAATCATGAAGCCGAAAGTACGATTGCGCGAAAATTTCGAATATGCTGTTACCAATAAATCGCCCAAGTAGGCCGAAGATTTCACATCACGGTGAATCGGGCTAACCTCATCAATGAAATTCTCAATCTCTTGGATGGCGTTGGAAATAAGTACCGATTGAAAATTGTCGCCATATCCTAATCCAGAACAAATGCCCGAAGCGATCGCGTAAACATTTTTCAATACAGCCGAAAGCTCAGTGCCGAATAAATCATCGGAAACAGTAGTCTTGATGTAACGACACGCCAGTAATTCGGCCATTTCTTCGGAAATATCCTCGTCTTGACAGGCAATTGTGAGGTAAGACAAACGCTCGAGTGCTACTTCCTCGGCATGACATGGTCCGCAAATAATTCCAATATTATCGTAAGGTGTGCCGAATGTTTTATGGATAAATCGTGCTGGAATGGCATTGTACTCCGGAATAATTCCCTTCACAGCAGAAAAAACGACTTTGCCTTTCATCAAATCCATCGGAAAATCCTCAAAAAGTTTCGTTAAAAAGGCAGAGGGTGTTGCTATAATTATCGTGTTCGCTGTTTTGATTATTTCTACCAGGTCAGTGCTCACGTTCAGTTTATCTACATTAAACTCAACGGATTGCAAATAGTTTGGGTTGTGACGATAGGTCAAGATGTGCTCCACCGCCTCTTCGTTTCGCATGTGCCAGTTGACCTTGTCTACGTTGTTGCACAAGATTTTCACCAGCGCTGTAGCCCAACTTCCTCCTCCAATTACCGCAATTCGATTTTCAGTTTCCATCTACTGCAAATGTAGCCATAATCCAAGAATCCTACACCGCATTCCTTCGCTTTATCCATTATGCATGTTTCGATGGAACGTTTATCTTTGCAGAAATTGTTGCATTCATGAAATGGCTCTTACTTGTTTTTCTCGGAACGTTCTGCGTCTCGACTCATGCTCAAACTGAAAATGCTCGGATTTCGCAAACCATCCGCGGAAAAGTAATCGATCGCTACTCGGAAACAATCCTTCCTGATGCAAAAGTGTACGTTTTTGGTGTGCTTGATTCGTTGCGACAGATGACGGATCAAGATGGTAATTTCCGCTTCGAAAATGTTCCGGTTGGCCGATATACTGCAATTGCAACCATGATCGGCTATGAAAATGTCGTTCTCTCGAATTTGGAATTGACGTCGGCAAAAGAATTGGTGCTCGAACTAAAGTTGACGGAAGAGGTGCTCGAT
This sequence comes from uncultured Fluviicola sp., assembly GCA_937919725.1. Taxonomy (GTDB): domain Bacteria; phylum Bacteroidota; class Bacteroidia; order Flavobacteriales_D; family Crocinitomicaceae; genus UBA4466. Next base: position 2,392 of record CALFOS010000089.1, on the reverse strand, counting down.
TTGGAGGAAGTTAAAGTTGTGGCCAACGAAAAAGGTGCAACGGTGAATCAATTGGCGACGGTGAGCGCACGGTCGTTTTCGGTGGAAGAAAGTCAACGCTACGCAGGAAGTTTCAACGATGTTGCTCGAATGGCGCAGAATTTTGCAGGCGTTCAAGGAGCAGACGATTCGAGAAATGACATCATTGTTCGTGGAAATTCACCTTCGGGAGTGTTGTATCGAATGGAAGGACTCGACATACCGAATCCGAATCACTTTGCGCGATTTGGAACAACGGGCGGACCTGTTTCGATGCTCAACAACAACGTGCTTTCCAACTCCGACTTCTTCACGGGCGCTTTTCCAGCGGAATACGGCAACGCACTTTCGGGAGTTTTTGATTTAAAAATGCGAAAAGGAAACAACGAGAAGTACGAATTTATGGCTCAATTCGGATTTAACGGCATCGAAGGAATGGCTGAAGGTCCAATATCTCGGAAAAGGAAATCGTCGTTTTTGGTGAATTATCGCTACTCAACTTTGGAACTACTTCAATGGATTGGACTCGAATTCGGCACGACGGCATTACCCAAATACCAAGACATTAGTTTCAAATTCAACTTCCCACACAAAAAAGGATTGACGCAGATTTTTGGAATTGGAGGATTGAGCAACATTGAAATTCTATCGAAAAACACCGAAGAAGCCAACGATTTGTGGGGAATTCAGGGCAACGATATTTTCTTTTCGACCAACACGGGCATGGTCGGCGTAAACCACAAGCAACGAATAAATTCCAATTCGTTCTTTGAATTGATGGCTGGCGTACAAGTCGCTCAGAGTGCAATTCGCAATGACACGCTCGACGCAAACGGACTGAATCCCTTCACGACTTTCCGCGCAAACTCCTCCATCTCCAAACAAACTTCAGCATTCGTTTACCAGAACAAATTTTCGAGTCGGCACCTCATCAAAACGGGAATTATTCTCGACGTATATGCGCTTAGTCTTGCCGATTCCTTATACAGTCCGATTACGGACAACTTCAGAAATCTCCGCGATTTTAGTGGCGTGATGACCTTGATTCGTCCCCATTTTCAGCACCGATTTCGCTTGAATGAAAATTTCACGCTCGTGAGTGGTGTGTACTCCCAGTTTTTGAGTTTAGCCTGGCAATGGGCTGTCGAACCACGCATCGGATTAGAATACCAAATGAAGCAAAAGCAATCCGTCAGCTTCGGATACGGTTTGCACAGTCAAATGGCACCCATCGAAACCTACTTCGATCAAGTTCAATTCGCCGACGGAACGTATGCCACGCCAAACCGCTCACTTGGATTTACGCGAAGTAATCACCTCATCGCGGGGTATCAAAAACGCTTCAAGCACGGCATTCGAACGAAGGTTGAAGCATACGGACAGTATTTGTTTGATGTTCCCGTGGAATATTCGAGCAGTACGTATTCCACGCTCAATTTCGGAGCAACCTTTCTCACTGCCACGCCCGACACGCTCGTGAACGAAGGATTTGGCTACAACTACGGATTGGAAATCACCTTCGAAAAACCGCTCGACAACGGATTTTATTTCCTCGTGACCGCTTCTCTTTTCAACTCAAAATACCAAGGAAGCGATAAAGTTTGGCGCAACACCGCCTTCAATGGAAATCATACGTTTAATGCCTTGGCCGGCTACGAATTCCGATTTGGAAACAAGAAAATCGATCCGAAGTTTAAATCTGCGTTGAGCATCGATCTCAAATTCACGTGGAATGGCGGAGCGAGATACAGCAAAATCTTAGTTGAACAAAGTCAATTAGTAGGTGCCGAAATTCGAGATTTAGAGAATGCGTATGAGCAACAATACACCGATTATTTGAAGGGAAATGCACGAGTCGCATTCAAATTAATCGGTAAAAACACCACACAGGAATGGGCATTTGATATTCAAAACTTCACAGATCGCGATAATATTTTCTACGAAGAATACAACGCCTACGCGGGGAAAATTCGCACGGTTTATCAAAATGGATTTCTTCCTGTTTTCCAATACCGAATTACGTTTTAGTGAGAATGCAAGAAGACTACTACAATATCATCATACTCGGAACAAGTCCCTTGGCCATTACTGAAGCGATCTGGCACAAAAAGCAAGGTAAAACAGTATTAAACATCGACGAGAAAGACCTTGCTGGAGGAGCATGAAGAACAGTAAAACATGATGGCTTTCCAGAAGTTGAGATTGGATGTCATATCTGGGAAATCGAAAGAGAGTCAACTAATTTCTTGAGCAAATTCTTCCGATTAGATCTAGTTCCTTTGTCTCCTCAACCAAAAATCGTAAAAAAGTACTTTACCATTCCTTACGATTTCAAAATGAACTTAACCACTACAAAGTTCATACTTTCAAAAGT
>CALFOS010000088.1 GCA_937919725.1 uncultured Fluviicola sp. | reverse complement strand
AACGATGGGCGGAGGTGGAATGACTTTCTCGTCTAGCTATTCAGATGGAATTACCGGTCAAGAGCAAGCAATGGGCGTTGGGAAATCTGAAATGACGAAAGAAGAAATTGCAGCAAACAATAAATCTGTTGGTATTTTCCCAGAGTATAACTACAAAACTTCTGGAATGAAGTACGAAGTAACAGGAATCGAGAAATTCGATAATAAAGAGTGTTACGTGATGAAGTTGGATGACGGGATGTCGATGACTTTCGATTATTACGATCGCGTATCCTACTTGAAGATAGCCTCTACCACCATCAAAACGGAAGGCGAAGAAACAAGCGAATTAACACTCAGTTTCGCCAATTTCGTTGAACAAGACGGTATGTTTTTTCCAACGGTAATGAACGTTTCCACCGGACAAGCAAACCTCGAAGGAAAAGTGATTTCGCGCACCATCAATGCAAAAATCGACTTCGCGCCTTATAAGAAATAAACTTAAATCGTCCCGACGATCCCCTCATTCAACGTGGGGAAGTCGGGACATTTTTTTTGTACTTTCAATGCATGAAGAAGCCATTGCTTCGAGAAATTAACTCCTATTAAACGGCAAGCCGACATATCCCCTCTGCATTTTTGTGCGCGTCGAAAAGGTAGACTGCTCATACAGTTCGTGTTGTTTTTTGTGCTCGGATCAAGCTCATTTGTCCACGCGAGGACTCCTCCCGATACAAGCACGCGACTTTACATCAACGATATTAAATTTGAGGGATCTGATGTTCATATCGATGGAAATTACCTCTATATTCTTGAAACCTTGGTGGAGTACTTAGAGAAAAATCGAACACTAAACATTCACATCCGTGGGCACGTTTGCTGCCGATCTGGGCAACGAATTAGCAGGCGTAGGGCACGAAATGTTTACCAGTATCTCAAGTGGCGAGGAATTGACAAAAGCAGAATGACGCACGCAGGCTACTCCGACAACGTGCCAATCGCCTTTCCTGAGCGCACATCCGAAGACGAACGCCTAAACCGCAGGGTTGATTTTGTTCTCTCAGAAATGCCCGCAGACCCCAAATGATTCTTATTTTTATTAAAAACAGCACTAATGGCGCAAATTTCTATATCCAACTTTAATTTTCTTCAAGACCTACAAAAAAACAATGACCGCGATTGGTTCACCGAAAACAAAAAACGCTACGAAATAGAGCACGCGAATGTGATTTCCTTTGCTGATGAATTATTGGCAAAAATGAATGAGCATGACACGATAGAAACACCTACGGGAAAGCAAAGTTTGTATAGGATTTATCGCGACGTCCGCTTTTCGAAAGATAAATCGCCCTACAAAACGCATTGGAGCGGAGGATTTGCACGTGCAACTAAAGCACTCCGAGGAGGTTACTATTTCCACATTCAGCCAGGCGATCAATCGTTTATTGGCGGAGGATTTTGGGATCCAAACAAAGAAGATTTGTTGAGAATTCGAGAAGAAATTGCACGAGATGCAATTGAATTGCGTGCAATACTTAATGAACCGTCATTTGTTACCCGATTTGGCGACATGAGCGGCGAACAATTGAAAACAGCACCAAAAGGATTTGACAAAGAACATCCTGACGTGGACCTGCTTCGTTACAAACAATTTATTTTTGGACGCAATTTTTCCGACAAAGAAGTCCTCCATGCCGATTTTTTGGAAGTTGCCAATAACACCTTCAAAGCCATGCGCCCATTTTTCGATTTCATGAGTGATGTGCTCACAACAGATTCCAATGGCGCACCACTCTAAAAATGGAAACGATTCGTTTTGGTGAACTCACAATTCCACTAGGTGAAATGCAAGTTGGCATTACCTCCATAACACAAGCACCGCAGCGAAATGATAAAAAAACAAATACCAAAAATTCCATTGGATTGATCATGTACACAATCAAAAAAGGTTTGATCAATGCATAGATTCAATCTTCCTTTCGAAAATGTTGCGTCGCGCTTGAAATGTAACTTTTTTTTGTTGAAAATCGGGATCACTACTAATTGTTGGGTCAAAAAAAATCCAGTTCCGTAAAACGAAACTGGACCCACACTACTAAAAATTGGATTTGTCGCTAACACAACCTCGCGAATCACTACGAAACGAATGTTAGATTCATGAATGAATACACTTGAAGACTCCCGGCTTACTTGGATATTCTCTTCACTCATTGATTAACACTATTTAAAAGAATTACAAGTCATTTACCGGAAATTCTGAAAATACGCACTCCATCATTTTTTTAAATATTTCAATGCAAAATTAACCTATTTCAATAGTATTACTATTATATTTACAGTTAGTTAATTACGATTTCTGTGGATAAATTATTGAGTAATATTGAAATTTGCGTGCATCCCAGCATTTATTTGAAGGATCCAGCATCGAGTGAATTGGGAAAAAAAATAATCCAAGGAAGCATTGATTTGATGTATGAACTAGGTTTTGAGGCATTTACATTCCGAAAACTAGCACAACACATCTCGTCAACCGAAGCCTCCGTTTACCGTTATTTTGAAAGTAAGCATAAGTTATTGCTCTTCCTAACTTCCTGGTATTGGTCTTGGCTCGAATACCGTTTGGTTTACGCGATCGCGAATTTGGAAAATCCTATTGTTCGCCTAGAACGAGCGATCATCATTGTGACCAAACAAGTGGAAGAAGATGGCAATTTTGCGCACATCAATGAAATTAAGTTACATCAAATTGTCATCGCCGAGTCGTCGAAAGTTTACTTAACGCGTGAGGTGGATGCAAACAACAAAACTGGTTCCTTCTCTGGTTACAAGCAACTTGTGGAGCGAATAAGCAAAATTATTCTCGAGGTAAAACCCAACTACAAATATCCGCACATGCTCGTTTCCACAGTAATAGAAGGAATGCATCATCAGCGCTACTTTGCGGAACATTTACCAAGGCTAACGGACGAGGTTTCTGGCGAAGACGCCATAACAATCTTTTACAAAAACTTAGTGTTGAGCATTTTGAAGATTGAGCCCTCCGGGAAATACATTTAAATCGAATTTGGGATGAGTAAAATGAATAACAATATTTTTGGCAACCTGAAGCAGGATTTACCTGCTGGACTCGTGGTTTTTTTGGTGGCGATGCCGCTTTGTTTGGGGATTGCTCTAGCTTCTGGCGCTCCACTTTTTTCGGGTATTATTGCGGGATTTATTGGTGGAATTGTCGTGTCGGCCATTAGTGGTTCTCAACTTGGCGTGAGTGGACCTGCAGCTGGTTTGGCTGCGGTAGTGCTCGCAGCGATAGCACAATTAGGTTCGTTTGAGGCGTTTCTTTTGGCGGGAATGATCGCAGGGGTTATTCAATTGTTGTTTGGTATCGTGCGCGCTGGGGTAATCGGTTACTATTTTCCTACAAGTGTGATTAAAGGAATGCTGGCGGGAATCGGTCTCACAATTATTTTGAAGCAAATTCCACACGCATTCGGTTACGACAAAGATCCTGAGGGCGAATTGGACTTTTTTCAGCGAGATGGACACAATACCTTCAGCGAAATGTGGTATATGATCGGGAAGATTCATTGGAGCGCATTTTTGATCGCAGGAATCTCGATATTAATCCTCATTCTTTGGGAACAAAAGTTTTTCAAGAAACGGGCAATTTTCACGATCGTACAAGGTCCACTTGTGGTGGTGGTTTTGGGGATTGGCATGAACGCGCTCTTCCATTATACTCCGGCATTTTGGTTGAATGAAGAACACATGGTAAACATTCCAGTTGCGGATTCGATCGGTGGATTTTTGAGTCAATTCAATATGCCTGATTTTAGCCAGTGGAAGAATCCGCAGATATACGTAATTGCATTTACCATTGCCGTAGTAGCGAGTTTGGAGACACTGCTTTGTGTGGAAGCCACCGACAAATTGGATCCGCAGAAACGCGTTACGCCAACCAATCGTGAGTTGATTGCACAGGGTTCTGGAAATATTCTTTCGAGTTTTATTGGTGGATTGCCGATAACCCAAGTTATCGTTCGAAGTTCTGCAAATATTCAGTCGGGAGGGCGCACACGCATGTCGGCCTTGTTTCACGGTTTTTTACTACTCGTTTCAGCGATGCTGATTCCGAACGTTCTAAACATGATTCCACTAGCGAGTTTGGCTGCTATTTTGATTGTAGTTGGATACAAATTGGCGAAACCCACAACGATCAAGTCGATTTACAAACTCGGAATAGGGCAATTTGTCCCGTTCATGCTAACGCTTTTGGGAATTGTATTCTACGACATGTTGGTGGGAATTGGTCTTGGACTTGCCGCAGCGATTATTCACCTTTTGTGGCAAAATTTCAAAACTCCTTATCACTTCGATCCTTCGAAGTATGTGGCTGGAGAAACGGTTCGCATTGAACTCTCTGAAGACGTTAGTTTCTTGAATAAGGGGAGCATCTTGAAAACCCTGGATTCGATGCCCGAAGGAGCACACGTGATCATTGACGGAAGCAAGGCCCGCACAATTCACCCAGATATTCACGAAATTATTGAGGATTTTGAGATCAAGGCGAAAAACAGGGACATCGTTTTTGAGCAGACTGGATTTGGTCCACGGGGCGAAGGTGGCGTAGATGCTCCCGAGAATTTTGTGATACACGACGCGTCAAAGACTTAACATAATTTATTGTGAGTAGTTTGATGACAATTATTTAAAGTCCTTCTCGTATACCTTAGAGTGAACTCCTTATTCCGCGATAGCGAAAACCATAATGATGAGGGTAGTGATGAGTGTTTTCATAGGATCAAATTAATTCAATTTTGCCATCCATTTCTCCACCTCTTCCAAGCTCATTTTTCCCAATAAAATTCCTTCGGGAGAAATTAAAAACATCGATGGAATATCGCTGACACCGTATTTTTGTGCTGTGGAGGAAAGCATCACAAAACTGGATTCTTCGACAATTTGGTGCTTCCACGAAAACCCATCTTGCTTTGCACACATAATACCAGCATTCGCTTCTTTTTCGAGGGCGATACTCACAATTTTCAGCTTGCTTTTGTATTTCTGGTGCAGGTCGATCATGGCTGGAGTTTTCACGCGACACGGTCCGCACCACGATCCCCAAAAACTGAGCAAAACGTATTCTCCACGGAGATCACTCAATTTGAAATCGGTGCCATCCACCAAAACTGCTTGAATTTCGGGAGCTTCTTCGCCGGCATCGGCTGCAGACCATTTGAGGTAGATAAAACCAATCACTACAAGCGAGGCGGAAATTAAGAGTGTGATTTTTAAGAATTTCGGCATTAGCGTTTTCCGGTTTTAGCCAAGTATTCCAAAATGGGCGTGTTGTGCACAAAAATATTATCCAAGCGCACTTGACCGTCCATCACGCGAACACCGATGTAAATATTTTTTCGTTCGACGCGCAGAACATGTTCGGCACGGAGCGCATCATTTTCGTTGATAAAATACTTGTTCATGTTGTCCGGAATTTGGATGCTCACGGCTCTACGCGTGTCCATTTCAGCAATGTCGAAATCCTCTTCGCCCATCATTTCACGAAGTTCGTGCATCGTTGCTTCCTCCATGCCGGTCCATTTGATCGTCGTTTCTAGGTAGTCCTTTCCTTTTGGTGCTCGCTTAAATGCCTCTTCAAAAAAGGCAAATCCATCTTTATCGACTCCAATGGAAACGAAAGCAACTTCTTTTTCTTTGAAATCGAATTTCGTAGGAATGTTGTCCGTATCGTAATTCACGCGTAAAAACTTACCTCTGAACGGATCGAATGGATCGTACACCATTGGTTTGAACTTGTACAGTTTTCCGTTGTTTAATATGCTCTGCGAACTGATTGCCACATAGATGGGAACCAACAAAATAATGGCCGCAAATGCTATAAACAATCCTTTTTTAATAGTCATCTCTTCTCGTTTTATTGCGTTCAATCCGTTCTACCTTGCCTTTTACGGTGAGGTTAATCAGGAAGAACACGCCTCCAATTCCCACAAACATTAATCCTTTCATGATAAAATTCCAGTCCGTATCGAAATAACGGAGCCATAGTAGCACCGATATCAAGAGGAAGGCAGCGACCATTTGCACGATGTTTTGATTTTCACTTCCTGTGACCATCGCATTAAATGCAAGCAGCAGAATGTAGGCATTCACCAACATCACAACCATCCAATGCGCCAAAATGTATTCGTGTGCAAACATCGTAAAAAGTAGAAATGCAGGCACGAAAAGCATCAAATAACTGACCTCTTTGAAGTGTTTTCGGAAGTAGAAATAGATAAAGTACAACGCAGCAAGTACGAGCAGAACAAGCAGGAAGTAGTACATTTTTCCTTCGTTCGGATCGACGTCTGGCGTCATGTATTGAAATATATTCGTATCCTGCTCAGCCTTGAATAAATTGATGAATGAATCCGTTTTGAACAAGAGGCGCAATGAATCTTTGTTCGATAATGAAATCAGCAGCAAAACAATCCAAAATTGACTTAAGAATTGAAACGGGCGCGCGAGCAGTGAACTGTTGTTGCCCATAAATCGTTTTCCGAAGACATAAAAAGCCACATTTGCCGCAGCAATCCAGAGGATGTAATTTCCTTTGATGGTGAGCAGCAATGCGATCATAAACGTAAGGTAGAGCGCATAAGACATGTACACGATGCGGATACTTTGCTCGCGGCTGTCTTTTTTGAGTGCCAACAAATAATGTGGAAGAAAAGCCAAGAGTAAAACCCAGTACCACCAATTGTTTTCGTTTTCTCCAATGCGCGGAATTCCAAACATTCCCGTTGATACGCTGGCAGAGAGCGCAGTGATGAGTCCCAAATACAGCAGTGAAATTCCCGAAGCGCGTGCAAAATAAAACAGCGGAATGGTGAGCAATGCCCACACTTTGATGAACTTATTGAAATCTCCGTCTAGTTGATACGTTTGGCTAACAAGTGCGATGGAAGCACCAATCATGAGCATCAGAAACACCGAACTCGCTTCGATCCATGTGCGTGATTTGGAATGATGGAAAAGCGCTCGATAATAGAACCAGAGCCCCACAACAACCGGTGCAACACTAAACGTTCCACGAATATATTTCGGGAATTCGTCCCAATTGTGACCAATCAAGGTGAAAATTCCCGCAGCGCAAAAAAGAGCACCCATAATGCCACTCACGATCATAAAGAGTTCAATGGGCGTGGAATCTTCAAGCGAACGCACGTAGCGCCGCAGTTTGATAGCCGTAGTTTGAGAAACGAACTCCTTCTGTTCGATTTTATCCGTGAAACTGAGTAAGAATTGGGTGGTGTTCATAGGACCTTAATGTCAAATTGATAAAACAAGATAAACAAATCCCATACAATTGGGCGGAAATCGTTCCGTTTTTCTTTCTTTGGAGAATGAAAGAAGTGAATGCACTGCGTGGAATGGATGTTTACATCATCGATCAATTGATGAAAGGAAAAGTAACTGCTTCGAGTATTATCTTGGATGCAGGCTGCGGCGCTGGACGAAATATCGAGTACTTAATCGAGCAAGGAAATCCTGTCTTTGGTATCGACTCGAACCCAGACGCAATCCACGGACTACGCGCGCGCCATCCTACACAAAAGGAGCGGTTCGAAGTTTCTTCAATCGAAGATTATTCCTCCAACCAACGGTTCGATTTCATCATCTGCAATGCCGTATTACACTTCGCCGAAAATCACGCACATTTTTGGAAGATGTTTGGTGCGTTGGTGGATCATTTGGCTCCAAATGGAACCCTATTCATTCGAATGACATCGAACATTGGATTGAACCTCAACTATTCAGAAAATGGCGTGTCCCTTTTGCCCGATGGATCTACGCGGTATTTAATTTCGCGAGAACAGGTTACAGAAATGTGCAATCGCTTTGATGTACAGCTCGCCGAGCCAGTGAAAACAGTGAAAGTAGAAGAATTGAGGTCGATGACGACTTTGGTGTTTACGAAGGAAGGCTAATTCAACAAAAAGCGCGCGTTAAAAATCCAACACCTCCAACTTGTTACGCGAAATCTTGATTTTTCCTTCGTTCTCTAATCCTTTGAGCAGTCGTGAAATGACCACACGCGAAGAGTGTAAGTCGTTCGCTATTTCTTGGTGTGTCACTTCCAGTTCAGTGCTTTTGGTCACGAGTACTTTGTCCTTGAGGTAGCGGTAAATTCTGTCGTGCATGTTGCTAAATGCCAAACTATCAATCGCCTCCAATAATTCCAAAAAGCGGTTCGAATAGCTGTCAAACACAAAGCTTCTCCAACCGTCATATTTCTGTAGCCAAATACTCATAAATTCCACAGGAATAATAATCAGCGTACTGTCCTTTTCTGTTTCCGCGCGAATTTCGCTCTTCGTATTTCCCATGCAGCACGTAAGCGTCATCGTACATGTGTCACCTGATTCCAAAAAATAGAGCAACAACTCTTCTCCTTCAGAATCTTGCCGCATGATTTTGATCGCCCCATCCAACAGCAAAGGCATAAAACGAACCGATTGTCCGTATTCGATGATGGTGATCCCCTGCTCGATCACTTGCACATTTCCAACACTTAGTATTTCTTCGATCAATTCGTCCTCAAACAAAAAGCCGTAGCTCTCCACAAGGGCTTCTTTCATATTCTGTGTTTCCATTCCCGTAAAAATAAGGGATTTGCTAGTATCCTGATCGCCATAATCGTTTTCTTTTGTATCTCGTTTGCAAGGAACTCTACATTTGATTTACGCCCACATGTTCTGTCAGATTCTTTGCCTTCCATTTTCCTTCGAAACAATCGCACAGATCATCGATCAGAGGACGCACGATCACGAACTGCAAGACAGCATCGAGCAACCGACCTTATTCAGCGCCCAATCGGGGCGAAGTGCGAACCATTTTTCGAATTCTAGTTGTTCGTCGTATGGGTGTGTGAGCAAACTATAGAGTTCATCAATCACCGAATCATCTTCTTTTTCAGCGGCATCAATTGCGAGTTGCGCCATGTAATTTCGAAGCACATATTTCGGATTGACTAAATTCATTGCCTTGCCTCTCTCCTCTTTACTTCGTTTCTCGATTGCCAAGCGTTCGGCATACTCGTTCAACCAAGACACCCACGAATCGGAGAATTTATCAAACTCCTCTTTCTTCAAATAACTCGATGCGCGAATGGCATCCAAGAACGATTCGGGCGTTTCGAATCGCCTCAACTTTCGGAAAAAAAGCGTCATGTCTACCTCGGTATGTTCGAGGAGTTCTTTCAACTGGTCGATCAATTCAGCATCCAGATTCGCCGAAAGTTCGAGTCCAATTTTCGAACGCATCATGTCAAGCGATTCTACCGTATACTCCTCCTTGAATTGATCCAAGATTTTCTCCAAGGGCGGAGCTTCATCGATCAAAGGATACAGCGCATTCGCCAACTGCGTTAGGTTCCACAGCGCAACAGAAGCTTGATTTCCAAAGCGGTACCGTCGGTGTTGGCTATCGGTAGTGTTCGGCGTCCACGATGGATCGTAGTTTTCGAGCCAACCGTAAGGCCCGTAGTCTATTGTGAGTCCGAGGATGGACATGTTGTCGGTGTTCATCACGCCGTGGACAAATCCTACGCGCTGCCAGTGGATGATCATTTCTTTGGTTCGTCGGCTTACTTCTGCGAAAAATTTCAAGTACATTTCTTTGGATGGTGCTCCCATCTCTGCAAAATGTTCTCGAATGACGTAATCGGTGAACTTTTTCAAATTGTCGTGATCGCCGCGCGCTGAGAAGATCTGGAAACTGCCAAAACGCACAAAACTCGGCGACACTCGACAGACAATTGCTCCAGGTTCGTTCTGTACATTTCCGTTGTAGAGCACGTCACGCGGCACTGCGTCTCCTGTTGTCACGAGCGACAAAGCCCGCGTCGTTGGAACTCCCAAATGGTGCATTGCCTCGCTGCACAAATATTCTCGAATGGAAGAGCGGAGTACCGCCAAACCATCGGATCCACGCGAATAGGGTGTAGGACCAGCGCCTTTCAACTGAAATTTCCAATTTTGCGCACCAATATTCAATTCTGCAATGTTGATCGCACGTCCATCGCCGAGTTGTCCCGCCCAATTCCCAAATTGATGTCCGCCATAGCACATCGCGTAGGGTTCAGCATTTCGAAACGGGATTGCGCCACTTACAGTTTTCAGAAACTCGCTTTCATCGCCAATTTCGAGCTTCAATTCTTCCAAAAATCTATGCGAAACGTGCAAAAGTTTTGGGTTGGAGGGAATTTTAGGCTCCACAAACGAATAACATGCTTCGAGTACCTGACGTGAGGTATTCACCCTCAGATGATCAGCAGGAAGTTGCTGGACAAATCGTTGGTCTATTTCTTGTTCGAGGAGATTACTCATTGCGTTTGTGTGGATCGTAAATTGAACTACTAAGTTAATGAATTCGACTGAAATTGGATCGAAGCGCGCCAGGTCGGGTTAAAATCATTTTGAGGTGCTTCGTGCGCATAAATTAAACCGAATAGGCGACTCCTACTACCGGATCATTTTCGTTTTGTACACTTTTTCTTTGGTACAAATGGAGATGAAATAGATGCCTTTCTGATGCTTGGAGAGATCTAAATCGAATCGATTTCCTCCTTGAGCCCGGCTAATTGGCGTATTGATAATCACTTTACCATCATAGCCAGTTACTTATGTACTTATGACCAAAAAATGAGGAAAACACTGATTAAAACAAAATAAGGGTTGTCCTATTGGACAACCCAGTTCAACTCTTCTCATTATTTTCAATTCAGTAAGATCGCCTATTAAATCCGTCTAACCCTCAAGTTGATCATTTTAAAACCCCTATCTGATTAAGTTTACATGTCCGACATGCTCTGCTCGTTCGCCGTATTCTATCACATTTTGATTTGCGGTGAAGACCAATTTCCATGTATATGTTCCGTCTTGGCATTTGTTGTTTTTGTACGTACCATCCCATCCTTTATCAGGATCCTTGGATATAAAGACCAATTCGCCCCAACGATTGAAAATTAGAAATTCATATTTCGTTGGACTAATACCCACTCCAATTACTGGTTGGAATGTGTTATTGTACTGATCTCCGTCCGGGGTAAAGGTATTCGGAACATAATAGAGTAGAACATCTCTAACTTCGAATGTCATAATCGTAGTATCAACGCAACCGATTTCATTGTAAGCGTACAATGTTACATCATATTCACCTGGCGGGTCGAAGGCAAACTGATGGTAGGCATCAATGCTGTTTGATGAGGCTCCATCACCAAAAGTCCATAAATATTCGATCGCACCAGAAGATTCATTGTAGAATAAAACTTGAGGATCGAGCACTGAAACCACCTGACTACTTGCGCTAAAATCTGCAATAGGGTATGGTCGAATACAGATGTAGTCAGTGAATAAAACAGAGTCCATACAACCATATTCATTCGTTACGATCAGATTAGCATCATAACATCCAACATCGTTGATTAACAGAGTATTTGGACCGCAATCATCGAGCTGCATTCCATTACTAAATAACCATAAACACGACTCGGTTGATGAAGAATTAGAACTAAACGTTACCGTTTCACCCTGACAAACCTCCATAGTACCATCAGGGTTAATGATCGGAATTGGATTTGCACTCAGCGTAACGTTATCAGTTGCTGTGCACCCATTTGCATCCGTTATCACAACGGTGTAAGTGCCTTCCCCTAAATCACTAATAATTGATGTTGTTTGTATAGGATTTGTATCCCATTCATACATATAATCTAAAGTTCCACCGGCAGGAATCGCTTCAATCTCACCATCTGTCATGAACTCGCAACTCACTGCTACGCCGAAATAGTCTGTAAGCACATTAATACTAACCGTCAATAATTGTGGTTGTGAAACATAAATATCTTCGACTACAATGCATCCGTTCACGTCAGTTATTTCGATAGTGTACATTCCTTCTGGAATTCCTGATAGTATCGGATTCACTCCTACTACACCTCCACCTGAGTTTGTCCATTCGAAAGACAAACCTGGTGTTCCTCCTGTTGCTACTACTTCTAGACTTCCATCTGAGTAGCCGAAACAACTAATATCTTGCCCGTTGTAATTACTTGTTATATCGGTGATTGCTTCTAATACTGGCGGCTCGGTAAGTACTATCGACGTATCAATCTTACATCCATTCAAATCGGTCATGCTCACGAAGTATGTGCCTTCTGGTAGCCCACTTAAATCCTCCGTATTCCCAATTGGATTGCCTGCTTGATCAAACCAGTCATATGAATAACTAGGTGTTCCCCCAATCACATTGAAATCAATTGAACCATCGCTCAATCCAAAGCAAGATATGTCTTGTCCGTTATAATTCGATGAAACTGCTATTGTTGAATTTAATGGCGGAGCATCCACCACCTCAATTGAGTCGAATGCTGTACAATTATTTTGATCAGTTACCAAGACATAATAATAACCCGCTGGGATATCATTAATAAATGATGTTGTTGAAAGAACAGTTCCCGACACATCTGTCCATTCATATATATATGCTGGTGTTCCGTCAAGCGCGCTTACATCCACACCGCCATCCGATGCTCCTTCACAACTCACGTCTTCTCCATTATAATTAGTTGTAACTGACGTCAGACTACTTAATGCTGCCGGAGCTGTCAATTCAATACTATCTGAAATAGTACATCCATTTACATCGATTATTTCGACTACATACCAACCTGGAAATAGGTTCGCTAGGTCCTCTAGATCGTCAAAATCACCGGTCCCATCATTATCCCAATCAAACGTATACACCGCTGTCCCTCCTGTAACTGTTAAGTCAATCATTCCGTCATTCACACATCCAGTCACGTTCCAACCGCCTGCGTAAACTGATGGCGTAAGTGAAGTTGTTAATGGCGTTGGTTCTATAAGTGTGATGCTGCTTGTGATCGTACATCCGTTA
>CALFOS010000087.1 GCA_937919725.1 uncultured Fluviicola sp. | reverse complement strand
GCTCCTGGACTAGACGGTGCTGATGGCGTTCCTGGACTAGACGGTGCTAATGGTGTTGACGGTGCTGATGGTGCTGATGGCGTTCCTGGACTAGACGGTGCTAATGGCGTTCCTGGACTAGACGGTGCTAATGGTGCTCCTGGACTAGACGGTGCTAATGGTGCTCCTGGACTAGACGGTGCTGATGGCGTTCCTGGACTAGACGGTGCTAATGGTGCTGATGGACTAGACGGTGCTGATGGCGTTCCTGGACTAGACGGTGCTAATGGTGTTGACGGTGCTGATGGTGCTGATGGCGTTCCTGGACTAGACGGTGCTAATGGTGCTGATGGTGTACCAGGTACAAATTTCTTTAGCGCGATGCAAGGAGGAACTCAGAACGTCGGGGCAAGCGGCGGATTGGAAATCATGATCGTAAACGTGGTATTTACTACTCCATTTGTTGGCACCCCTTCTGTAATATGTACAGCATCGGCTCAAGTTGGAAGTATTTTCGACGACTCATTCGATGTAACGACGCGCCAAGTCACAAGTACTGGGTTTACCATGATCATTAACCGTGTAGATGGAAGTACTTGGGGGCAAAATATGGATGTACATTGGATGGCTTTCGAGTAAAATCGATGCATTCAACTACTTTTCTTGAGGGCGATAAATTCTCATTCTTTCAGATCGAACCCGGTCGTAAAATAAACTGGATTACCCAATTCTTCGTCCGTACGCATCTGAATTTTGATGCAGCAACACGATCTCATTTTCATTAATTACGTTGTAGAAAATTGCTGTATGGTGAAACATGGAATTCCTAAAAAAAGTAGATAAATTAGTTAAGGTGTATCAAGCTGCCTCTTTTTTGTAATTCAATTTTTCAAATGAATTTATGCTGTCATTTTTTCTAAGACTTCGTTTTCTTGATCTCTATTGGATGGCTTACGATTTTTCCAACTGTAATAACTACTTCGGCTCAATCGCAAGACTTTACACATCTTTTCAACTGGGAACATACTATGATGATCCTTGATAAATTCATGTCGTTTCAGTCGTTCTTGAAAAAGATGCCTACCGCCTTTTTTAATCTGTCACGCTCTAGTTTCAAATCTCGGTTTTCTTTGCGTAGTCTAAGAAATTCCTCTTTTTCTGCATCTTGACGTGTTGATGTTACTCCCGATCCTGAGAATACTTCGCCTTCTTTTTGATAAAACTCCTTTCGCTAACGATATAATAATGCTTCTCGTATCCCTAAACTTATTGCAACATCTTTGATGTTGTCAATTTTGTTGCTTATTTCAATGGCTTTCCGTTTGAATTCTTTACTGAACTTTTTTCTTGTTTTCATACTTCTAAATTAGAATAGTTCATTGATGCTCAACTATCTTAACTAATCTGTCCTGTCAAATGTAGCAACTCCACTAAGGTTAACGGTTCTATATCCACACATATTTACCTTCCAGACCGAGAAGCAGCGCCGAAAACCTTGTCGTTATTGACTCCCGAAAAATTGACCTTGGAGCTGACACAAAATGCGTGCGAAGATTTCAATAAAGCAGCTCAATCGGGAGATAAATCCGTGGATAACGATGATATACTATTTTGTATTACACGAAACGAGTGGAGAAATGAGAAATAAGGTGAACTGAAGTGCAAATAAAGTTGATTTGAAACGGGGAGTATTAAAAATATCACCCAAACAAACTCCAACCTTCCTTCCCGATAAACACACCGTCATCTTCGAATTTGATCGGGTATTTCTCCAAGTAAAGTGCATGTCCGCGACCGGTTTCGCAGGAAAAAGCATACTTGTGCCACGGACAAACGATCATGCCTTCATCGATCACACAACCGACCAAAGATTTATTTTGATGTGGACATTTATTCTCAAAAGCATAGAAATTTTCACCCGCGCGAGCGAGCATGATTTCACCAAAGGTGTTTTTGAACAGCACCGTTTGTTTCGTTCCAAAATACTCGATTAACGCTTCTTTTGTTTCGAAAATCTTTTGCCATTTGATGATTCGGTTGAACATCCTACGACCAAATTACACCCAGTTTCCCGGTGGTTTTTCCACTTTCCAGGGCTGTGTGGGCTTCCGCCATTTGATCTGAAGAATAGCTCCCTCCTACTTGCGGCTTGATTTTTCCTTCGACGTACAAGTTAACGATGGCATGTAAGCAGATTTCGAGCACTTTGGGTTTGTTGTCTGCAATTTTCAGCATGTTCACACCAAGCACACTTTTCGAGCGCATCATTAGCACGATCGGCGTGATGAGACCCATTTTTCGAACGAAATTCAACTTAGAGAAGATTCCCATCTTGCCATTCGCGAGCTCCGATCCGCCAAATAACACCATTCGTCCGCCAGAACCAAGAAGTGCCACGTCTTTTTTGTAGGTTGATCCTGCAACAGGATTGTAACTTACGTCAATGCGGGCACCTTGCAATATGGATTTCAACTGCTCCGAATAGTCAGAGTTGCGGTAATTCACTACGTGATCGGCTCCCAAATCACGGGCGTATTGTTCTTTGTCCTTCTGTCCCACTTTTGCGAACACTTCTGCTCCTTTCAATTTCGCAAGTTGAATCAAAATCGTTCCAACTCCTCCAGCAGCAGCATGCACAAGGACACGGTCGATACTGTTAATAGGCGCTAAATATTCGGACATGTAATAAGCAGTAACTCCTTGGGTGCACAGCGCCAACAATTCAATTGGATCTTGATCGCCCACCGCAACGGTCGCATAATCGTCGGTGATCACGTGCTTGGCATAACCTCCAAATCGGCAAAAAGCCACCACGCGTTTGTTCAAATTCTCTTTGTTCGCATCAGGTCCACAGGCGATTACTCTGCCAACAGCCTCATAACCAACAACACACGGAAATGGTGGTGCTTCACGGTACAATCCTCGACGCGCCATCACATCAGCATAATTCAATCCAAACGCTTCCACTTCTACGAGCACTTTTTGTCCTCGTGGTTCCTCAATTTCGAAGTTTCGCAATTCGAATGCCTCCTGAGCTGATCCCTTTTTCGTTAAAAAAAATGCCTGTGATTCCATGTTCTATTTTTTTCCTTCGATAACAATAACTATTTCTCCTTTCGGAGGATTTTGCTCGTAGTGCTTCTGCACTTCCACAGCGGTTCCACGACGATACTCTTCGTACATTTTTGTGATTTCCCGCGCCACACACACCTGTCGATCCGCTCCCAAAAACTCCGCAATTTGTCCGAGGCATTTCACCAAACGATGCGGCGATTCGTACAAAATAATCGTTCGTTCTTCTTCTGCTAGCGCAACCAAGCGCGATTGTCGCCCTTTTTTGTGGGGTAAAAATCCTTCAAACACAAACTTGTCACACGGAAATCCGCTGGCAACAAGTGCGGGAATAAGCGCAGATGGCCCAGGCAAGCACTCAATTTCTATTCCTTCTTTCAAACATTCTCGGACGAGCAAAAATCCAGGGTCCGAAATGGCAGGTGTTCCTGCATCGGAAACCAAAACACACATGGTGTTCGCACGAATTCTGTCGATGGTGAGGGCAAGCGAACGGTGCTCGTTGTGCGCATGAAAGGGAATGACGGGCTTGTTGATTTCCAAATGCTTCAGCAAACGGTTGGTAACACGTGTGTCTTCTGCGAAAATAAGCTCTGTTTCCTTCAATATACGAATGGAACGAAGGGTAATATCTTCCAAATTTCCAATCGGTGTTGGAACAAGAATAAGTTTTGCCATCTGTTGATTATCGTGTTAAAACGACGTAATCCTGCAAAAGTGTTTGCAAAAATTCCAATCGTTTTGGCGGAGTTTCTTCCAAGCCAATGAGTCGCGCCGATTCGTTTGCCAATTCGACCGCGAAATTTTTTGTTTCTGTATTCGGATTTGCTCGCACGCGCTGAATCGTGTTTTTGATCAGCAACATGTCTTCGTCTGTAAGCCGAATCGCGTTTTGATAAACGGGTGTGTAATTGTCTTGACTTTTAATTGAGAGGACATCGCGGAGGGAATACGACATGCTCGATTTGTTTCGAATCACGATCGTGTTTGCCATAGCGTCGCCCATTCGTTGCCGCCGTTCTGAGGTTCCCGCGAAGAGAATTCCGATCAAACCAATACCGATCCAAATCAAAATCGCGAACGGATCGGCACTGATCCAGATGAAATCGCCCTTAAAAATCCAACGAGTAAACACTTCGCGCAATCCAGGTCGCTCTCCTGAAATAGTAACGACACGAATTCCCATGATGTATTTTCCGAGACTTTGTCCTTGGGTGAGGTACTCGATGAGCGGATTGTAAAAAATCCATGGAATTTTGATGGCTAATAAAATGACAAACGACATCTTCCCCATTCCATCTGGACTATACCCAAAGGGATTTGCAAGTCCGAGAATAAGGGAGAGAATGATGAAATAGATCAAAAAAGCTATGACATCGAGCATTGCGGCAACAGTGCGTTGACCAACCGAAGCGAGTTCATACTCAATCTTCACATTTTGCGCGGATTCAAATTCGATGCTTTTCATAGCGATTTCGTCGCTTAAAGATACATTTTTGAACGAAAAAACATACAAATAGTCGCCTATTCTTCGATCAAGCACTTTCGGATCATCCACCTATTTACTAATCCGCGTCGCAAAAGGAGTGCAGGCGTAATTTAGATGAATTCTAAATATCCAAATATGACATTACTATGACACAAGAAGCATGCGTAATCTCCATCTTTGTAGCTGTGAATGCTCAAACAGGCTTAAACGCCTTACATATTATCGCTTTTACGCATAAAAATTTGGCGGTCTCCGAGATCGGTCAATTGCACATCGATGCTGAAAATCGACGCGTTTTGCTCGCCAATGCAAAATTAACTTTTGGTTTGACCGAGTTGATGTATTTGACCACGTGCAATAGAATTGAGTTTGCGCTGGTTACCGATCACACTTTCGACAGCGATTTTGTAGACCGATTCATTCACTCACTCTACCCTGAAATTTCTACCGAAAAGCGAATTTCGCTCGTTCAAAGCGCCGAAATTTTTCAAGGAATGGACGCCATCCGCCATCAACTCTTCGTTGCCTCTTCGGTAGATTCTATGATTGTTGGTGAACGTGAAATTATTACACAAGTGCGCAACGCCTATGATTCGTCCCGCGAAAATGGACTTACTGGCGACTTCTTACGATTGATGATGCGCCACACGATAGAAACAGCAAAGCGGGTGTACACCGAAACGAATATTGCGAAGCGACCGGTATCGGTTGTTTCATTGGCATACCGCCAATTGCGCGACATGAACGTACCTTTGGATTCACGAATTCTCATCATTGGAGCGGGAGTAACGAACACAAACATGGGCAAATTTTTGCGCAAGCATGGATTTACGAAGTTTGATGTTTTCAACCGTACATTTACCAAAGCAGAGCAACTTGCTAAAGATTTGAACGGTACGGCGCATCCGCTCTCTACCTTGAGCACATTTTCGGGTGGATTCGACATCATTATTACATGTACTGGATCGGAGATGCACATCCTCTCGCCAGAAATTTACACCCACTTATTGCAAGGCGATACGGATCGGAAAGTGGTCATTGATATAGCGATTCCACAAGATTTATCTCCAGAAATAAAAGCCCAGCATTCAGTTCATCACATTTCGGTTGAGGTGCTTCAAAAAATCTCCAATGAAAATTTGAAAGTGCGTTCGCGCGAGGTGGAGCACGTTCATTTGATCATCGACGAAGCGGTAGATGAGTTCAAGCACATTTTCAAAGAACGCTCTATAGAACTTGCGATGCGCGAAGTGCCGACAAAGGTGAGAGAAATTAAGCATACTGCCCTGCATGAAGTTTTCAAGAACGATGTGAGCGGTTTGGACGACGAAGCCCGTGCGGTTTTGGAAAACGTGATCGGCTACATGGAGAAGAAATACATGAGCATGCCAATGCTGATGGCGAAAGAAATCTTGCTAAAACGGCAATCTTGAAAAAACACGTAATTATTGGATCGAGAGGGAGTGATCTTGCTTTGTGGCAAGCGCGTTTTGTGAAAGGCGAACTCGAAAATCGCGGCTGTTCTGTGGACATAAAAATCATCAAAACACAAGGCGACGCTATTCAGCATTTGAGTTTCGACAAGCTCGAAGGAAAGGGCTTTTTCACCAAAGAAATTGAAGATGCATTGCTCTCGGGCGAGGTAGATTTGGCTGTTCACTCACACAAAGATGTGGAAACGAATCCTCCCGCTGGACTCACGATTGCCTGTGTTTCTGATCGCGCGAATCCTTCGGATTTGTTATTGATTCGAAAAAGCTGCGTCTCCCCAACTACGAAATGGTCGCTCAAGAAAAATGCCAACGTTGGTACGTCATCTGTTCGACGTAAAACACAGTTTTTGCACTTCCGCCAAGATTGCGCCATCAACGATTTACGCGGAAATGTTCCAACGCGAATTGATAAACTCCGCAATGGAAAATACGACGCTATTATTTTGGCGAAGGCAGGCGTCGATCGTTTGGAACTCGACTTAAGTGAGTTCACCTGTGTGGAACTCGACCCGCGAGAATTTGTTCCTGCGCCCGCTCAAGGAGTGTTGGGACTTCAAATTCGCTCAAATGACGGCGAAATGGCTGAATTGATGGCGAGCATGAACAACACGGAAGTACAAAAATGCATTTCCCTGGAACGTAAGATCTTGAATTTACTCGAAGGCGGCTGTCAATTGCCACTCGGGGCCTATTGCACAGAAGATCATCATTTGTACGTTGCCTTTGCTAAAAAACCGGGAGCCGAGAGTATTTTCTTCGATTATGAAGTAACAGAATTCCCCGGAATGGCCGAAAAAGTGGTCGCCGATTTACACGAAGCACTCGGTGGCTAAGCGCATTTTCATATCGAAGCACCTTCACGAAATTGATCCCATACGGTCGCAGTTAGAATCATTGGGATATACCCTAGATGCACACTCCTTTTTGAGTTTTATTCCTGTTGAGTTTGATGTTGATCAAGCGTATGACGTCATTTTTTTCGGAGGTCCGCGCACCGTGATTTTCTTCTTGAATCAACAATCCATTCCAGCATCTACCCAAATTGGCTGCGTAGGAGAAAAAACGGCAGAACTGGTGATAAGTTTAGGTAGAGAAGTAGCATTTTGTGGTTCAGAAAGTGGAAATCCACAAGCAACGGCTCAGGAGTTCAAAAAATGGTTGGGCAAAAGGCGCGTTTTCTTTCCTGTTTCCGATCGATCGCTCAAAACAATCTCCAAGCCCATTCCATCTGCGCAAAAGGAGGTGAAAATTGCATACAAAACGGAGCTTGACAATGAGCTAGTCGAGGACAGCGACGTGTACGTTTTTACGAGTCCCACGAACGTGGAGGGGATCTTTGGGCTGAACAAAATTCCCAAAGCTGCGCGTGTGATCGCATGGGGAAAAAGCACAGAAACAGCACTGATTTCTCGTGCTGTTCCTGTTGAATATTGTTTAAAAAAGTCTTCTTTGGAAGAGTTGTTGGCGTACTTGAAATCGAAGTGATTACTCCACCATCAACTGCTTCACGTGCGTCACACCTCCGAGGTTCAATTGAACCAGATAAACTCCCGATGCATACTTCGCCGTTTCCAATTGCAACAAGTTATTTCCTTGCGCTGCAAACAGTTGGTGCGCTTCCATTTGTTTTCCAGCAAGATCCGTCACAATTACGGACGCTGCACCGCCATTTGCTAATGCGAAACGTACGTTTACACTTCCCGCTGTTGGATTCGGATAAACGGACATCGATTCGATGAAATTTCCAGTTTCATCTACCCCAACCAACACGTCCGATGGTGACCCTTTGTAGATGTTGATATCGTCCAAATAGAAATTATTTCCGCCATCTGACTCGAACTCGAACTTATAGCGGAAATTTTCTACGAAATAGGTACTCGTGATGTTGGTCATGTGAATGGTTGTCCAATCGGTGGCCGAACTCGGAACCCAAGTGGAGCTTTGAACATTTGGAGAGAGTTGCGAGCCTTGCAATGTTTTCCGTTGTACCCAAGTTTCTCCGCAGGTATTCGTTATGAAAACCTTCAGCCATTCATTGTTCGACTCGAAGCGCTTTTTATACGAATAACGGAAGCTGAGCGTAATTGATTCTGTAAGTGGATCGATCACAGATAAATCCACAGGAGCGGAAATGAGTTCGTCTGAATTGCCCGATTGTTGACCAAAATTGAGGAGGCGCGCGCTTCTCCAGCCCGAGCGACTGATGCCTTCTACCACTTCAAAACCATTCCCCGACGGATTGTAAACCGACCATTGATCGGTTGCTCCAAATGATGTGTAGCCTTCAAATCCTTCTATCAAATCAATGGAATTTGGGAGTGGAATCACGTTGATGTAACTTGTTTTAAGTTCCGTTTCTGTCGAAACACCATCTGAAACAACGAGTTGAACATCATAGCTCCCCGATGAAATAAACTCCACCGAAGGTTCCTGCGTTGCAGCTGATGTTCCGTTCACATAATTGTAATCCGTTCCTTCGATGCCACTAATTGTCCACGTCCAGCTAATTGGTCCATGGAAGCTAAAATCGTTGAAATCGACCACCGTTCCGCTGCAAATACTTCTGTTGAGTGCTTCAAAATCGGCTTTACACAATACGTCTGGGTCGTTCACGCCGGTATTCACCAAGTTGGCTGGAGACCTGAGATTGTTCAAGAAGCTGATGGAAATAAAATTGGCTTGCATGATGCCGGCCTGATCCAAGGAGAACATGTTTTGACACGCGTTGTAGCTCATGTAATTTTCAATTTGATCCAAGGCATCGAATCCATAGGTGTCGCCTGTTGGGATCTCAGAGCACGAGTTCCAAATTTGTGAGCAACTCCAGTTCGCTTCTTCTTGAGGAGGCGTGTCGCAGGCGTAATCGCCGTTTGCATCACAATCATCCAAATGACAGCCGGTTGATCCTCCGCCACCAAATCCAGTGTTGAAGATGTGTGATAAGCCCAGGGCATGTCCCATTTCGTGTGTGAGGGTGCGCCCATCAGAGTTGTCAGCTGTTTCTATTACTCCGAATGAATCGTGTCGCATGAGTATTCCATATCCAGTTCCACCAGCTCCGCCATAAGGCAAGTAAGCATATCCAAGCGTGATTCCTGCCGCACCGCCATTGTCAATCGTGTTTACGATCCAAATGTTGAAGTATTCATCACGTGGCCATTGATCTGAACCACCATTTGCGGAGTATTTACAATCCTCGTCAGCGTTGTACGTTAAGCTCGGGGCATTCACACGAACAATACCATTTGTACAATTGCCGTTTGGATCCAATTTAGCGAGTTTAAACACAATGTCCATGCTTCCAGCTTGCAATTGAAATGGAGCATCCACGGTATTTCGAGTGGTCGAAGTGTCCGGGTTCATTCGGTTGTAGTCTTCATTCAAAATATCAATTGCGCTCTGAATTTGCTCATCCGAAATATTCCCTGCTCCATTGTCGTGGATAATATGCACCACCACAGGAATGACAATTCCAGCACGGTTCCCCGAATTCGTATGTCGGTACTTCGCAGCAGCCATCATTTGCTGATGGAATGTTTCTTGCAAGCTTGCGTCATTCTGAAATTGCTGTTGAATGAGTTGATCTGTTGCACACCATTCGCCCGTTTTTTGTCCAAAACTAAGGGCCGAAATCAGCGAGATGATTGCCAACGTGAAATACTTCTTCATAATTTATTGGTATAAAAAAGACCTCTCCACGGCGTGAAAAGGTCTTTATGAGTTAATTAATTTTTACTTAACAACAAACTGAATTGTCTTTTGTGATCCTCCAATTTGAACTTTCAAGAAATACATTCCCGCAGCCAAAGCTGAAGTGTCCATCATCACAAGGTTCATTCCCTCTGCCCCGTTCACGATTGCCGATTGCACGATTTTTCCTGAAACATCTTGAACATACAAGTTAGCACGATCTGCTACTTTCAATGCGAAACGAACGTTGAGGTCTTTGTCTGTTGGGTTTGGATAGACGGACAATTCTTCGATATCGAATCCATTTTCATCTATTCCAGCAACCACAATGTTGTCAGAAGGTGCGCCTGCATAGATGTTGATGTCATCCAAATAAATGTTGTTTCCACCATCCGATTCGAATTCAAATCGGCAACGGAATTCATCCGTCCAATAAGTGCTCGTTACGTTTGTCATGTGAACAGTTACCCAATCCGATTGAGCTGCAGGCGTCCAAGCCGTGCTAAGAGTAAGTGCCCCTAATTGCGATCCTGTAAGCGTTTTTCGCGGTGCCCAGTTCTCACCACAATTTGAGGTGATGTAGACTTTTAAAGTTTCAGAGTTAGTTGTCGCGCGTTTCTTGTATGAATAACGGAAACTCATCGTCACTGCCGCTAATGCCGTGATAGACGAAAGATCGATTGGCGCAGAGATCAAATCATCCATTTGACCAACAGTTTGGTTGAAGTTCGAGATTTTCGCACATTTATTACCCGTATATCCCGTTCCAGTATGCAAAGCCCATGGATTTCCACCTGGATTAATTACTTCCCATGGAATAATGTTCGTCAATGTTGAATAGCTTTCAAAATCTTCGTGGAAAGGCAATCCTGAAGGTGCAGGAAGCACTCGGATATAAGCTGTTTTTGTTTCTGAATCGGAAGTTGAGCCATCCGTTGCACTCAATGTAACCTCATACAATCCTTCTGTGTTGTAAGTAATTGTTGGATTCTGAGAAGTGGATGTCCCTGGCGTTCCACCAGGAAATGTCCATGACCAACCAGAGACTAAGTTATAGGATTGATCATCAAAGTTGATTTGATTTCCAGCACAAATCGTTACACGGTCCGCCTGGAAGTCTGCAGCGCACAAATATGGCGTTTCAGAGATTCCAGTAGATGTAGCATTAGCTGGTGTGATCAGATTACTTCTACCTCCTACACTCGAAGTAGTTGCATTTCTCATTCGTGTGCGTTGTCCAGGAGTGAACATTTTAGAACAGTACGAGTAATCCATGTAGTTTTCCACATTAGCAAGGGGTCCACAAGTAGCTTCATTTTGGTTACATGATGTTACACCAATTGTATTCGGTGTATCATTAACCCCATCATCCGTTGAACAGCTTGAAGCATTACCCGGATTGTTATTCCCTCCCCAAGTGTGCTCAAGATTCAACCAGTGGCCTACTTCGTGTGTTAAAGTTCGACTAGTATAAGTAGATGACGTTCCTATGGAGCCAACGTAATTGGCAAGTACCCATATTCCGTTTGTCATTCCTGTTCCAGTCCAATTTGATGGAGTAGATGTATATCCTGCAGCACCACCGATTTCACCACACACAAAGATGTTGAGGTATTTGTTCCCAGCCCATTGGTTGTTGTATATATTATTTCCTGCTACGATCGCGTTTACTTGTGCCGTACCACTACTTCCGTCCATTGACAGTGGATGTTGCGTACGTGTAATGCCGCTAAAACATAAGCCATTTGGAGCTTTGGTAGCCAATCGGAATTCGATCTCAATATCAGACGGAAGAGCTGTAAAAGCTGCGTTCACATTAGCTGCATCCGCATTCTGCAGGCGGAAATCTCGATTCAAGATAAACATTGCATCGAGAATTTGTTCATCGCTGATGTTTTCGAGTCCACCATTGTGGAGCACATGGAACACTACAGGGATATAATAAACAGTAGCTTTTGGAGCAGAAACTCCGTTAGCCGCCTCTTGTTGTCTAATTATTTCGTCTTGAACGAAAGATGCAACCGCAGCTGGGTTTATTAATAATTCTTCTTTCTTCTTGTGCGTGATACAGTATTCAACTGACTCACCCTCACGGACATTCGTTGGATCGATCTGCGTTCCTTGGGTTTGAGAGAAAGAGAAGGCACTAAAGGTGAAGATCCCCAGCGCAGAGAGTATAGTTTTTTTCATAGTTTGAGCATATTTCTACTTAATACTGCTAAAGTACGGAGTAGTTGGCAAATCACAAACTTTTTTGTGTAACAAGTAGAAATGAAATGGTGAACGGTATTGAATGCCTATTGATCGGAAAGCTGTCTCAGATCGTGAAAGATCGCTCCTGAAAAACCGATCGATATTAATTGGTGCAGTTTGCGTGCAGCCTCCTCAGCAGAGAAAAGCGTTCCTTCCGATTTCATGGAAATAAAATTATCCAAGGCGGAGAAGTCCTCAGAATTCGCCGATCGAATCTGTTCTTGCATCCCTGTATCTATCACGCCTGGAGCCACAGCATACACCTTTGGGAAGTTTCCTTTTTCCTTCTCTTCCAAATAAAATGTTTCAGTGAACATGTTGAGCGCTGCCTTGGAAGCACAATAGGAAGCCCAAGATGGAATCGCGCGAGTGGCTGCTCCCGAACTAATGTTGACCAGGGTGAAATGATCTTTGTTGTGCGCTGCTGCGTATAGTTTTTGAGTCAAAATGAGGGGCGCCGATACGTTCACGGTCATGACTTCGTCCACATCACTTCTTTGCTGATCGCTCAAGCGTCTGATCTCGCCAACTATTCCAGCGTTATTGATGAGGGTGATGGGTTCGGAAATTGAGTCAAACTTTAATGCTCGCACTTCAGTTAGATTCGATAAATCGCACAAAATAAGAGAGAAATTTGCGTGTGCAATCGAAGCAGAACGACCAATTCCTACCACCTTTTCACCTGAGTCGAGGTAGAGTTCAGCAATGGCCTTGCCAAAACCGCGCGATACACCCGTGATAAAAATCAAAGTGCTTCGTTGATGTTAATAAATCGTTCGACGCTTTTTGCCGCGCCAAAAATAACGAGTGTATCTTTTTCTTGAATCACAGTATCTTCTTTCGGCACGCCAATGATATGTTGTTCGGTCGTGTCTTCACCATTTTTGGTCAATTCATACTGACGTTTGATGGTGATGAGGGTCATTTCGTACTTGTTCCGGAAGCCGACATCGTCAATAGATCGACCTACAACTCCTCTCGGCGCTCGAATTTCAGCAATTTCATGATCATCGGGCAATTGCAAAAAGGAAACGATGTTCGGGTTCAGCAATTTTTCTCTTACTACGTAGGCTACCTCGTCTTCGGGTGTTAAAATCTCTGTGACCCCGATTTTTTCGAGAATCAGTCGCTGGTGATCACCACTTGCGCGGGCAATAATGCGCTTCACGCCCAAATCTATCAAGTGGACAGCCGTGAGTACGGTTGCTTCAAAATTTTCTCCGATTGCCACAACCGCAGCATCCATTTCCCCGAGGTTTTGAGCGCGTAACGCACGCACATCGGTGGCATCCAACGTAACGGCAAATGCCACTTCATCTTTGATGCTCTCAATTTTTTCCTCGTCTGGATCGAAGGCGAACACTTGTGCTCCTTTCTCGGCTAATCTTCGGGCGATTGTGGCGCCGTAGCGTCCAACTCCAATTACGGCAAACTTACTGTAGTTCATTCTTTTAGGTGTTTATTAGCGAGTGCTTGATTACAAGTATGGCTAATCGAGGGACAAATGTACGAATTTCAATAATGCTACCCAAGATTTTGCCAACGGGATCGCACTGAATAATCCAACTTGTTTTTCGTAAATTTATCCACTTGTCCAAAGAACTCAGACATATTATTTCCAATTTGCGCGTTGAATGCAGTCAATTCAATGCGAATGATGTATTGGTGGATGCGCGGGTGGATCATCAACGATTGTATGCATGTGGGGAAATTCGGCAGTTTTCGCTGGGTGATTTCCCGAGCCGAATTTTGAACGAAGCACGATTGAATTTGAAGGAGTCGGGTGTGAATACACTCTGCGTGGCTCGCGGGATCGTTCGACTCGAAATCAAGGGGAAGGAAGTCCACTCGCCACTAGTTTTGGTTCCTCTGCAGAATTCGACCAACCGCATTCAGCAAACCATTTCATTCGAAGAAATCGACGACGCTGCTTTTGTAAATCCGTTCATTGTTCAACATTTCAAACAAAATTTGGAAATCGAACTCAGCCTCGAACTCGCCCAATCATGCGATCTGAATACGATTGCACACTTTTGTGAAGAGCAGGGCTTGAAGGCAGACGCATCGACGTGTTCCATCGGGAATTTCCACCACCATCGGTATCAAGTACTGCGGGAATTGGAAGAATTGGAAATGTGTTCGAAATTCAATCCAGCGCTAAGTGCTCTTTTTGGTGAGGGAAAACAAGAACTTCCTGCTCTCAATTTGTCCGCTTCCAATTTATTCGCAGCTGATACCAATCACGAATCCGTTTTTTCGATTGTTGAGAAATCTCACGCAGTCATTCAAGGTCCCCCCGGAACCGGAAAATCGCAGGTAATTTGCAACCTCATAGGAAAAGCGCTTCATGCCGAGCAAAGCATTTTGGTGGTGTCGGAGAAATATGCAGCACTCGATGTGATTCAATCTAAATTAAGAACTTTTGGCTTGGATCGTTTGTGCTTTATCGCAGGTGCGGATCGTCAGAGTCACCAATTTCTATCCAGCTTAAAAGCGACGTGGGATTTTTTTGAATCCTATCTTCCAAGTTCCAAGGTAAATTTGATGCTTTCCGAACAATACGAAGCGAATTTACAGATGTCCTTGGATTTGTTACGCCAACCGGATTTGATTGGCGGCGTTTCTTTTCATGTATTTCATCAGCTTTCGCTTGAGTTTCCTCAGAATGGAAAATTTTCGAGTTTTTCGCCCAGCATTTCGGATTTTGTTGATCATCGTGCGGTGCTCGAGCAGCTTTTTGGAACTGAACTTCAGCACTCATTGTCTTTCCTAAGGAAGAAGACGGTGGAATCGGATACGTTTTTATCATTCGATCAAAAAATTGATGCTTGGCAACTGCAGGCGAATATACTCCGCGGGAGTTTTACGCTCGATTCGTGGAACGATTTGTCGCTTGCGATGAAGGATGCCGCTATTTGTCAAGTATTCGAAAATGATTTATTCAAACGTTACGCCTCTGTTTTCGAACCTTCATCCAAGGATCAAAAACAATTTAAACGCTTGGCCAAACACTATCAAAGGCTTTCACGTAGTGAGGAAATTGGCTCGGAATGGAAAGTTTATCCATCGTTGGTTGAGTCTGAATCGCTGCGAAAGCAGTTGCTGAACGCTTCATTTTTTGAACGACGAAAACTGAAAAAACGGTGGGGAGAACTGTCGAACCTGCCCTTTTCTGAAGCTCAATCTGCGTTAAAAAAGCGCTTGGATCAGGCATCGGATGAAGTAAAATGGCAGAAATGCTTAGATCAATTGAGTCAACTTGGGATTACGGAGCCGGGAACAGAAATTGAGCAAATTCAGCAAACAATGACCTTATTTTCGGAAGCAAATTGGCACGCATACACCGCGATTCCAAGGGGAAAACGGGTAAATATCACCCGTCGTCATTCTGAATTGAGCCATCTCCACAGCGAGTTGCTTTCGGCGTTTAAGCTCGACGCAGATACTCAACTGAGTGAGTTTTTTACGCGCTTGAAATCCGACTTACCCAACTTGTTGACTGATCGTAAAAACATCCTCGAACTGAGCAGTATCGATTTTCAGTCGATGAAAAATTGCGCCACTTTTACCGATTTTGCCGCGCTCATTTTCACCTCCAACCACACCCTTTTTAAGGAACGATTTCCAGTATTTTCGAACTTCAAACCAATAGAAATTGGAGAAAAAGTAGACTCTATTCTTAGCGCGCAGTCCCATGAGGGTCAATTGCACGCAAGCCAACTTCTGAACAGTATTCATACCCAGTTTTTGAATTTCCATGCCTTGTTAAACACGCCAGCAAATCGACTCAATGCAGAACAAAAACTGGTAAAAAAGGCATTGAAGAAGGGAAAATCGATCTTGGTGAAAGAGTTTGGGAAAACACGGAGTCATCCAACATTGCGCGAGTTGTTTCAATCCGAAGCACGTAATTGGATCTCATTATTGAAGCCGATTTGGTTGAGCAATCCGAGCAGTTTGGCGAATTGTTTCCCTATGGAGCAGGGAGCATTCGATTTACTGATTTTTGACGAGGCCAGTCAAATCCCCATTCAGCATGCACTTGGCGGCATCCAAAGGAGCAAACGCATTGTGGTAGCAGGCGACGAACATCAAATGGGTCCTTCGAGTTATTTTCAAGCTGGATCGAAAGATGTGCAAGATTTATTGCATCAAGCGAGTTATTATTTCCCGAAAATTCATTTGTTGCACCATTACCGCAGCGCTCATCCAGAACTTATCTCCTTTTCGAACACCCATTTTTACGACGGAAAATTGATGGCTTATCCTTCCCTTCGCTCGGCTGATGACAGCTCCCCCATCCGACATCATTTCATTGAAAACGCCCTGTTTGTGGACCGTATCAATGTAAAGGAAGCCAAAGCGATTGCCGATTTCATTCATCCAAAATTAAGCGATTCGGAAAGCTTGGGGATTGTCGCGTTTTCAGAAGAGCAATTGAACTGCATTTGGAAACAACTCGATGGTGCCACGCAAGAAAAATTGATCGCTCATCAAGAAAAGCATGGTGGATTTTTCAAAGCCCTCGAAAACGTACAGGGCGATGAATGCGATAGTTTGGTCATTGGATTTGGCTACGCGCCAAACGAAACGGGCGATTTTCACCTTCGATTTGGACCGATGAACACCACCAACGGCCGCAAACGACTGAATGTCTTGCTCACGCGCGCCCGAGAATCAATTGACTTTTTCTGCTCCGTGCATTCGTCAGATTTCAAATTGAGCGACAACGAATCAATCAACCTACTTCGCCAGTGGATCGCGTTTTCGGAGCAAAACTTTTCGGAACGTGAACTTATTTTTCCGCATGGCTTGAAGCCCAAAATTGATGGAAGTTCCTTAGTATTTGATCGCATTCAGGAATTGTTGCCCAATGCACGGGAGGTGGCGACGATGCAAGGTGTTTTGGAATATCGGGGGTGGAAGGTGAGCTACTCCTAATGTCTCTTGAATTAGTTTAGCTCGCGAGCGCCAACAAAGCGAAACTCGACAACCAATGTCCTCCTTCGTAGCCATCCCCCACCAAATTTCCGAAAGAATATTCGATGTGTTCGTTTCCGATTCGCACGAGATGACCGTAGTCTTTAGGGAGTGTTTTCGCAATGCCATACAAACACCATGCACGTGAAAAATTTAATCCGTCGAGGTGCACCAAGTGTCCATCCGCTCGGTCTGTGACGATGGCTGGTATTAATTTGAACGATTTACTCTTCAGCTCTGGGAGAAAGGCGTCAAGCCAAACTCTGAATTTCCCTTTAGGATAAACGCGGCGCATCAAATTGGCTTCTTCAAAGCATGGCGAGAGGAAATCGGTGCCGCTCGGTTCCCATGACAATGGACATTCTTTGTCGAGGGCGTAATAGTCAATTGCACGTTCCGTAATCAGTTTCTTGAACGCTTTGTTATTGGTCGTTTCGGCATAATCGTACATCATGCACATCGCGAATGCAGAATTGGTGTGCGTTCCAACGCGAATGGGATAGTGCAATTTCGGCAGAAATTCTTCGCAGTTTTTCACGATCACTTTCGCGAGCGGTCGTAGGTTTGCGCCGAGTTGTTTGGCGCAAGGATCGTCCCACGTTTCAATTTCATCAGTCAATTTCAGCAACCAAGCCCAGCCGTACATGCGCTCAAATCCTCGGCTGAGTGAATCTTTGAAGTAAAGAATTTCCTTGGCTATGTTCTCTTTGGATAAATGCGTTTTCAGGCCCTTGACGATCCGATTTTTCTCTTTTAAGTTCGGTTGTTCTTTGAGCAAACGCACCAAGGACCAATGCCCGTGCACAGCAGAATGCCAATCAAAGCAACCGTAAAACGCCGGATGCAGGCTCTTTGGCCTGCGCAAATCTGCCTCGCTACCGATTACTTGATTGAGTTTATTTGGAAATTCGATGTCGATGCAAGCAATAGGGAGCTTCACCAAGTTTTTTGCATCCGTATCCGTCAATTTCAAGCGTGTTGCCTTGTTTAAAATCAGATTGTCTAGAGTCGGTTGCACGCAAGCAAACAAGACTAGAATCAATAATATATTCAGTAAAATTGGAACCCTCATAGGATGAATTTAAGTGTTATTTGCTAATTAGTGAATGATAAACCGTCGCGCCAATGTTGTATCCGAAGCCGATTGTAAATGCCGAAGCAAACAGGAGCGATGGAATATTGAAAAATTGTATGTGATAGAAAATCTGAAAAACGCCGTATCCGAAAATCAAAAACTCAACTAAAAGCAGAGGCGTGATTTGAATTCTATTGTATTCTGTGTGAGCTTCCTTCTCCTTTTTGGAGGTGATGTTATACTTGGGTGTTCGTACAAATTCCGATTTTTTTCCGAGGTAACCTTCAATCACACCAAGAGACATGTAGAGCGACATGCCCATGTTCATTATCAAAAATCCGATGAAAATAAAAGGAAAGGTGAAAGCGCTCAGCAACTTGTTTTTCGAAGTTGAGAAGTCACCCCCAGCAAACACACACAAGAGTAACAGATTTGTGCCAATAAAAAAAGGAAAAAGGTAGAAAATAAATGAGTTCGTTGGAACTTCTTGTACCGCCAGGGTAAGCGGAAATGAAAGGAGAATAAAGGAAATCACGATCAAATACACCGAACTGTTCAGCAGATGAAACGAGCCGATGAGTTTTGTCCATGCATTTGGTCGTTTGTCGTGAATGAGCGCTCGCACGTTTTTACGGACACACTCGGCTGCACCCTTCGACCATCGAAACTGCTGTACGCGATACGCCGGAAGCGTTACTGGAAGTTCGGAAGGCGATTCAATTTCTCGCACAAAGCAAAATTTCCATCCTTTGATTTGAGCCCGAAAACTCAAGTCCAAATCTTCAGTTAACGTATCAGCTTGCCATCCGCCCGCATTATCGATACACGATTTTCGCCAAATTCCCGCAGTTCCATTAAAGTTGATGTAGGCTCCACTAGCGTTTCTTCCGCCCTGCTCCACCGAAAAATGTGTGTTGAGGATCACTGTTTGAAAGCGCGTTAGCAGTGAATAATTCTCGTTAAGATACGTCCATCTCGATTGCACCACACCAATATTATCTGCGCTGAAATACGGAATCGAATCTATTAAAAACTCTGTGCTTGGCATGAAATCGGCATCAAAAATAGCAATGAACTCTCCTTTTGCGGACTTGAGTCCGTAATCGAGGGCGCCTGCTTTGAAACCCGAACGGTTTTCGCGTTGGATGTACTGAATGTCGAATCCCTGCTGGCGATAAAATTCAACCTTTGCTTTTGCTTTTTCTACCGTATCGTCAGTAGAATCGTCGAGTACTTGAATTTCAAGTTTGTCTTTTGGGTAGTTCATTTGTACAATCCGATCAATCAATCGTTCTACTACGCAGGATTCATTGTACATAGGAAGTTGAATGGTTACGAGGGGCAACTCGTCCCATTTCTTCTGCTTGTGGACATTTTTTCGGAACAAAAAATTAAGCAAGAGCGAGAACTCTACCAAACTATATATCAGCAGTAGAGAAGAAATTATCACGTACAATATGATAACAAAATAGGTCAAATTATTTTCGTTTTAGTCCAAAATGCGCGTAGCAATGCAGGGAGAATTACCAAGTCCGAAATTAGTGCAATAAACAACATGGTTGCAATCAAAAAGCCACTATTCCTATTTGATTCTACCGAAGAAAACATTAAAATTCCAAAACCGATCATCAAAATAATGGACGTAACAGCAGCTGGAAAGGTGTTTTCGCGCAAACATCGATCGACCGTTTCGACCTCATTCAACTGCTTTGCTAGTTTGATACTGCTCAAAAAATAAATGGTGTCGTCGAGTGCCAATCCCAAAATAATGGAAAGCGACATAGCATTTGTGGGGTTCAATTCGATGCCTGTCCAACTCATCAGCGCGAGTCCAACTAAAACAGGAAGTGCATTCGGAAAAAAGGCAATGAGTGCCATTCTGAAGGATCGAAAAAGAATGCCGATCACACAAATCGCCACAATTAAACTCAATCCAACACCGATCAAAATGAGTAGCGTGATCCGCGTGGTCGACTGATCTTTTACAAACGAAAAGCCGCTAATAAAAAGTGTGTGATCGTCATTTTCCAAACTACGCAATCGGGTTTCCAGGTGTTCGTTTTTTTTGAGTGCTTGCGCGCTTCCACAATCAGGCAAGCGACCTACGATTCGATACAACTGCTGATCTTCCGTCATGGCATTCACCAATCCAAGTTCTTTTTGATGTTCAATGAGTTCACCTAGGAACGCCTCATCGATGCGCTCTGGAAGTGAATACTTCGTTGGTTTTCCAAAGTGATTGTAGCGATTGAGTCGTTTGATGGCGGTGTTTACGCTGAAAACGGAACGGCATCCGTAGCGATCGATCAATTCCTTCTCAATTTCATCAGCGATGTGGGTGATTTTTTCGCTCAATCCAGTTTTCGCTTCAAGAATGACTTCAATGGTTCGCACGCCCTCAAACTTATCGTCGCTGAATCGGAGCGATTTTCCAATTTCCGTATCTGAACCAAAGGTTTGGTGGTAGGAATTCTCCACTTCAAAACGCGCGATTAAACTCCACGTCAAACATCCAAAGAAAAGCACTGAAATTAAGATGATCGCGCGACGATATCGAACTACCCGAATGAGCTTTTCAGCAAGATTCGTGAACTGCGCATCTTTATTGAAGGGCCGAATGCGAAAACTCAATAAAAAGACAGGAAGCAAGTAACGCGCGGTGAAATAGGCGAGTAAAATGCCGGCGCACGTAATGAAAGCAAACTCCATGATTTCGGCGACTCCACTCACAAAAAACAAGGCAAATGCAACTCCTGTGGTTAATGTGGTGAGCCAAAGTGGAAGTTTGAGTGGCAAAATGGTATCGCGCAATCGCTCTTCGATGGCGGCCTTTTTGACTTGTTTGAACTTATAGAGAATGTGAACGATATCGGAAAATGACAAGACGAGGATGAGAAGTGGTGTGGTGGCGGTAAGCAGCCCGATTTTTATGCCACATCCCCAAAAAAGGAGCGTTATGAGTGAAAGATTGAGCGCTAGAATACTCGCAACTACGATCAAACTTTTCACATCGCGGAACCAAAGAAAAAACAGAAACAACAAAATTACGCCCGCCATCAAGGGAAATGCTTGCATTTCGGCCACTAGGTTTTTTTTCATTTCGGTGGAAAAAACTTCTTTTCCCATGAAGTGAACTTCCGCATAGTGCTGGTTACGCACAATTTTATAGATTTCAGAGAGCTTTGTTTTCGACCAATCGACTTCCAAAAAAAGCCGCGTCGCGGTTCTATCATCCGATAAAAATTTTGGCGTCACGTCGGGATAATCGTTCAGTTTGTCAATGGATTTTTCGAATCGATGTTGACTTTCCAAACGAAGTAATGCGCGCGTACGCGATCCGAAAAGGGATTTTTGAGGAAGTTCAACCGAAGTGATTGCGAGCACACTTTTCACCCCATCGAGTTCGAGTAAATCGAGCCGAAGTTGTTCTAATTTAGTGAAATCTTCGAGCGATTTTAACGCCGTTTTGGAGCCAAGCGCAATGGATAATCCGTCTTCATCCAATGGAAAACGCTTCGAGTAGGTTTGGTAATTTTGATAATCTTCACTGCTTCGTGCGCTGAGTGTGGTGAGACTAAAATCGACTTCAAGGTGCGCGCTAGACCAAGCTCCGAGCAAAATAGAGCAATAGGCTGCGGCAATTATGAACCAATTTCTCCACGGCATAATTTCTAATGTGCGTCGAGCCAGTTGTCGGCAATTTCCATTTCTACCACCATCGGAACCACCATTTCCACTGCGGATTCCATTTCTGTTTTCACCAAGGTTTTCATCAATTCAATTTCACTTTCGTGTACGTCGAACACCAATTCATCGTGCACTTGCAGGAGCATTTTCGATTTCACCTTCAGATCATTCATTGCGTTAAATACGCGAATCATTGCCAGTTTGATAATGTCTGCGGCGGATCCTTGAATGGGTGCATTTACCGCATTTCGTTCCGCAAACCCACGCACGACAGCATTGGCAGAATTGATGTCTTTCAAATAACGTCGACGTTGCATGATCGTTTCCACGTAGCCTTTCTCGCGCGCACTCGCGATGGCGCCATCCATGTAATCTTTGATAGTACTATATTGCTCAAAATAACTGTCAATAATCTGTTTGGCTTCCGTTCTGGAAATTCCTAAATTTTGAGACAATCCAAAGGCAGATTGACCATAAATAATTCCAAAATTCACCGCTTTTGCAGCACTTCGTTGTTCGCGAGTAACAGTATCTATCGGAACGTTGAACACTTTCGATGCTGTGGCAGCGTGAATGTCTTGTCCACTTTTGAAGGCTGCAATCATGGCTGAATCGTCGCTAAGTGCGGCAATGATTCTCAACTCAATTTGCGAGTAATCCGCTGCCATCAACTGATATTCTTTCCCTCTTGGAATGAACGATTTTCTGATTTCGCGTCCTTTTTCGGTGCGAATTGGAATATTCTGCAAGTTTGGATTGTTCGAGCTCAATCGACCCGTGGCAGCGACTGTTTGCATGTAATTTGTATGAATTCGACCGTCTACGGGATCCATCAATGTTGGAAGTGGATCGACGTAGGTGCTTTTGAGTTTGCGCAATTGTCGATAGTCCAAAATCATCGGAATGATGGCGTGATCGTGCTTCATTTTATCGAGTACATCTTCCGAAGTTGCGTACTGTCCTGTTTTGGTTTTTTTCGCTTTGGAAGAAATTTTCATGTGGTCAAACAGCACTGCACCAAGTTGTTTGGGCGAATCGACGTTGAATTCCATTCCCGCTTCGGCTTTGATGCTCGCTTCCAACTCTTTGAGCGTAGCACCGAGTTCCACCGAGTATTTCCCAAGTCCATCCGCATCAATGGTAATTCCCTCCTGCTCCATCGCCGAAAGCACCGAAACGAGCGGCATTTCCATTCCGTAGAACAAATCAATCAGGTGATCTTTTTGAATTTCAGGGTAGAATAATTCCTTCAATTGCCAAGTAATATCAGCATCTTCACAGGCGTAATCGACAATTTGTTCTGGATCGAGATCGGACATGTTTCCTTGGTTTTTTCCTTTTTTTCCGATGAGAGCTTCGATGGAAATGGGTTTGTATTTGAGGTACAATTCCGAAAGGAAATCCATGCTTTGCTTCGATTCTGGATTGATCAAATAGTGCGCAATCATGGTGTCAAACATCGGTGCATTGATCGCGACGTCATAGCGATTGATCACTTGCATGTCGTACTTGATATTATGCGCCACCTTTTCGACCGTTTTCGACTCAAAAAATGGTTTGAACTCCTGAACAATGCTTTTAGCGTCTTCAAAATTGTGTGGTAGAGCGACGTAATATCCTTCGCGCGCTTTGAATGAAAAGGACATCCCTAAAGCGTTTGCGTGCAGCGAATCCAAACTATCTGTTTCTGTATCGAAACACACGGACGATTCCTCCATCAACAAATCCAACAATTTCTTCCGTTCTTCCGGCTTGGTGACCAAGTGATAACTCGGTTTTTCGGTGGCGATTGTTTTGAACTCTGACGTTTGTTCTGGCTCGCGCTCTTCCATCATGCTTTGGGTTCCGAAAAGGTCAAGCTGAGATGTATCATCATGTTTAGCCGTCACCGTTGTATTCACCACAATGTCTCTACCCAAAACTCGTTGCGCCAAATTTCTAAATTCTAGTTCGGTAAATACCTCTTTAATTTTTTCTTCATCGTAGGGTGACAACACCAAATCTCCTTCATTGAACTCTACATCAACATCAAGAACAATGGTTGCCAATGATTTCGACATCAAGCCTTGTTCAGCAAAATTCTCGATGTTTTCGCGTTGTTTTCCTTTGAGTTCGTGAGCGTGTTCGATGATTCCTTCCACAGAGCCGTAAATTTTCAAGAGTTTGGAAGCTGTTTTGGGTCCTATTCCAGGAATCCCAGGAATGTTATCCGCCGCATCGCCTTGCAAACCAAGAATGTCGATAACCTGTTCCACTCGATCAATTTCAAACTTCTCTAAGATCTTGGCAACGTCCCATATTTCCGCAGGATTTCCACCACGGCCCGGCTTAAACATCAAGGATTTTTCGGTGACAAGTTGACCGAAATCCTTATCGGGCGTCATCATATACGTCGTGAAACCCGCTTTTTCGGCCATTTTTGAGAGCGTTCCAATCACGTCATCCGCTTCGTAAGCATCCACCATCAAAATCGGAATATTGAAGGCACGAATGATGTTCTTAATCGGTTCGATCATCGTCACAATTCCCTCTGGTGTTTCGTCGCGGTTCGCTTTGTAATCGGCAAATTCCTCTCTTCGGATACTAGAACCCCCTGGAGGATCGAATACGACGGCGATGTGCGTCGGTTTCTCGTTTTTGAGGATATCGATGAGCGAGTTGGTGAACCCAAACGCCGCAGATGTGTTTTGTCCTTTGGAGTTGATCCGAGGATTTTTCACGAATGCGAAATAAGCACGAAAAATGAGTGCGTAGGCATCAATTAAAAAGAGTTTTTTGTCAGTTTCCGGAGTAATCATTTTCTATAACTAAGTGAGGAAAGCTCCTCGTTTTTTATTCAATTATTGAGCGAGGTTAATAATACAGATTTTTTCGTGGATAAACCGATGCGAAAGCATCAAGATTTAGAAAATAAGTAAGAATGTAATACGGTCAATATTCCATCTCTACTCAAGATTGATCTAGAAACGTTAAATGAGAAATAGAATTGGGATAAAACCAACCTGTTAGCACAATACTATATCTTTTTCATAGATATACGAAATCAAATACGTCAGCGTTTGAAGTCCAAACCCCATAAATAATTTATATGAAGATCAACATCAAATCATTTACGTTTTTACTCATCATCTTTGTGTCGTCCAGTTCATTTGCGCAATACAAATATGATATAGGGCTTAGAGCGTCTTCCTACAGCATGGAACGATTTCAATTGGAACAACGGTTTCATCTTAAATCACCTTATAGCGTCGTTGTAGCACTCGTAACAGGTTGGCGCCAAACAGGATCTTCGTCACAAACACCGATTTACAGTGATAGTCTTTTCACCGTTTCAAATTACAATTACAACACACAAAACAACGCTCTAAAAGTTGGCGTCCAACGAAAGTTAGGTGTTTTGGCCACTGATGTTTTCTATGCAGGAGCAACTTTAGGAATGGGTTATGAGCGAGGTCAGACCAGATGGTATTCAGCAACGTATTCTGTTGGAGACTCGGTTCTGGATGATTCCTTCGTACTCAATTTGCACGAAATTAGCTCGGATAGTTTTATGGATGATACGCAAGCGATTAACACTCAACTTGGCTTGTCCTTTGGAATGGACGTTCCTATTTCTAAACGATTATCAATCAATGCTGAAATTGGATTCGCCGGAATTTTGACAAATTCATTGACGTATGATTATTCAACGATTGACCTCTTCGGTTCTGTTACAGGCGGATTACGTTATCAATTTGGGAAAAGAGAATAGCTTAATTCCAAGAAGTTCCTTCTTTGCCGTCTTTCACGACAATTCCAGCGGCTGCTAAACCATCGCGAATCTTGTCGGATGTTGTCCAATCTTTGTTCGTGCGCGCTTCTTGTCGGAGGTCGAGCACCAAGTCCATCACGGGTGTGAGGCGCTTTTCACTGTTGGAAGTCGATTGTTTCAAGCCGAGAACATCCACCACAAAGCCTTGAATCTCCGATTGAAGTGACGCTAAATCTACAGCTGAGATCGTTGCATTCCCATCATTCACAGAATTGATAAACTTCACGGCATCGAACAAGTTTGCCACTAAAATCGGTGCATTGAAATCGTCGTTCATTGCCTCGTAGAACTTAGCGATCATTTCCTGAATATCGGCGGATGAATTTTCAGAGGCGTTCAAATTTTGGAGCACTTCCATTGCTTCAGTCAATCGCGCATAACCTTTTTCGGAGGCGATGAGAGCATCAGATGTGAAATCGAGCGTGCTTCGGTAGTGCGCTTGCATCATAAAAAACCGAACGACCATAGGGTCGAAGGCTTTTTCAAGCAAATTGTTGTCACCTGAAAAAAGTTCGTCCGGCAAGAGACTATTTCCCGTTGATTTCGCCATTTTTTTGCCGTTGAGCGTCAGCATATTTCCATGCATCCAATAGCGAACAGGCGATTTTCCTGTTGCGGCACAACCTTGAGCAATTTCACATTCGTGGTGCGGAAACTTGAGGTCCATTCCACCACCGTGAATATCGAACTCGGCGCCCAAATATTTGGTAGACATCGCTGAACATTCGATATGCCAGCCCGGGAAACCAATTCCCCACGGCGAAGGCCATTTCATCAAGTGTTCCTCTGATGCATTTTTCCAAAGCGCAAAATCGAGTGGCGCTCGTTTTTCATCTTGTCCATCCAGTTCTCGTGTGTTGGAGATCAAGTCTTCAATTTTTCTTCCCGACAGCTCGCCATAAGGATGCGATTTATTGTATTTCTCCACATCGAAGTACACCGAACCGTTTGATTCGTATGCAAAACCATTGTCTAAAATCGCTTGAATCATTTCGATTTGTTCGATCAGATGTCCCGTTGCAGTTGGTTCGATGTTGGGTGGATACGCGTTGAATTGACTCATCACTGTATGAAAATCTACCGTGTACTGTTGCACAATTTCCATCGGTTCAAGTTGTTCTAGACGTGCCTTTTTGCCGATTTTATCTTCTCCTTCATCGGCGTCATCGACCAAATGACCCACATCCGTAATATTGCGGACGTAGCGCACTTTGTATCCAAGGTGAAGCAAGTAGCGGTATACCATATCGAAAGAGATAAACGTGCGACAATTTCCCAAATGCACATTGCTGTATACCGTTGGCCCGCATACGTATAATC
This sequence comes from uncultured Fluviicola sp., assembly GCA_937919725.1. GTDB lineage: Bacteria > Bacteroidota > Bacteroidia > Flavobacteriales_D > Crocinitomicaceae > UBA4466. Next base: position 17,237 of record CALFOS010000087.1, on the reverse strand, counting down.
CAACAAAACCATCATTGACGGGCTTGAACTGTTGTTTTACTCCGCTGAGAGAATTGTAAATATGCAATTGATCACTTTTTGGCGCCATGAACTAATCTGATTGATGTGTTTGAACAAATATACTTTATTTCACGTATGAAGTTCATTGATTTGAGAACGTAGCTTTCCAATCCTTTAGATATTTTTTTTCTTCTCAGAAAAATCCCATACATTTGCCCTTAATTCATTCAATGTGAATTTCTTCTACTAAATACTTAATTGAAAACTAAACCAACGATGAATCTTGGTCCAAAGTGGTTTGTGATGATGCTCGGCGTTCTTTTATCGTCCGCAAGTTTTTCCCAAATCGACACGCTATTCTGGTTCGCTTCCCCTGAAGTTTCCGCCTCTGCTGGCGATTCACCCATTCGTTTGCGCTTCATGACCTACGAAAATCCTGCAACTGTTACTGTTTCGCTTCCAGCGAACAGTGGCTTCACGCCTATTTCGATCTCGATCCCTGCGAACAGCACAAGCAGTGTTGATTTAACTTCGTTCTTAGCTTCGATCGAGAGTCCCGCAGGAGATGTAGTCTCCAATAATGGAATGAAAATAGTCTCAACGGCTAATATTGGTGCTTTTTACGAACTTGGGTCTTCAACAAACAAAGAAATATTTTCCTTAAAGGGAAAAAAAGCCATCGGAACGAATTTTTATACTCCTTTCCAAAAACATTGGAACAATGCCGTGACTACTCCAGCGTCGTTTTCGTCGATCGACATTGTGGCAACTGAGGACAACACCACTGTTTTGATCACCCCACGCACAGCCATCACGGGTCATGCACAGAACACTACTTTTACTGTGGTGCTAAATAGTGGTCAAACGTACAGTGCACGAGACATGAACACACTCGGTTCCACTACCTTGGCTGGATCGATCGTGTCTTCGAACAAGCCGATTGCACTTACTGTTTTTTCGGGAGCATTAATAGAAAGTGCCTGTTCAAATTCCATGGGCGATCAAATCACGAACGCTTCCTACACCGGGAAAAACTTCGTCATTCACAAAGGCACGTCCTCCTTCGACCGCGTTTATATTCTCGCAACTCAAAATAGTACAGGAATAACTATTACAAATTCGGGTACAACAACTAGTTTAATAAATTGGGGCGAAACGTATGAAATTGATTTAAATGATCCCCAGACGTATATTCAAACCACAAAGCCCGTTTACGTATGGCATGCATCAGGCTACGGTTGTGAAATGAGTGGCGCTCAGGTACCCCATTTGAGTTGTGCCGGAACGTATTCGACTGCATTCACTCGTACATCTACTGATTCACTCGGATTATTCTTGTATACGCGATCAGGATTTGAAAATCAATTCGCTATTAATGGAAATACAACATTAATCACCGCACCACAATTTGTGAACGTTCCCGGAACATCTGGGAATTACAAAATGGCCGCGATCTATTTTTCGGCTGCTGATATTCCCGTTGGATCCTATAATGAGGTAACGAACGCCGGAGATATTTTTGGATTAGGTATGATCCACGGTAACAATGGAACTGGAACCGGTTACGCCTTCTTATCCGAATTTGAATCGTATCCGTTTGCTACCGTAGGAAATGACACGACCATCTGTGCAAACAGAACATTGCCCGTGGCAGGATTAGTTGGCGGTGGTGACATTACAGGCAGTTGGAGCACAAGTGGATTTGGCTCTTTTGCATTAACTAATACCACACTCATCAACGAATATTTGCCGAGTCAACTCGACACCCTTGTTTCACCCATTCAACTGATTTTAACGTCCACAGGATCGTGCCCTGTTAGAAAAGACACAATTGTTTTAACTGTAACTGCAGCGCCTATCGTCTCTGCATCTGCCAATCAAACAGTGTGCGAAAACAATTCGACTGTTCAGCTAGCGGGTGGAGTAACGGGAGGAGCCAACACCGGAATTTGGACCACTTTGGGATCCGGAACATTCACTCCAAATCCAACAACATTGAACGCACAATATGTTCCATCCATCACTGATTTAAGTGCTGGAACCGTTCAGCTCGTCCTTACCTCCACCAACATGGGCAATTGCGAAGCCGAATCTGACACTATGGAAGTCACCTTCACCGGTCCCCCTATTGTCGACGCAGGCGCTGACACGATTTCTGTTTGTCAAAATGCACCAACCGTTTCGCTTTCTGGATCTGTTTCCGGAGCGACCACCACAGGAAAATGGACAACGTCGGGAGGTGGAATTTTTCAGCCCAACAATTTGGACATGAACGCGAACTATCAGCCAAGTCCTGCGGATGTGAACAGTGGATCAATCATGCTCTACCTTGAATCTACAGGAAATGGAAGTTGTGTTCCCGAATACGACAGCATTCTAGTGCTTTTCACGCCATCACCTACTGTGGACGCAGGCGTAAATTTCCTCGTATGTTCGAACGACGCAAGTGTGGATTTGGCAGGCCTTGTTTCTGGACCAACTACCACAGGAGTTTGGTCGGGAGGCGCCGGAGCATATTCTGGAGGACCAACAAATCTAACTGCGAATTATGTGCCTACTGCCAGTGAAATATCATCAGGAAACCTCATTTTAACGTTAACATCCACCAACAACAATGGTTGTAACGCGGTAAATGATGTTGTGCAAATTGCCTTTGTTGCCCCGCCTTTTGCGAACTTCAACTTTACCGAAAATTGCCTCTACACGGGGTCCAGTTTCACCGATTTCTCGCTTCCTGGTTACGGCACACTCACGAATTGGCAATGGAATTTCGGCGATGCATTATTCGCGACGACACAAAACTCGGCGCACACCTATTCCTCCGCAGGAAGTTATGATGTACAATTAATTGTAACATCTAGCGTAGGCTGCACGGACACCTTAACACAAACAGTCGACGCGTTCGAAATACCAATTGCTGCTTACACCGCAACTTCCGACTGTCCGAATAATCAAATCATCGTCAATTTTACCGACGCGTCGACCACAAATACCGACGCTCTCAATTATTGGTACTACGATTTTGGAGGAGCCGGCAGCAGTGCCACACAGAATGCAACCCAGCTTTTTCAAGTGAATGGAGATTACACGATCACCCACATTGTTGGAACGGTGAACGGCTGTTACGACACTATCATCGACACTTTGAATATACCCTCTTTCCCTATCGCAAGCTTCAGCCTCAACACGAATAATGGGCTCAACATTGGTGCGGTTTTCAACTTCATCAATACATCCCTGAACGGATCAACCTACTACTGGGAATTCGGAAATGGAAATTCATCCACGAGCTCGGATCCGAGTAATACTTATTTCAACAACGGAACTTACGTGATTACGCAATACGTTTACGGCTCTCTCGGCTGTTCCGATAGTATTTCACAAACGATTATCATCAACACAGTAACCAACGAGATTACCACACTTATTCCCAACGCAATTTCTCCGAATGGTGACGGCAAAAATGACATCTGGAAATTGGACTTCATCAATTTGCTTTACCCAAATGCTCGTGTGGAAGTATACAACCAATGGGGTCAGCAACTTTATGAATCAAAAGGCTACAACTACCCATGGGACGGAACCTACAATGGTGAGTTGCTACCCGACGGAACCTATTACTACGTAATAGACATCAACGACGCCGGCAACGAAGCGGACATATTTAAAGGCACGGTATTAATTCTTAAAACGAAAAAGTAAGATGAAGACACTATTGATCATAGCCGTGTTTGTGCTTGCTTGTTCAAGCTTCTCTACTGCTCAACAGCGGGCAGTTTATTCCAATTTTTTGATGAATGACTTCTACTACAATCCTGCGATAGCAGGAAGTAGAGATGTTCATCAAGCCAATATTACTTACCGCAATCAATGGGTTGGATTTGACGGAGCACCGAGTTTAATTCTGGGAAATTTTAGTGGGTCAGCAAAGAATGAAGGAAAAATAGGATATGGAGTTTCCTTTATCTCTGAAACCGCAGGAATTACTCAAAATACGGGCTTCTATTTGAATTACGCACAGCATTTCAAACTCTCAGACAAAGTAAAACTCGGCTTGGGAGTTCAGCCTGGATATATGCAATACCGCGTAAAATTATACGATGCTCAGTTGGCAGACCAGGGAGATGAGGTATTAACGGGAAGTGTTTATTCTGCCAGCGCGGTGGACGTGAGCACTGGATTTCACTTGTATTCGAAGAAGTTTTTTGTGATGGGATCCTTGCATCATTTATTGGGGAAGAGCATTCAATTTACCTCCTACAACAGCAACTTACAATTTCATTATACGGCTATCGCAGGATACAACATCAACATCAATGCTGATCCGAAGAAAAAGAAAATGCCGATCGATATTCAACCAAGCTTTTTGGTTCGTTACGTTAAACCTGTGCCGATTCAGTGCTCTGCGATGCTGAAAACGACCTTTAACAAAAAGTATTGGTTTGGGTTGATTTACCGTTCCGATGATGCTGTTGGCGTTTCGATGGGAATGCAAATTGGCGACAAATTTAACATGGCATACGGCTACGATTACACGCTTTCCAAGCTCAGTTCTTACCAAGCTGGTTCGCACGAAGTAATGCTTTCGTATGTGATCAGTCGCAAAAAACCATCGATGACCGAAAAAGACGACGAGCTCAACAAAAGTATTATTGATGAGTTGAAGAAATCAATTGAAGAAAAAGAGAAAAACTAGACCTCATGAAGCAATTAAAATACATCATTTTGGTATGCATGCTCGGTCAGATGACATGGAGCAATCTGCACGCACAAATTGACACGGTTTTCTGGTTTGCCGCGCCATGGGTAACTCCCGATCACGACGGAAACGTGCAGCTCGCATTTCGAATTTCTTCCTTCGCAAGTCCTTCTACGGTGCGATTGCAACTGCCGTCTCAAGGCTACGACACCACTTTTGTGGTTCCTGCGAACTCGGTTAGTTCCATTCCACTCAATCACATCGTTGACGACTTGGAGAGCAAACCTGCAGATGCTGTGCTCACATCAGGAATAAAAATTACTTCGGATGAATTGATTACCGTCGTGTACGATTTTATATCCGATCTCATTACAATTACTCCAGGTACACCTAACAATCCCGAAACGTATTCCTTGAAAGGTCAAAACGGGATGGGAACTGAGTTTGTTGTGCCTTTTCAAACCTTGTGGAACAATAAATTGCTCACCGTAGATAGAAACCTGGATGGCATAGTCACTCAACCCTATCAATATTTCTCGGTAATCGCCACAGAAGACAACACAACCATCTACATCACCCCACGCTGTGCAGTGGTTGGAGGACATCCAGCGAACGTCACTTATTCGGTGCTTCTTCCCGTAGCAGGAAATGTATACACCTGTCAAAATATCACCCAAACCACCAGCGCAGCAGGAAATACCTTGAGCGGATCGATTGTAGTATCAGACAAACCCGTTTCTGTTACGATTAACGACGACTCCGTGAATCCTTCAGGTGGCGGAACCTGTTTCGATTTGATGGGGGACCAAATTGTTCCAACAGACGTGATTGGGACGGAATACATCATCAATAAAGGATTTCTCAATCCAGGATCGAATGAATCCGTATTCATCATTCCAAGCGAGAACTTCACCAGCATTACAGTGAATGATGGCGCCGTAACTACTCAATTGATGAACCAAGGAAGCACATGGCAATATTCCATCACTCAACCGCTTACCTCTATTTATGCCGATAAACCGGTTTATGTCGTTCACATGTCCGGCTACGGCTGCGAGCTCGGGATGGCAATTATCCCGCCAACCAATTGTGCAGGATCTGATGAAGTCGCATTTGCCCGAAACAACGCACAGCAATTCCTTCTGAACATATTGTGCAGAGACGGGGATCATTTCAACTTTCAACTCAACGGAAGTGGCGCACCCATTCCATTCACGGCTTTCAATATTGTTCCCGGAACGGGAGGACTTTGGCGCGGAGCACAAATTGACTTTACTACCGCTACAATTGGGGTAGGGACACAAAATTTGATCACCAACTCCACAGGTTTATTTTCCCTCGGCGTAATTAACGGAGGTGCAACTACAGGATGTTTGTACCATTACATGTCCTCCTTCAACCGTAAAGTGATCACCAAGGCAGGAAACGATACGACGCTATGCAACGGCGTAGCCACAATTGATTTAAACGGTACTGTTTCTGGTGGAACGAGCACAGGTATTTGGTCAGTAGTGAATGGAACAGGAACGCTGAATAATCCGACAAATTTAGTAACAACTTATTCGTTCAGTCCTGGTGACTACACACAAGGTCCGCTCACGTTTATTTTGGAATCTACAGGGAATTGTGATCCTGTCCGCGATACGCTCATCGTTAGTTTTGTGCAATCGCCACAAGCTGAAGCCGGCAGCAACAATTCTTATTGCAAGAACAACATTGGCTTGATTCCGATAAATGGAAACGTCACCTACGCAGCAGGTGCCGATTGGACAGGTGGAAGCGGAGGCGCATTTGGAAATCCGGGGAATTTATCAACGAATTACACCCCATCCCCTACCGATATTGCCAACGACAGCGTTATTCTCTACCTCACTTCCGCAGGAAGTTTCTTCGCCTGTCCCGACGATGTTGATTCCGTGATCATCTATTTCACTGAAGCTCCGTCAGTATTTGCTGGTTCCAATTTGGTGGTATGTGCTACGCAAACGCAAATCAATTTAAATGGAAGCGTCACAGGTTCAAGCTCAACAGGCATTTGGAGCACATCTGGTTCTGGAACATATTCTCCAGGTGCGTCGAATCCAGTAACGAACTATAACATTAGCTCCGCGGATACCGTGGTTGGAAATATTACGCTTACTCTCACTTCCACCAACAACGGGAACTGCCTTGCTGAACAGGACAACATTCTCGTAACATTTCAGAGTGCTCCAACAGTAGCCATAACAGCAAGCGACAGTGTGTGTGCGAACTTAAACCTACTTGACCTCAGTGGAACTGTCACTTCTGGATATTCCAGCACTTGGACAACCACAGGATTTGGATCGGTGATTACACCCGGCTCTTTGAATACGCAATATACGATCACCACACCCGATACTACGGCAGGATTTGTAGATGTGTTTCTGACCACGACAACGGGGATTTGTCCAGCGCTGCAAGACTCGCTTCGCATTTTCTTCATTGATCCTCCAAAAGCCAACGCGGGAGTCAATCAAGATTTTTGTAGCAACGAAGTGGTTCAATTGAATGGGACGATCACGGGAGCCAACACAACCGGCTCTTGGTCAACGATGGGAACGGGAACGTTTAATCCAAGCAATAACTTCTTGATCACCAATTATATTCCATCGGCCTTGGACGTTTCGAATGGATCCGTAAATCTGATTTTAACAACTTCGAGTGCATTTGGTTGTGTTCCCGATAACGACATCATTACGATCACTTTCCTCGCAGCACCAGTTGCTAACTTTAGTCAAACGACTGCGTGTTATGGCGACAACACCGTGTTCACCGATTTAACAACCATATCGCCCGGAACAGTTGCCACGTGGGATTGGCAATTCGGTGATGGCGGAACCTCGATTGCTTCGAATCCCCTACATTTATATCCTGCGAATGGAAACTATACGGCGCAATTAATTGCAACAGGGTCAAACGGCTGTTCTGATACAATATCCTATCCGATTACAGTGAATCCGGTTCCTCTTGCAAACTTCTCACCCACGGTGGCATGCGAAAACACGCCGATTATCTTCAACGATTTGAGTTTCATTTCGGGAGGAAGTATTAACCAATGGTTGTACGATTTTGGAAATGGCGATACACAATCCGTGCAAAACCCAACACATATTTTCAGTAGTTCCGGTGGATATCCAATTACGCTTACGGTAACCTCGGCCCTGGGATGCGTGGATGACACGACGATGAATTTATTTATTTACGGCGCACCAACTGCCGAGTTCACCTTCACTCCAAATCCAGCGCTTGTTCTGGAAAACATTTTTTTCTCAGATCAATCATTTGGAACGGGAATCAATAATTGGTTGTGGAATTACGGCGATGGTGAAGGCGACAACCTTCAAGATCCAATTCACAACTACAACGATGGAGGTGATTATACGGTGACATTAATTGTAACAGATGCGAATGGTTGTACCGACACGATTGCCAAAATTGTGACGATAGCCCTTCCTCCAGTATTGCCAAGTGGTTTCTCTCCGAATGGAGATGGGGAGAACGACGTACACATCATTCGCGGTGGTCCGTTTAAATCGGTTGACTATAAAGTATACAACCATTGGGGCGAACTACTTTTTGAATCGAACGGAGATTTGGTAGGCTGGGACGGAACATTTAAAGGTGAACCTGTGCCGCTCGGAGTATATACGTGGACATTTTCGGTGGAGCTTGCCAACGGAAAAATTATTAAGCAATCGGGTGATGTCACCCTAATTCGATAAGCATGGTAAAGAAATTTTTCAGCATCCTATTACTGGCTTTCGCTTCATTTACCGCACGCAGTCAGGACGGCCACATGTCAATGTACGACGCAGCACCACTCTTTTTGAATCCTGCCATGACGGGAGTTTTTGAGGGAAATTGGCGCTTGCATGCACAATATAGAAACCAATGGAAATCGGTGAATTACAAACCATACAGTGCTGCACTTATCAGTCTCGATCTCCCGAAGGGAAAATGGGGATTTGGTGGACAAATTATGAACTTTCGAGCAGGAATTGGAAACTATAATTCGGTGCAAGGGGCAGTTTCGGTGGCGTACACCACACCTATCGACAAGCAAAAGCGACACAATATTTCCTTTGGAATTCAAGCTGGACTTGGTCAGAAATCCATTGAATATCAGCTATTGACGTACGACAATCAATACACCACAGAAAATGGTGGAGGATTTGACCAAACGATTAGTGCAAACGAAAATTTTTCAGGTCAATCAGTAATTGTGCCTGTTACGAACGTCGGGTTTATGTATTTCTTCGCGAAGCAGGAAGCACGATTGAATCCATTTATTGGAATTTCAGGCTTCAATTTGATTGAACCACGGGAATCGTTTTTCAGCAACGACAATACGCTGCCGATGCGATTTTACGGTCACGTAGGAACACGAATCAACATCACAGAAACATTTTATTTACTTCCAAAAGTGCTTTTCATGCAGCAACGCACATTTCAGGAACAAACCTACGCTTTGGAGGCAGGATTCTACTTGAAAGGAGCAGATGTATACCTTTTGGCAGGCTTAATCTATAGAAATGAAGATGCCGGAATCGTGACACTAGGAGCGAAAATGGATCAATTCGTTGCGAAAATTGGATACGACGTGAATATTTCGAGTCTGTCTACAGCGTCTTCTGGACGAGGTGGCTTTGAACTATCCTTCACGTATATCCGTCAGAAAGTCAAACCACAAACCGCTAAAATTTGTCCCCGATTATAATGAAGCTGCTCTTGAAAAAATACCTCCTTATTGGTTTGATGTTGCTTCCATTTTTGGCAACAAGTCAATCGCGCAAAGTGTGGCTCTATCACGCCGACGAATACTATCGCCATGCCGATTACCACAACGCATTATTGAACTACCAGAATGCCCTCAGCGACACGTCTGGCTTGCAATCTGTTATTCTACCTTACGAAGTAAGTGTATCGAAACAACGCTTAAAAAGCAAAGGGACTGAGATCGATTCGAACCGCGTGGTTCCTGTAAAAGACTACATCGAACACCAAATTGGGATGTGCTACATGCGAACGTACGATTATGCGAAGGCAGAAAGTTATTTTTCGGCGAGAAAAAACCTGGATTCTTACCCCGAAGATTTATACTATCTAGCGATATCTCAGATGAATGTAAATCAACATGAAGCCGCGCTTAGCACCTTCGAGGAATACATCGCATCGGAGAACTATTCGGATTCTTTGCTTCGAAGCGCGCAATTAAGTATTACCGGGTGTTATTACGCGATGGATGAAACAAATACACGCAATAAAATTAGTGTTGAATTGGCCGATACGTCCGTTTTCAATCGTGGTACATCCTCATTTGCCCCAATGTATTTTGGCAACGAAAACAGGTTGATGTTCACGAGTGCGCGCGACGGCGGAGTGCTTTTTGACCCAGAAAAACAAGAATCGGCATATTTATGTGATCTCTACTGGACGGAAATGAACCAGGACAGCACATGGGCAAAAGCAACGAATTTCGGTCGTCCACTCAATTCCGGTCACCACGACGCTTCGAGTACTTTGAGTATTAACAACGTTATATACTACACCCGATGGAACGACGAAGACCGATCTGAGCAGCACATTTACCTCGCTCGAATGGTCGATCTAAAATTCTACGAAGCGTTTCAACTACCGGAGGCGGTTAATTTGCCAGGTTATCGCAGTATCAACCCGTTTGTGACTGCGGATGGACTCACCCTGTATTTTTCGAGCAATCGCCCTGGCGGTGAAGGCGGAATGGATTTGTGGAAAATTGCCCTCGACGAAACGGGCAACGTTATTGGTGAGGCGAAAAATTTAGGCCGACCAATCAACTCTGAATTGGATGAAGTTGCACCTTTCTTTCACGAAGTGTCGACGGTTCTGTTTTTCAGTTCAAATGGACACAACTCCATCGGAGGATTGGACATTTACAAAGCATCCTACAACAAAATGAATCGCTCATTTGATGACCCCCAAAACATGGGAATTCCGATCAATTCGAGTCAGGACGACGCATACATTATTTGGGACGCAATGATGCATTACGGATATTTCGCTAGCGATCGCGCGCCTTGCGAAAATGGTCACTGTTATGACATCTATAAAGTAAAAAACGAGCCAATCCGCATCTTCTTGGAAGGATTCGCATTCGACGACGATACACAAGAAAAACTTCCCAATACTACCTTGACCTTCAAAGATGTGGATTTTGTATTTGACCCCTTCGAGATAATAACTGATGAAAACGGGTTTTACAGCAAAGAATTAGACAAAAATCAGGAAATCTATATCAAAGCGACGAAGTCCTCTTATTTTGCAGATGCTGGAGCGGTCAATACAAAACCGATCACACAGACTACCACTCTACTTAAAGATTTTTACCTCCGTCCGATTCCGACGGATGAGATTGAGATTGATGGTATTGAGTACGACTTCAATTCATCTGTTCTACGTCCAATTTCAAAAGAAATTTTGGATGAGTTGTATGATTTCCTAATACTGAATAATAATTTGATAGTAGAGATCAACTCTCATACAGACTCTCGCGGATCAGATAAGTATAATGAGAACTTATCTGAGAAACGAGCAAAATCGTGCGTTGATTATCTACTTGCAAAAGGTATTCCAACCAATCGATTAAAAGCAATCGGTTATGGCGAATACCAACCGAATTATTTGAAAGGAGAAGCTAAAAAACCAGTTCTTGATGAGAACGGAAACAGAATCATTTTGACCGAAGCCTACATTATGTCACAGTCAACTGAAGAACTCCAAGAAGAGTACCATCAGCGGAACAGACGAACTTCGTTTAAAGTAGTTGGCGAATCGTTCGATCTAAAGAGTAAGTAATTAGAAGTGTGTTTTCTAGTGTAGATAGATCTTATTCTTACTTCAATGTAATCAACAAATCGTTGTACTTTTCGAGCACGGCGAGGTATTTATTTTTCCAATATTCTACTTCCTCCTTATCGTTACCAAAGGCTTGAACAGGTTCGCTCAGCATTTGTCTCGCCATGCTAACCTTATACGTTTTCAACTCCTTGATGTCTTCAGTAAAATCGTGATGTATGATTTTACCGATCTCTAGGACATAGTCCACAGGAACTGTGCGACTTTCGAATATTTGGTAAACCCAACGTCGGCTTTTACCCATTCGTTTCGCTAGGCGCGTGATGGAAAATCCACTTTCGCGCACTGCTTTTTCAATTATTTCACCCTTATGTTGCATACGCTACAAAGGTCAGAAAGCGGGTGTGAAATAAACATTTCGTATTCAACACATTTATGTATACATGGTGACTAATAAATATCATTTATTACACACATTTGAACCGATAAAAGGAATTGATAATAAAAATTCTTCCCGATTGGGACCTGATGTGCGAAATTACAAAATTTCGTGTTTCCGCATTACGAATTGCGGAAATCCGCACCCATCGCATCACTGTGCAAACATTAGAAATATACTGTAGTGCTTAAATTGCTTAATTCTTCACCTTTAAAGAAGAAAAATGTTAACACACATATTTGCTACATTTATGATACCTGATTCACACTTTTGTTTACGTTTGTTAAAATCGTTGCAAACGAATAATTCCAACATCCCCTATACGTCATGAAATGCAGATTATTACGCAGGATAATTTCGGAAATTACGTTGTTGTGCGAAATGATCTTGGGGATTTGAATTTTACCTTTTGTACTATTCCTAACTTTTCCTCTCGGAGCGAAAGGATCGTGACTATTTTCTCGATAATTTTCGCGCCTTAGACAGGTAAAGGATGTTCACACACACAATAGCAACGTTGGTGATAACAATGGGCCAAGAGTGTAACATGATTCCATAATAGATAAAGAATGTACATCCCACACTATTCACATAGCGCAAAGTGGTAATTTCTTTCATGATGAAAGATAAAAGTACGAATGCGCTCGCAAAGTACCCGACTAAATCAATGTAGGTCATAATGAATTGTTTTGTTTCTCTGGAAGCAAAGGCGCAAGCCGGAAGAACGAAGGTTTAAATTAATTTGATGCTCAATTCTTTCAGTTGATCATCGCTCAATGGAGACGGTGCATCGATCATCACATCTCTACCGCTGTTGTTTTTTGGGAAGGCGATGTAATCACGAATGGATTCCGACCCACCCATGGTCGCCACCAAACGATCAAGTCCAAATGCCAAACCACCATGTGGAGGAGCTCCGTATTCAAACGCTGACATCAAGAAACCGAATTGTGCTTCCGCTTCTTCTTTGGTGAAACCAAGCAGGTCAAACATGCGCGATTGCACTCCTCTGTCGTGGATTCGGATGGAACCTCCACCCAACTCTACTCCGTTCATCGCCAAATCATAAGCATTGGCGCGTACTTTTCCTGGATCGGTATTGAGGAGGTGCTCATCTTCTGGTTTCGGAGAGGTAAACGGATGATGCATTGCATGAAAACGCTTCGATTCCTCATCCCATTCGAGCAAAGGAAAATCCAAAACCCACAAAGGTTTGAATACCTTCGGATTTCTCAAGCCAAGTTCATTCCCCATGTGTAAGCGAAGTTCGTTGAGTTGCTTGCGCGTTTTTTCCACATCGCCGCTCAACACCAAGATCAAATCGCCCGGTTTTGCATTCGCTGCGTCGGCCCATTTCGCCAAATCTTCGGAGGAATAGAATTTATCTACTGACGATTTAAAGGTTCCGTCTTCGGTGTACCTCAAATAAATCAATCCTTTGCAACCAATTTGTGGTCGACGCACCCAGTCCGTGAGTTCGTCCAATTGCTTGCGCGTGTACACTGCACATTGCTCCGCGTTGATGGCCAATACTGCTTCTGAATCATCAAAAATGGCAAACCCGTTTCCTTTTGCTACCGAGCTGAGGTCAACGAATTCCATCCCAAAACGAATGTCTGGTTTGTCAGATCCGTAGCGTTTCATTGCTTCGGCGTAGGTCATCCGTGGAAATTTCTCGTCCAAATCGACGTTCAGCACAGCCTTGAAGAGGTGTTGAATTAGACCTTCGAATGTATTAAGGATATCTTCTTGCTCTACGAAAGCCATTTCGCAGTCAATTTGTGTAAATTCTGGTTGACGATCGGCACGCAAATCTTCGTCGCGGAAGCATTTCACAATTTGGTAGTAGCGGTCGAAACCTGAAACCATCAACAATTGTTTGAACGTTTGTGGCGATTGTGGAAGCGCATAAAATTGTCCTCCGTTCATGCGGCTAGGCACAACGAAATCGCGCGCTCCTTCCGGAGTAGATTTGATGAGAACAGGCGTTTCCACATCCAAGAAGTCCTGTGAATCCAAGTATTTTCGAGTTTCGAGGGAAACTTTATTCCGCAAACGCAATTTATCGAGTACTGGTTTTCTTCGAAGATCTAAATACCTGTATTGCGCACGCAGCTCTTCACCCCCGTCTGTTTGATCTTCAATGGTAAAAGGAGGCGTGAGCGATGCATTCAACACCTTCACTGCTTCTACTTTAATTTCAATTTCACCCGTTGGAATGTTTGGGTTCGACGCGCTGCGCTCGGATACTGTTCCAGTAACTTGTATCACGAATTCCCGTCCCAAAGATTTCAAGATCGCCATCACATCCTCTGCCGTGTCAGACTCGGCCACCACTTGTGTGATTCCATATCGGTCTCTGATATCAACCCAAACAAGGGTTCCTTTATCTCGAATGGTTTGTACCCACCCGGATAGTGTGACTTTTGTTCCAATGTTTTCGGGGCGCAATTCGCCACACGTGTGCGTTCTATACATCTGTTCTTCTTAATTGGCACAAAAATAAGGATTTGATAGAGAATAGTGAGTTGAAATTATGAAGGAAAATGACCGCTACAACAATTCAGTCGAGTTCTTGACAATCTAAGTATTGATGCGTTCTTCCCGTTTGAGAGGAAATTTTTGTGGAGTCGAAGCAAAGAAGTCTAGTTGAGAGCAGCTGTTGACCCCAAAGTTGATTTTGCTGAGCGATTAGCAGGAAACCTAGGCAATTCAATGACTTAAAAGAAAAAATCTTTTAGAGAGGAATATTGCCGTGCTTTTTCTTTGGCAACTCTTCGGATTTGTTTTCCAACATTTTGAATCCAGCGATGAGTTTGGCGCGGGTCTCTTCTGGGAGAATGACCTCGTCAATGATTCCACGCTCGGCTGCACGGTAGGGATTTGCGAATAATTCGGCGTATTCCGCTTCCTTCTCTTTCCATTTTTCCTCCGGATTTTCTGCAGTCGCGATTTCGCGTTTGAAGATGATTTCTGCCGCTCCTTTTGCACCCATCACTGCGATTTCGGCTGTTGGCCATGCGTAATTGAGATCGGCCCCGATGGATTTTGAGTTCATCACGTCGAATGCACCGCCATACGCTTTGCGCGTGATAACAGTAATTCGTGGAACGGTAGCCTCTGCGAATGCATAGAGCAATTTGGCTCCGTGTGCGATAATTCCTCGCCACTCTTGATCCGTTCCAGGCAAAAATCCGGGGACATCTTCTACCACCAAAAGTGGAATGTTGAATGCATCACAAAAACGGACGAAGCGTGCGCCTTTTCTCGAGGAGTCGATGTCAAGCACACCTGCCAACGCTGCTGGTTGATTGGCAACTACGCCAATTGTGCGTCCTTCGATTCGGGCGAATCCTACTACTATATTTTTGGCAAAATCAGCATGTACCTCTCTAAAACTATGGTCGTCGATTAGCGCATCCACCACTTTGCGAATGTCATAGGGCGAATTGATGTTTTCTGGAAGCGCCGACTTTATCGCCGAGTTTTTCGCATTAGAAAATTCGAATTGTGATGTTTTGGGCGCGAGTTCTTGGGCGTTTTGGGGCATGTAGGTGAGCACGTCGCGTACTTGTTTGATCACTTCCACATCGTTGGCAGCAGTGAAATGATTCACCCCCGATTTTTCGGCATGTGCTTTTGCTCCGCCCAAATCTTCAGAACTAACTTCTTGATGCGTAACCGTTTTAACCACGTTTGGTCCAGTAACGAACATATACGAGGTATCTTCCACCATAAACACGAAATCCGTAAGTGCCGGAGAATAAACGGCTCCACCTGCGCAGGGTCCCATAATCACACTTAGCTGCGGAATAACGCCAGATGCTCGGGTGTTTCGGAAGAAAATATCAGCATAACCAGCTAAGGAAACCACGCCTTCCTGGATGCGCGCACCACCCGAATCGTTGAGTCCAATTACGGGAGCGCCATTTTTCATCGCCAAATCCATGATTCGGCAAATTTTGTCGGCGTGTGTTTTGGAAAGTGAACCTCCAAGAACAGTGAAATCTTGCGAAAAAACATAGATTAATCGTCCATGAACTGTTCCATAACCCGTGATTACTCCATCACCGGGAAACTTCATTTTATCGAGACCAAAGGAAACGGATTGGTGTTCTACAAACGCACCAATTTCTTGAAACGAGCCTTCATCGAGTAAGATAGCAACACGCTCGCGGGCGGTAAGTTTTCCTTGTTCGTGCTGACGTGCGATTCGCGCCTCTCCACCACCTAATTGCGATAACTCTCTTTTCGTTAATAGTTGCTCGTTTCTATCCATTTCTATTCCCTTTGATCCAATGAGAACAAATATACTGTATATCATATGGAATTCCTGCGTATTCCGTATTTTTGCGCAGTAATCAATTTAAAATAATTTCAATTATGAAATCAACATTAACAAAAATTGCATTCCTTTTTCTTGTGGTTGTATCGTTCACGGCTTGTGACAAATACGAGGAAGGTGCAAATTATTCACTTTTGACGGCAAAGATGCGCTTGGTCAACCATTGGAAAATGACGAAGGTGACGGCAACAAACGGAAATACAACGTATGATGCGACAGGAAACTTCCCATCAACAATTCTTAAAGTAAAGAAAGATGATACGTATGAAGTAATTTATACATTCGGGAATCTTGTTACCACGGACAATGGAACATGGGCGTTCAATAGCGACAAAACAACAGTTACTACAACTGAAGATAATGGCGACATCGGAATCTACACGATCATTAAGTTGAAAAACAAAGAACTGAAACTGGAATACATAGATGGTAGCACGACTTATGTTACTACTTACAGTCAAGATGATTGATTCATTTCTAACTTCACTTTTGAAAAAGACCACCTGAGTTTCAGGTGGTCTTTTTTTGTTGCTTTTTAGTGCGTAAAATGGATAATTTCGACCGAACGCAGTTGGTAGGTGGGCGATGAATTGAACACCGAGTCGATTGATCGTTCACTCTGCTAAGAGATGGATGCGATAGGGGGCATCCGCTGACGGGGAACGCCAAAAAAAGAGGCCCTAATTTCTTAGAGCCTCCCACTAGTTTAATTCATTCAGAATCCTATTTCTTCACAAAAGGCTTGTACACTTTCCCCTTAGAAGTATTTACTTCTAAAATGTACATTCCTTCACTGATTGATTCCAAAGAGAGGTCCAATTCAGTTGTGTTCTCGTCAATTGTTTTTGCGAGAACCACACGTCCGTTTCCGTCCAGGACATTGTAGCCCATGATTTGAG
>CALFOS010000086.1 GCA_937919725.1 uncultured Fluviicola sp. | reverse complement strand
CTGATTGATGATTTTTATTTCCGAATTTTCTTCGGTGACATCAAAGAGCAAATCTTCTTTTCGTTCTAGGTAAGTATGCAGCTCTGTCAAATGCCCCACCAGCGTGCGCTCATAGGACTTGCCCAATAATTCGGGAAGCAACTTATATACTTCTAGTCGGTTTGGTGATTTGTTTAGCTTATTCTTAACGTTTAACAATCCGTTGTATTCCTCTTCTAGCTCGAAGAGCTGGTCGTGTAATTTATCCACGTTATTGGAAAGGGAGACTCCAGTATTCTCAGGGTCGGCAAGTTGCGATCGGCGTTGATAATTGAGCAAGCTATCCTTTGCGACTCTCACTTCGGAGGACAAAGAATCGAGTTGCGAGTCGATGAAAGAAATAATGTTTTCGGAACTTTTGCGTTTCTGTTCCTCATCGAATTCAATAAAAGCGTCAGAAACAGCATTCACGATGTCTCTGCAGAGCACGGCGTTGTGACCTTGAAACGAGATATTGATCGTTTTTGCGTTCGGATCCATGGAAGCAACTGTCAAGTCATTTATCAAACGATTGGATAACTGTTCACGACCATTGAACTTGAAGAACAATTCATTCTCCTTGGATACTTGATGGAAATTCTCCCGATTCGACGCTTTCACTATGACATCAAAATCAACGTTTTTCAGGTGTTCATCCAATTTTCCAGAAAGAACCACCCGCTCACCATTTTTGAAATAGGATAGGATTACACGCGAATTCCCGCCCGATTTGACAAGAATTTCTTGATTGACCAACGAAGAATCCAACAATTTATAAGGCTGAATATTGAAGGCGCTCGACAAGTATTTTTCCTCCGTGAGGATCTGACCGCGTGAGTAGAGGCTCACGTTCAAATTCAATTTACTCAGTGCGCGCTCGAAGATCAATTCGGAACGAAGAAGTTCCACCACGCCTGAAAATTCGTTGTCTTCGCTGTTGATGTTTTCGATGTCCAACACATCCTTGGCGCTGTCTTTATCACCCAATTGCAATACCATCGATGATTCGTAGGTTGGTTTGGTATAACGTAAATAGACGTATGCAAGCGAGGCAAAGGTCATCACGAGCAGCGCCGTCCACCACCAATGACGTTTAAGAACCGTCTTTAGAATCAGCGGATCATACGACTTATTAATAATAATTGATTTGTTGTTCACTTTATTTTATCAAACTAATGGCGGTGAATATTAACAATGCGCTCGAAATCAACGAAACAATTGGAACGATGTCTTCCGAAATTTCTTTCGCTAATTCTGGTGTTGGCTCCACGTAAATGTAGTCATTCGCTTGAACGATCATATCGACATATTTCAATCCTTCCAGGGTTGATAAGTCCAATTTGTAAATCATGCGCTCACCATTCACCTTTCGCATCAGCTTAATGGAGTTTGCCTTACCTCGATCTGTTATTCCTCCAGCCAGCGCCAAAGCTTCCATGAGTGTTGTGTTCGCATTTTGAAGAACAATCACCTTGGCATCGGAACCATTTCCCGGAAAAACAATCACGCGCTGGTTTGTCACTTTCAACTGGACGTAGGGTTCTTGGTACTGCTTTGCATAACGTGCCGCGAGCGTATCTTCACATTCTGGAATGGTGAGCCCAGCGACATGAACAAAACCAATGATCGGCAACTTAGCTGTGCCATCCTTTCGAACGATATAATCATTGGTTCCTTCAGTAACAACCGGTCCCGCGGAAATACCCGTCATGCCTTCAATGATGAGCGTTCCATTTTTTGTGGTAAGCGAGAAGACAAATTTATCATCTTCCGAAATTTTATAATCCTCAGTTGGTTTTAATGGAATGGAGTCAGAAATAGTCGATCCTTTCGCTTCCTTAAACATAACATTACTATTCACAGCACAGCTACTCATGAAAATGAGTGCGATCGCGCATAGTCCGTATACTTTTCCTAACGACTTCATTTACTTTCAATTTTTAATAATTCACGGTAGTACCGATCCATATTCTTCACCAATGTTGTATAGTGGAATTTTTCGTGTACGTAGTTCCATCCATTTTGTGACATTTTTGCACGTGTTTTTTCATCTTCGCACAATTCAAGGAGCTTTTCTGAGTACAATTCCAAATCTCCGTGTGGCACCACAAATCCCGTTTCGCCATCGTCCAAAATATCCCGAACGCCACCCACATCGGTACTTATGACAGGAATGTTCGCGGCTTGAGCTTCAATCAAACTAACGGGAGTTCCTTCGTTTTTCGACGTTAAACAAATAATGTCCATTCCCGCATTGAAGGTGCCAATATCTTTGATCCACGACGTCATTAGGATCAGATTACTGTGTTTACTATTGATTTCAGATACGCGTTCTTCGATCACATTCCGATCGGGACCATCACCGACAATGAAAATTTTAATGGATTTTGTCGTCCTTTGATTAACACTTTCGATTACATCTAAGAAGAAAGAATGATCTTTAATGGCTGCAATCCTCCCTATGATCGCAATCGCAATATCTGATTCTGTCAGACTGTACTGGGCGCGCACATTTTCACGTTCGGACAATCGTTTTTCGTGAAAAGGCAGTAAATCGAAGCCCAATTGAATGACGCGCACTTTTTCGGGTGGACAGATTTTGTGGATTTCTGTTAATTCTCTTTTTTGAATGGCTGAGATGGCTATAATTCCCGTCGATTTTTTGGACAAATTACGTTCAATAAATTTGAAAAGCGTGGTTTTTACACTGCCAAAATAAGAATGGAAAACATGCCCATGAAAGGTGTGCACAATCACAGGAACCTTGCAAGCACTGGCCGCTTTTCGCCCTAGCGCACCCGCTTTAGATGCGTGAGTATGCACGATGTCGGGCTTGAATTCTCGAATAATTTCTTTGAGTTTTTTGTAGGCTTTTCTATCGCTTTT
Organism: uncultured Fluviicola sp.; assembly: GCA_937919725.1. GTDB lineage: Bacteria > Bacteroidota > Bacteroidia > Flavobacteriales_D > Crocinitomicaceae > UBA4466. The sequence continues at coordinate 2,883 of CALFOS010000086.1, read as the reverse complement.
GAGGCTTGGTTCGCGCACCATTTCATCCATCAGGACAGGCGTCACACCATATTTTTTCAGTATGAAAAGTGAATCCGATTCTCCCTCTTCAGGCAAGCCACCTACGAGCATTGTTTCGTAATCGTCGCCCAACAATGCAGTTAAAAATGTTGCATTATAGGTCGGGCCTCCAATATTAAATCGGTTAATAATACGCAGTATTCTTATCTTTTTCACCTAATTCTATCTATCGTGTTCGCGCCTTGCTTCTCCAAAAATCATCGGATGCTAACGCTTTCAATCAGACTATCTAATAGTCCTTGTTCAAAAGTTTTCGCTCTTTGGCACATTCATTGAAGATTCTTCATGACATTTACCCAAAACGAACCATGAAGATAGTAAGTTCATTTCTTTTCATCAGTTTGATTGCGATAAACTTCGCATTTGGACAAAATAAAGTTCAAACAGCGATTAATGAATTTGCCGCTTCGAGTCACATGAAGTACGCCAGCATAAGTTTTGATGTAATCGACTTAGCGACCGGAAAATCAGTGGCAGCGTACGATCCAAACCGAGGAATGCCAACAGCATCCACCGCGAAACTCTTTTCAACAGCTACAGCCATCGAAATATTAGGCGAAAATTACCGGCCTCAAACACGCATTTATGTGGATGGTCCGATTGACTCGATTGGAACCTTAACAGGAAATGTGTGGATTCGAGGTGGCGGAGACCCGACTTTAGGTAGCAAATATTTCTGCGATGATGGACGTGAACGCGATTTTCTATACGCATGGGCAGACAGCTTGAAGAAAAAAGGAATTACCAAAATTGAAGGAGCCATTATCGCCGATGCTTCCGAATTCGGCTACAAAGGCGCTCCGGATGGTTGGAATTGGGTAGATATGGGGAATTACTACGGAGCTGGTCCTTCTGGACTCACCATTTTCGATAACCTCGTTGAATATACTTTCAAAGTTCCCGCAAAAGTAGGATCAATCTCCACTCTCTCCTCCACCAGGCCCTTCGTGCCAAACATGGTCGTGCACAATTATGTATCATCTGCTTCTGGCGGCGGCGACAACGCCTATATTTATGGAGCGCCTTACTCAATGGATCGCTTCGTGACCGGAACCTTGCCCGCAGGAAGTTCTGCTTTTGTAGTGAAGGGAAGTTTGCCTGACCCCGAGTCACAATTCGCCTTCGAGCTGCAAGAGATTCTCCGCGAGCGAGGAATTGTCGTGTTGGGTGGCTCGAAAACCGCTCGCGCAATGGAAATTCAAAGTGCTTCGTGGACGTACTCGAAACGAACTTTACTTTTTACGCATGCTGGAGAAACGATTGGACGAATCGTTGACAAAACAAATGAGTGGAGCATCAATTTATTTGCAGAGCATTTGGTGAATCTCATTGGATATGTCAAGGGCGGTGATGGCAGCACGTACAAAGGATTAAGCGAACTCGAGAAATATTGGTCAGGAAAATGGTCGACAACCGGAATGCAAGTAAATGACGGAAGCGGACTTTCGCGTTCAAATGCCATTTCGGCGAGCAATTTTACGAATTTGCTGAAGTCGATGGATGCGAGTTTGAATGGAAAGCGCTTCAAAGAATCTTTGCCCGTTTCGGGAATAAGCGGCACGATGCGGAACATTTGCAAAGATCAAGCTGGACATGGTAAAATTACCGCGAAAAGTGGATCAATGACACGTATCAAAAGTTACGCGGGCTACGTGAATTCAACAAGCGGAAAAAAATATGCCTTTGCGCTGATTGTGAACAATCAAACGTGCTCTTCGTCTGCTCTGGTAGACATGATGGAAGTGGTATTTAATTCGATCGCAACCTACTAATTTTCTCGTTCCGCGTCCAATATCTCTGTCCAAAATTCCTTGATCGTTCCGCCTGCTGATTTGATCATTTTTGGAACGATACTTTCTGACGAAAATCCAGGCGTTGTGTTCACTTCAATCACGAAGGGTGCGTCGTCCACCACCATAAAGTCGATGCGAACAATGGACCGAAGTTGCATCAATTGATAAATTTCTTTGGATATGGCTTGAACTTTTGCAGTCACTTCATCGCTAACGCGTGCAGGCGTAATTTCTTCCGACAACCCCAAATATTTCGCTTCATAATCAAAAAATGCTTTTTTCGAAACAATTTCTGTCAACGGAAGAGCGCGCACTTCTGCTTTTGTGCGATAAACACCGCAGGTAACTTCTGTTCCCTTCAGAAACGCTTCGATTACCACCGTTCTTCCTTCTTGAAACGCGCCATTAATTGCATCTGCAAGTTGATCTATGTCGTCCACCCGCGCGATGCCGTAGCTCGAACCCGAATCGCATGGCTTCACGAAAACGGGCAGTCCGAGGCGCGAAATAATTTGGTCGACATCAACCACCTCCTTTTGAGAACGCAGGTAAATTGAATCGGCTACGCGAATACCAAAACCTTTCAAAAATTGATTGCAAAACCATTTATCGAAGGACAGTTCCGAAGCGAGCGGTCCCGAATTGATGTATGGAATTTGCTGCATTTCGAGGAAAGCTTGAATTTTTCCATTTTCCCCTGGATCACCATGTATGTATACTATCGCTAGATCAATTTTCATAATCACTCCACCGATGCTTGCAGAAAACTGAATTGGGTCAAAGGGAAATTTCGTTCCATTTACTTCGATTTCCCAACCATCGTGCGTTAAGTATATCAGATAAGGATCGAATTGATTAGGGAAATTATCCCGAATAGTGGTGGCACTTTTCACTGAAATATCGAATTCTGAGGAAAATCCGCCGCAAATAATACCAACCTTTTTCATGGATCAAATTTTAGACAAATTTAGTGCGAATCGAACCTAGAACTTTTCGAAAACAGGAAAAGTTATGAGCATTTATCATGTGA
>CALFOS010000085.1 GCA_937919725.1 uncultured Fluviicola sp. | reverse complement strand
TTATCATGTGAACTATTCAACTGTGGGCAGATCAATCTGAATTGACAAGAAAAAAATGAGTGAAGAATAGTATATTTACCGGGCCAAAAAACGGCATCTCATTATGATTAAGTTGCTCTTATGTTCGCTAGTAGCCCTAGCATCAACTTCTTCCTTTGCACAAGCTACGCTTTTATCCGAAACTTTCGAAACGGGAGGTGCTAGTTGGTTATTCTCAGGGGATTTCTCAGAAAATGATTGGGTTACGACTTCCTGTGCCGGAAACGGAACAACAACCTCTGGTATAAATAGCATGTATGTTTCTCCGTTTGGAGGTTCGCTTACTGGTTGTAATCCCGGCGAAATTGAACAATTTGCTTATGCGAACGCTGCTCCTGGAACAACCCATTCTATCATCGCTCATCATACCGTAGACGCGACATGCGCTTCTGCTTTGCAATTGAGTTACGATTATTCAATTGATGGTGCGAGTGCACAAGATTTTGCCGAAGTGGTGTACTCTACAGACGGCGGTGCAACATGGATTGTCCTTGGATCAGCATTCCCTATTTCCACAAGCTGGACGACTTCGAGCACCGCTCTTCCAGCTTTATTAGACGGAACTTCCTTCGAGCTTGGCTTTCGATTTACGTTTGATGATATAACAATTGTTGGAAATCCATTGGCTTTTGATAATGTGAGCTTAACAGGAACAGATAATACACCACCCGCTTTCAATTGTTTCTCTCCCATAGCGCTTCCAGTAGGAGGAAGTTGTTTGGCAATAGTTGGTGATTATACCAAAACAGAATTCACCTTGTCCGACAATTGTACCGATTCGATGGATATCGTCGTTACACAAGATATTCCTGAATTCACTGTGATTTCCACTGGACCTGGGAGCACAGAAATCATTACGCTAACAGCCACCGACGAAGCTGGAAATTCCACGCAGTGTTTTCTCACCATCAACATAATTGATGCGACGCCTCCTGTTCCTGTTTGTCCTGCAGATACCACCGGTTATGTGGATAACAATTGTAACGGCGTTCTTCCAGATTACACATCATTTGTGGTGAAAACGGACAATTGTTCTTCGCCCTCCAATATTACGGTATCCCAAAGTCCAGCGCCCGGATTGATTGTAAACGGTGCAATCGTGGTGACAAATATTACCATGACGGCTACGGATGAATCAGGGAATAGCGCGACATGTAACTTCATCATGCGAACTTTGGATACTATTCCAACGCTCATCACCTGTCCACCCGACACGAATTTAGCAGTTGGAACGGATTGCTTGTTTACTTTGGGCGATTACTTTGCTGGCGGGGTCTTGGTGGACAATTGCGCGCCACTTTCCAGCTTAATAGTGACGCAAAGTCCAGCGCCTGGAACGGTTGTAAGCATACACCAAGTGATTACACTTACGGTAAGCGGCGGTGTTCCAAGTGATGAATCGTGCACCTTCAACGCTTGGTTATTCGATACCATCGCTCCTGCCATTATTTGTCCCACGGGAATTAATCAATATGTAGATAATAGTTGTACCATCTCGCTAGCCGATTTCACATTAGGTGCGGCAATTACCGAAAATTGTTCGGCGCTGGTTACAGTTACTCAATCGCCATTGCCAGGTACTTTGCTTGGACCAACAGCTTTGGAAACGATTACCCTCACCGTAGCCGATTCGGCAGGAAATACGGACATGTGTGTGTTTTATCTTCCTATTCTTGATACCATTTCACCAACGGCGATCTGTCCTGGCGATCAGCAAGAAGTTGGAAATACTTCGTGTCAAGCTACGCTTGGAAATTACACATCGCTGGTGGTTCAGAACGACAATTGTTCTGCTCCCGGCAACAACATCATCACACAATCGCCTGCCGCAGGAACAGTATTTAGTGGAACGCAAATGGTAACAATGACTGTGCAAGATGAAGCGGGCAATACGAGAACCTGTAATTTCAACGTTTCGGTGAACGATCAAACAAACCCAACGATCAATTGCCCAGCAAATCAAACAGTTGGTACTACATCGAGCTGTGATTACAGTTTGGCTGATTTCACAACTTCGGCTACTGGATCGGACAATTGCACACCATTTGGATCGTTGACATATAGTCAATTGCCTATAGCTGGAACCTTACTCACGGCAGGAAACCATACAATCGCGATTACTGTTCAAGACGCAGCTGGCAATTCAACGAGTTGTTCATTCAACTTATTGGTGGAAGATCAGATAAATCCTATTTTCAATGTATGTCCACCTACACAAACGGCCATTGTGGATGCGAACTGCGAAGCTACGCTTGCGAACTACATGCCACTCGCAACGACTTCCGACAATTGTTCGAGCGGAATGGGAATCACTCTTACGCAAAATCCTGTTGCAGGAACAACCATTTCAACGACCATTTTGGTAACACTTACAGCGACCGACGAAGCAGGAAATTCATCGAATTGTATCTTCAACGTGGTTCTCAACGACACCATTAACCCTTCGGTTGTTTGTCCGAGTGATCAAGTTGTAGCGATTGATGCGAGTTGTGGATATGCTATTCCGAGTATCACAGGTCTGGTAGGAGGAGCGGATAACTGCTCGGCACTTGCCAATATGACGATCAGTCAAAATCCAGTTGCTGGAACGCCCGAAAGCGGAATCACGCCTGTTTTGATCACACTCACTGATGAAAATGGTAATTCAACGACATGCATCACTTCTATTTCACCAAATGATATTACACCACCAACTATTACCTGTCCCACTTCTGCCAATGCGAGTGCAGGAACGTCGTGCAATTTCACGCTTCCGAATTATGCTCCGCTTACGCTAATCACAGACAATTGTCCCAATTATTCCTTCAGTCAAAGTCCACCCGTCGGAGCGAGTGTTCCCGTTGGAACGAACCCGATAACTGTGACCGTGTTAGACGCAGCAGGAAATTCAGCATCGTGTACCTTTAATTTAATTGTGACCGAAACTCTCGCACCAACGATCACGTGCCCAAATGATATTGTATCCTGCGATCCCGTGGTTTTATACTCCCTTCCAAGCTACGCGGACAATTGCGGAGCAACTTTGGTTCAAACTGATGTGACAGGGTTTAGCTCAGGAAGCACTTTCCCAATTGGAATCACCATTTTATCCTACGAAGCCATTGATACCTCCGGGAATTCGCAAGGCTGTAATTTTAGAATAGAAGTGTTGGAATATCCATCAGTGGCAAACATAGCTATGGATACGATGGATTTGTGTTCAAGTAGTACAACAATTCTCACCGCTGATCCAGCAACATCAGGAACAGGAATTTGGACAGTATCGAGTGGGCAGGGTGTTTTCAATAATGAATTTGCGAATTTGACGGGATTGAACAACATTGCCTTTGGAACGAACGTGTATGTGTGGACGATTTCAACAGCTCAATGCGGATCGCTCAGCGACAGTATAGTTGTGATTCGAAACGAAGCCCCGTTGCCAACAAGTATAGCAGCCGACACGATTTATTCTTGCTCGAATAACACCGTGAATCTTGTTGCTACCGCGCCAAGCATTGGTTCGGGAATTTGGACCGTCTCACCGCAAACAACTATCGCACTGGCGAGTTCGAACATCACCACCGCCAATCTCCCCAATGATGGTTGGTATACTTTCACATGGACGGTTACGAACGGATCTTGTCCGAGCACAACAGACAGCGTTGCGGTATTCTTTTCAAGTGGAAACACCAATGCTTCAGATTCAGCGATCTGCATCGAAAATGGTTCGGTTCAATTGATCGCAAATCCACTTCTAGCAGAACAGTTTGGTTACTGGCATTTCATTTCCGGTGGAGGATTGATTGATGATCTTTATTCTTCACAAACATCTGTGAACAATTTGCAGAACGGTCTCAACTCCATTGTTTGGGAAGTATCGAACCCAAATTGTCCGACGCAATCAGATACAGTGATGATTGTCGTGAGTGTGTGCAACGGTTTCGATTCTGCATTCCCAACGGTGATTACTCCGAATTATGACGGAAAAAATGACCTCTTCGTGATCGAATATTTGGAATTAATTTATCCCGATTGCCGCGTTACAATCGTTAATCGTTGGGGCTCCGTGGTGTTTGAATCGGTCGGATATGCCGAAGCATGGAACGGAACATTTAAAGGTGAACCATTGCCATTGGGAACCTATTTCTACAGAATAGAATTGAACGATGCCGACGGAACAGTCTACACAGGCGACATAAGTATCATTCGTTAATTGGAAAACATGAAAAATACATTTCATCCACTCACCTTTCTCTTGCTCTCATCGATGCTTTGCTTTTCTTTGGAGATGAGCGCACAGCAAGAAGGACATTATTTGAGCATGGCGAGCAATCCATTCATGCTGAATCCTGCGGCTGGAGGACTTTCGGATGTATCTCAGGTAGAACTTCTCTCTCGAAATCAATGGTCGGGATACACCGGCGGACCTCGTTCGTTTACTTTGGTTGGACATAGCGAATTCCGTGTTGGAAAAGAGACGGACAAAGTTCTCAAGGAATTCAATCCGAGCAATGCCATGTTGTTTCAAAATCCGAAGCGCACGGTTGGAAAAATGAAGCACATTGCAGGTGGAAAAGCTTTGTTTGACGCAATCGGACCCTTCGTTAAAACCTCCGTTTACGGAAGCTATGCTTTTCATCTTCCCTTCACAAAAACAATCAACTTTGGCGCAGGAATTGGCTTGGGATGGAGCAATTTGGGTGTTTTACAAGAGCGCGTAGTTCTTTTTCAGCAAGATGATGCAGCATACAGTCAATTTTTGGGAAATACCTCGACGCAAAACATCCTCGACGCAAATGCCGGAATCGTTTTTTATAGTGAAAAATTCTTTGTTGGAGTGTCCACTGCGCAACTTTTAAGAAATTCCGTGGTGTTACAAAATGTGGTAACAGAAAGCAACTACAACCGGCACTATTTCATAGTGGCTAAATACCAGTTCGAACTCAATGAAGAATTTTCAATCGAACCAACAGTGGTGGCAAAATTTGCGGAAAACAGTCCGTTCTCAGGTGATTTCGGAGCGCGAATTCTCTACAACAATAGCACGTGGTTCGCTTTTCAATACCGCACAAGTAATGCGCTTACGTTCCAGTTGGGATCAAACATCGTAAAAAACATTTATGCGTCTTACGGTTACGAACTCGGAATCGGTCCATTGCGCAAAGGTTCAAATGGCACACACGAACTTCAACTCGGATTTTACATAGGCAGAAATCGGAACACAGCCAAAGAAATCAAACAATCTGCAGAATAAGAACCTGTTCCACTCTGCTCATCGATACGAATATCAGATCCCATGCGTTTAATTTACCTCATCCTCTTTTTCACCCTAAAATACACCCTTCGCGTATTTTATCCACGTCAGAAAATCCTCAACAGTCCGAAGAAATTCGGTGGACGAACTATTTACGTAAGCAATCATTCTGCTTCGTTTATGGACCCATTGGTGGTGGCTGCGTTACGGAGACCAATTGTGTTTTTTATGACGCGATCGGATGTATTCACACCGCTCACAAACCCTCTTTTGTGGGCAAGTCATATGCTCCCGATTTACCGTCAACAAGATGGCGAAGATACCAAAGCGAAAAACGAAGCAGTGTTTGCCACTTGCTCACGTGTGCTAAAATACGGACGAAACTTGCTTATTTTTGGCGAAGGATTTACAGATGACGTATTCATCCGCCGATTGAAGCCGATCAAAAAAGGTGCGGTGCGGATTGGGTTCGACACTCTTCAAAAAATCCATTGGAAGAAGAAAATATACGTGGCAGCGGTTGGTTGCAACTATTCGCTCCCAAATCAAATGCGCAGCGATATATTGATCTCCACGTCAAATAAAATTTGTCTGAATGATTACCGCGAGGAGTACGAAGTGAATCCGAATAGGGTAATCGCAGACCTTACGAAGCGAATTGAGTTCTTGCTCCAAGAACAAATCACACACGTGGAAGTAGCTGAAAATGCGCCGTTTCATGAAAACATCATGATTCTCGCGCGTCGAGGAATGAATGCCTTCAACTTTGATCGGAAATTATCGCTGAAGCAAAGATGGGAATATTCGCGTTCGCTTGCCAAATGGCTCAACAAGCAAGATTTTGAAATGAACGAGGAATTGAAAGAATTGAAAAGCGATTGCGAACATTATTTTGCACTTCTGAAACGATTCAAATTGGAGGAGCAGTTTCTCTATTGGAAAATAGCACATCCCGAAAGAAGCAGACTTAAAGAAGTTGGTGTGATGCTCGCTTTGGCTCCGATGGCCGTACTTGGTTTTTTACACCTCGCCTTACCATATATTCTCGTGAAGCGTTTTGTGGAAAAATCGTTCAAGCGAAAAGTGTTTTACGGATCCGTTAAACTCATCCTGGGGCAAATCGTGATGGGATTGTATAGTATTCCCTTCATTTTCCTCTTTCACGCCTTCGTTTATCCGAGTTGGTGGTTGTCATTCCTTTACTACGTACTAATTGGTGTTTTTGGCCTCTGCACGTACATTTGGATGATCAATTTCAAGGAATTCACCAAGAAAGGTGTACTGAACAAAACCGACATTTCAAAATTTGCAGCACGACGAACGGAACTTATTGAAAAGCTAAAGTCTGTATTACCAGAAGAGTTTCATCCGAAGAATTAAGCTTTGCTTCTGATCAAGAAAATGAGTGCCATTCCAACTCCCACAGAAATGAGAATATTGAGCGCCGCAACGAAATAGTTCCCTTGATCAATCAACTGAACAGATTCGTTGCTGAACGCACTGAAGGTGCTAAATCCTCCGCAAAACCCGACAATAAGTAACGGTTGAATCCACGATTCCTGCTCAGTATATTGGCGGGTACAGATCACAAAAAGCCCGAGTAAAGCACAGGCGAACATGTTGGAAAGAAACGTCCCGAAGGGAAAAGGCGATTTCACCCAATGGTTCACTAGTTGGCCCAAACCAAATCGTGTGAGACAGCCCAAACCGCCTCCAAGAAAAACGAAGAGATAGGTCATGCGGGTTTAATTCGCTGGTGAAATTTCAAAAAGATGAAGTGGTAGACCAACAAGGAGATTCCTATTCCCACCAAAGCACCCACGAATACATCCGAGAAATAATGCACACCCAAGTAAATTCGGCTGAATGAAACGAGTACGGCGATAAAAATGAGGAGTGGAGCGATCCACTGTTTGAAGTTGATGAGGAAGGATATTGAGAAGATAGCGATCGCGAAAAAATTTGCTGCATGCGAAGAAACGAAGCCAAATTTGCCGCCGATGTAATAATCGCCCCAACCGAGTTGGTAATAGTGTAGATGATCTCTGATCGCTAAATTGTGCGACGGTCGGTAGCGTTGGATCACTTCTTTCATGCACTGCGTAGAGATGAAATCAGCGAGCACGACAGAAAGCGCCACTCCCCCAACGAAAAGCAAGCCCAATTTCCAGCCGCTTTGCTTGATTGCCAGATAAATGAGAAAAATGTAAAGTGGAATCCATGTTATTCTACCTGAAACGATCCACATCAGTTCATCTAAAAACGGCGTGTTCCAGCCATTTACCATCTGAACAATTGCAAGATCTATGGATTCCAAGTACTCAATCATCGGTGAGGGTTTTCCAAATAAGGTCTTTGAGTTCGACGAGTCCCGTTTGTGCCACGGAAGAAATAAAAATCGTTTTCACCTTTTTTGGCAATTCTTTTTCAATTTCTGCTTTCAGTTCATCATCGAGCATGTCCGATTTCGAGATTGCCAAAATGCGTTCTTTGTGCATCAAATCAGGATTATACGCCTGAAGTTCGCCGAGCAATATGTCGTATTCTTTGTTGATATCATCACTATCCGCAGCTACCATGAATAGCAAACACGAGTTTCGTTCGATGTGGCGCAAAAAGCGCAGTCCAAGTCCTTTTCCTTTGTGTGCACCTTCAATAATTCCTGGAATATCTGCCATTACAAAAGAACGGTAATCGCGGTATTTCACGATGCCCAAATTCGGACGCAGCGTTGTAAACGGATAGTTCGCAATTTCCGGTTTTGCCTCAGAAACAACGGATAGCAAGGTGCTTTTCCCAGCATTTGGAAAGCCAACTAATCCAACATCCGCGAGCAATTTCAGTTCGAGAATTTTCCATCCTTCGGCACCATCTTCGCCTGCTTGTGCAAAGCGTGGCGTTTGATTGGTTGACGATTTGAAATTGTTGTTTCCAAGTCCACCGCGTCCACCTCGTTGGATAATTACCTCCTCACCCTCTTCTGTAATTTCAAAGAGAATTTCGCCAGTTTCCACATCGCGTGCTATCGTTCCAAGCGGCACGTCAATGTACTTATCCTCGCCTTCGGCGCCTGTTTTTAATTGACCCGCACCGTGTACGCCATGTCCAGCTTTGATGTGTTTCGAAAATTTGAGATGGAGTAAAGTCCACATTTGTTTGTTTCCGCGCAAGTATACATGTCCGCCTCTGCCGCCATCACCACCATCGGGTCCACCTTTCGGAATGTATTTTTCGCGACGAAAGTGCGAAGAACCTCCTCCCCCTTTTCCAGAGGTGCAATGAATTTTTACGTAATCAACAAAGTTATCAGATGGCATCGCGAAACATATTTAATTACGAAGAACTTATTCTTATTTCTTAGAGTGAATCAACTGTTGCGAAAAGGCGTTCGGTGATCTCATCGATCGTGCCAATTCCGTTAATCATCACCCATTTATCTTGCTGCTCGTAAAATCTTTTCACGGGCGCAGTTTCATTTTTGTAAACGTCAATTCTATTTTGGATCACATCTGGATTTGCATCGTCTGGTCTTCCACTTGTTTTTGCGCGATTTGCGAGCCGGTCTTTCAATTCGGCCTCATCTACGTCCAACGAAATCATTGCGGTTATGGACGTTTCTATACTCGCTAGGAGCGCATCCAGGGCTTCGGCTTGTGCAATCGTACGCGGAAATCCGTCAAAAATAAATCCCTTCGGATCGCTTTGTTTCGATACTTCCGCCTTCAACATGTTGATTGTCAACTCATCTGGCACAAGTTGCCCTTTATCGATGTAAGTTTTCGCCAACACGCCCAACTCCGTTTCACCTTTAATGTTTGCTCTGAAAATATCTCCTGTAGAAAGGTGAATCAATCCATATTGTTCTATAAGTCGTTCCGACTGCGTCCCTTTCCCAGCTCCTGGAGGTCCAAAAAGTACGATGTTCAACATACTAGTCCTATGCTTTTTTTGTTCGCGAATTTGATAAATTGTATCGTGATTTCTTCCTTTCTGGTTGTAATCTAGGCCATAACCAACCACAAAAGCATTTGGAATGGAGAAGCCAACATAATCTGGTTTCTCGTTTCCTTTGAATGCATCTGGTTTATAGAGAAGCGTGCATACTTTTACAGATGCTACGCCTTCTGGTTCGAGCAATGATTTGATTTTGTCGATCGTGATGCCCGTATCTACAATGTCCTCAACAATGATGATGTCCTTCCCTGCCAAGTTATTTCCTAGTCCGATCAATTCATCCACTTGTCCGCGCGAGTCGACACCGGAATAGGAGCTCATTTTAACGAAGGAAACTTCACAATCTAGCGAAATGCTCTTCAATAAGTCGGCTGTAAACATGAAGGCGCCATTGAGCACGGAGAGAAACACAAGGTCGCTATTACTATAATCCGCGTTGATTTTTTCCGCCAATCTTCCGATTTCCTGCTGGATTTCTTCTTTGGTGATAAAAACTTCGAAAGATTTGTCTAATACTCGAATCACATTTTTACTATTTGATCTGCAAAAGTACGATTTTCTGAGCAACATAACCGAACAAATTAAGGATTTCAGCTTCCTGAAAAAAAAATGAGCGTATCTTTGCTGAATGGAAAAAGAAGTGATCGGTTCAGCACACCGCTTCGGAATTTTGGGAGGTGGTCAACTCGGTAGAATGTTGATTCAAGAAGCGATCAGTTATGACATTCATGTGCACACGATGGACGGCAATGCGACTGATCCGAGTGCTCAAATTGCCACTTCGCATACCGTTGGCAACATTCAGAGCTACGATGATGTACTTCAGTTTGGAGAAGATAAAGATGTGATTTCGGTGGAAATTGAGAATGTAAATATAGACGCACTCAAGGTTTTGGAGTCTCAAGGAAAGAAAGTGTTTCCACAGCCACGTGTGTTGGAAATCATCAAAGACAAAGGGCTTCAGAAGCAGTTTTACGCAGCTAATAACATTCCAAGTTCTGCTTTTGGGTTGACGACGGAGAGCACAGCAGCCGATTTTTACGCGTCCAAAATTCCTTTCGTACACAAGCTTCGCACGGGCGGATATGACGGGCGAGGGGTAGAATTGGTTCGAACAGAAGCCGATTTAGCGAAAGTGTTCAAGGCTCCATCCATTTTGGAGGAATTGGTTCCCTTCGTCAAAGAGTTGTCGGTGATTGTGGCGCGAAATGAAGCTGGCGAAACGGCAGTTTATCAAACGGTGGAATGCGAATTCAATGAGGCAAATCTCGTCGCTTTCTTGTTTTCTCCAGCAGATATTTTACCAGAAATTGAGAAAAATGCCACCGAACTTGCCATAAGAGTAATCACTGCTTTCGACATGGTGGGTATTTTGGCTGTAGAACTTTTCTTACTTTCTGACGGCACACTTTTGGTGAACGAAGTGGCGCCTCGACCGCACAACAGTGGGCATCACACCATTGAATGCAATGTGACTTCTCAATTTGAACAACACATGCGCGCGGTTCTTAATTTGCCACTCGGCTCCACCGAAATGATTCGCTCAGGAGCCATGATCAATTTACTCGGCGAGCCAGGTCATTCAGGCGATGCGATCTTCGAAGGATTAAAAGACGTGATGTACCTTCCCGGAGTTCACATTCATTTGTATGGAAAGCGCGAAACGAAACCGAACCGAAAAATGGGCCATATCACTGTGGCTCACAAGAATTTAGAGGACGCAAAGCACATCGCAAAGCAAGTGAAAGACAGAATTCGAGTTGTAGCCTGATCTTTCCTCCTTTCTTCGAAGTTTTTTGTATCTTGACCCGTCAAACGAAATTCAGAACTGAGCGAATTTGAAAGCTAATTTTCTACTCATTCTTTTTGTGCTATTCGGTATTCAAGCGAGTGCCCAGTTGTATACGTTCCAAAACTACACACACCGAGATGGCTTATCGATGGCGAAAATTAATTCCTTCACACAATCAGAAGATGGTTATCTCTGGATTGGAACCGACGGTACAGCACTGATTCGTTTCGACGGGAAAAAATTCGAAGAAATTCATCTAAACAGCGATCAAAACAACTTTCATTTCAACGATTTGGTATCCCGTGGCGACTATATTTATGTGGCTACGGCGTACTATGGCTACCGAAAATATTCCCGAAAAGATCACACCTTCGTTCGCCTCGATGATATCAACATTAAGAAAGGGGATGGAGACAGAATCATCGTTCAAGGTTCCACGCTTTATTTCGTTGGGACAAATGGAATTTCCATGTATAAAAATGGCAAGGAAAAACTTGTGAAGAGATTCCTTCCGGGACAAAAACAACCTGCTTACCAGGTGATTGAAACGCCTCACGGTTCCATTATGACTTGCAATCAAGGAGTTTTCCGCTTTACCGAAGACAACTTTTCTGAGTTAAAAAACGATCCAGCAGCTAAAGATGTTGCCGATATGAATGAGTACCATTTTGGCTGGTATCAATCTGATCATTTGTTACTCTACGACGGAACTTACACAAAGAGGATCAGTATAAAATTTTCACCTACAGGCAAAATTTTATCCATTAAGGAACGTGGACATGACAAACTCTTTCGCGAAAATGAATTCGCGATCGCTGCGGATTTTAGCACGAAGCAAAACATTCGCGTATTGATCACCAACTTTGGAAATATTTTCACTGAAAAAGCCGACTCATTCACACGCATAGCACATAATTACCTCGAACCGTTTCAGGTTCCCGACGGGATAATGATTGGCAATAACGGGGAGTTTTGGGTGAGTTCTGGTTTCACAGGCGTGTTCAAAATTTCCATCGAACCATTTACGAAAGTACAACTGAGTGAACTCTTCACCTCCCCCGATATTGGCTTTCCGCTTGCTCACAACAATTCCGAAGTTGCTCTCAGCCTAATGACCTCCGGAACGTTTGTCGGCAAAATTGAAGAACATGCCAATCTTATCTTTCACGACATTCGCTTATACGGAAGTTGCGAAATTAAGGGTACGACGTATTTAGCCACCAATGATGGAATAAAGAAGTATAATCCAAGTAGCGCAAACCCGTTCGAGTCATTTTTCGAAGAAGGTGAAAACATTTCTTTCATCCACGAAGACGGTTTCGATCTTTGGTATAGCGTTCGCGGCAAAGGACTTTACCGTTATAACATTGTAACTCAAAAGAAAATTATTTACGGAACATCAAAAACAATTTCCGACTACAT
This sequence comes from uncultured Fluviicola sp., assembly GCA_937919725.1. Taxonomy (GTDB): domain Bacteria; phylum Bacteroidota; class Bacteroidia; order Flavobacteriales_D; family Crocinitomicaceae; genus UBA4466. The sequence goes on along the minus strand of CALFOS010000085.1, from coordinate 4,645 downwards.
ATATACCTCCCAAACAACATTCAACGGAGATGATGTTTATTTTGGATCGAATGATGGGATTATCAGGTTCAATAAGAAAAATAAAAAATTTAATCGCATTCACCTAGATTTAGGTTCCTACTGCGGAGTTTCGGCAATGGATGCGTATGGAAATTTATGGTTTTCATTGGAGGAAGGCTTAGTCGGAATTGTAGATGGCAAAGTGATTCAAATAAATAATGTTCGATATGCTCCATCTTCGGTTTGCTACACGCTCAACGCAGATAAATACGGAAATCTAATTGTTGGCTCAAACAAAGGTGTTACTATCCTGAAATTGAACGCAATCGGTAAAATATCGAACATTCAGAACTATTCAGGCGGAACAGGATTCGATGGGTATGAAACGCACATGCGTTCGCAGTATCAAATTGGCAACAGCATTTATATAGGAACAATTGAAGGATTATACTTGATAAACACGGACATCTTAGAAAATTTATCCGCTCCCTTACCTCCGATCATTTCTAATATTTCCGATCCAGAACTTAGAACATCCCGCGCATTTAGCCTGCACGTTAACAACCCGAAAATCGCAACGCTCTATTACCGCTACCGAATTAAAGAACTTGGAGACAAGTGGATCAACATCAATAAAAACAAGTTCATCCGCCTTCACGAGCTCAGTTCGGGCAGTTATACCTTAGAAGTATGCTCGTCTCACGACGGAATTATTTTTAGCGAGCCATCTGCGCAATCGTTTGAGGTAGAATTGCCTATTTGGAGTTCCAAATGGTTCATTATCGCCTTCGTTTTCATTGTGCTTATGCTCAACATTGTGTTGCTTGTGTATGGCAAACGTTACGATTCTACGCGACTCCTCAGCACCAAAGATACCGAACTACACATTCAAATGGCCCCCACCACACTGCTTTTTGGAACAGTCATCTCCACTGCTTCTCATTTGCTCGGGAGTTATTTGGTACCTTCCTTACCCATGCATCTTGGCCCGATACTTTTTGTTGGTTTCGTGATGCTAACGCTCTACATCATTTCTCTCCACGCGAAGAAAAATGGCATGGAGTACATGTACAAATACCTTTTGTCGATAGGTGTATATGTGATCACTCTTCATTTTTTCTTGGAACTCTATCTATCGCATTTGCATCCCTTCCATTTGATGGGAGTGATTCTCACCATATCTGTTGCTCCATTTTTGCTGAACAGAATAATTAACACAGTAGCTTTTGGAATCGTTGTTTTCTTACTTTCCATCTTGTGTGTTATTTACATCGAAGAACCGATATACTCCAAAATTCATTTCATAATTGCCATCGTGGCTGGGATCGGATTGTTGATCATCAATACCTATTTGCGTTACAACTCCCTCGAAAAATTGATGTTCATTTCCGGTATAATCAACCGTGGAAACTTCCCGGTAGTTGCCTATCGTGGTGATGGAACGATAACTTATGTGAGTGAAAACATCTCGCAATTTGCTGATACCACACACGAAGAGCTCGTTAATAACAAAATTTCATTCCTCAATACCTTTGTGCCTTTCGACGAGAAATACAGAGATTATGATGCCACGGTAGAATTTGAAGAGGGGGAAAAATACCTAATCCCAATGGCAGATGCCGAACAAACGGTGAGATGGATGGAATGGTCGTACAAACGATTTTCGGAGAATACCCATGTGATAATTGGTCAGGATGTTTCCGAGCGAATTGAATTGCAGAACACTTACGAAATGCTAGTTCAAAATGTTGAAGATCTTATTTTTACAGTTGATTTGAACGGAAATTTCGTTTTTCTCAACAAAACATTTCTTGAGCGGACCGGCTATTCGAAGGAAGAACTCATCGGTACCGATTCTCTAAAAACGGTGCACCCATACTACCGCGAAGAAGTCGATTATTTCTATCGCGCGCATTTTAGGGAGCGCAAGGCGAGCTCGTACCGCGAACTGCCAATTCTCACGAAAAGTAGCGAAACAATTTGGATCGGCCAGTACGTGAATACTATTTATTCGCCCGGCACCAAACATCACATCAAAGGATTTATTTCCTTGGCGCGCGACATCACAGCTGTTCGCGAACAGCAAAAACTCATCGTTTCACAACGCGACGACATCACCGCGAGCATCAACTACGCGCAGCGAATCCAGTTCAACCTTCTGCCAAATGAACGATCCTTCGACGAGTATTTTGTGGATCATTTCATCATGTTCAGTCCAAAAGATATCGTTTCGGGCGACTTCTACTGGATGCGAAAAATTGACGATAAACTCGTGCTTGTTTTGGGAGATTGCACGGGGCATGGGGTTCCCGGCGCATTTATGACTTTGCTCGGCATCAACCTACTCAACAAAATCGTTCTCGAATCGCGTTTAACGGAGCCAGGAAGAATTCTCACAGAATTAGATACGCGATTGGAAGAGTATTTTGGCACCTCGGGCGATGCTCAATTGGCCGATGGAATGGAAATCACTGTGTGCATTATCGACGAGAAAAAAGAAGAAATCTCCTATGCTTGCGCTGGCTCGCGCTTCGTGATTCATAGCGAAAATCAATTCACGATTTTCAAAGGCAACAGCGAACACATTGGCGATCGAAAACCGAAAAATTTCTCGGGTTATCTCACCCAATACACAAAACTCAAGCAAAAAGATACTGTTTACCTCTTTTCAGATGGATTCCAAGATCAATTTGGTGGACCAAAGAATAAAAAATATTCGTTCCGACGCATGCTCGAATTGTTGGAAGCAAATGTGAATTTGAGTCTGCCCGACCAACGTATAATGATAGAAGCCGAATTCGATCAATGGATGTTAAACCAACCACAAACGGACGATGTAACGTTAATCGGGATTCGACGCGGGCGTGAAACTCAAAAGAAAAAATAATGAAAGTTTGTCGACGCGAAACATTTAATTCTGCCCATCGATTATTTCGAAAAGAGTGGAGTGATGAGAAAAATAGAGACGTTTTCGGTAAGTGCAGCAATCCCAATTACCACGGTCACAATTACGTTTTGGAGGTGTGGATAGAAGGTGCAATTGATCCAGAAACTGGCTTCGTGATCGATCTGAAAGAACTAAAATCCGTCATTGTCGCGCACATTATCGAACGCTTCGACCACCGAAATTTAAACTTGGATTGCATCGAATTTGAAGGCATCAACCCCACCACAGAGAACATAGCTCGGGTGATTTGGAACATTCTTCGCGTAAAATTAGATCCTAAATTTGGAATTGAAGTCCAGCTCTCAGAAACCGATAAAAACAAAGCGTACTACGCTGGAGTTTGAACCGATCGCGCACTATTTGGTATATGATTTCCACCTTTTGAAGTGAAAAGTTGGTGTAAAAGTTATTTCGAAGGAAAAGGTCTGGGGAAGATTCTTTAAAAAATAATGTGGTATGCAATTTGCTCTATGCACAACATGAAAATACTTTTTGCCCTCACTATTTTGTCGACGCTAGGAAGCTGTACGGCTCAAATCAAACCTTCAACCCCGGAAGACGAACCGACAGAAGAAATCGTGCTTTCCACGGTTGATCAATTTTACCATAACAACGACACCGTTCGCTCGCCCTCCATTTCAGACGGAACAGTTTCCAACGGCACACTCAAAAACGGTCGATTGATTCCGTTTTCAGGGAAAAACTACCATTATTTCGACTCGCTGAGTTATCTCTCGTCCCGCGGATTTATGCATGAAAAAGTCCTAAAAACGGTACTTGGAGCTTATACCGAACTAGAATCATTTCACCCAGAAAGACATTTTTGCATCATGGAGTGCTCACACATACACGGCGGACAATTGTTTCCGCATCGTACGCACCAGAACGGACTCAGCGTAGACTTTATGATGCCCAAACTCCAAAACGGAAATGCATATTACGGCTTGGATGATCTCGGCGCAAACCACTACATGCTCACCTTCGATGAAAATGGAAGATATTCGGAAGACCCGACAATCGAGTTGGATTTCAACACCATCGCCTTACACATTCTCCAACTTCAAAAAGCGGCAAAAACCAACGGACTCACGATCCAAAAAGTGATAATCAACACCAGTTTAAAAGACGAACTCTTCGCAACAGAAAATGGAAAAATCTTGAAGAAAAGCGGTATTTACATCGTACTAAACCTATCGCCCCTAATCAATTCGGTGCACGACGACCATTTTCATGTGGATTTTAAGTTGGATTAGTCGGATTTTTTGGATTCGACGAAGTGAAAACAATCCAAGTGCGAAGCACATCAATCATCCAACTAGTACAACAATCTCCTCTCACATCACATAATCCTGCTTATGAACCAACATATATTGATCGCCATCCAATTTCAAGTATCCCTGATCGTAGCAAAAAATATACACGCCGCCCTTTTTCGTGATGTACGTATTCGTGAAATAGTGAAAATTGAAGCCTTCTTCCCCTAAGCGAATGCCATCGAGCGTGATTTTTCCCTTCGGATTGAGCTCGGCCAAAATTCGTCTGTTTTTCCGCAAAATGTTGTTAATTCTTCGGATGTACTTCGTTGCGTCTTGATTTTGACGATTGTTGAAGCTGTTTCTGCAGTGATCCGAACAAAATTTTTGGTCTTTCCGCCCCAACAGTTTTTGACCACACTCGTTGCAATTTCTGGATTCCAAG
>CALFOS010000084.1 GCA_937919725.1 uncultured Fluviicola sp. | reverse complement strand
GCTCCAAGAAAAAGACTTCGCGTGCGCGTTTTTGTCCAACTTGTCTAGCCAGGTACGCCGATCCAAATCCACCATCAAAACTAGCAACATTTGCATCCGACTGCATAAAAATCGCATGTTCCTTACTTGCAATGGTCAGATCACAAACCACATGTAAACTATGTCCACCGCCTACTGCCCAGCCTGGAACGAGTGCGATCACTACTTTATTCATGAAACGAATTTGGCGTTGAACGTCCAAAATATTGAACTTGTTCACGCCATCCAATCCAGCGTAGCCTCGTTTTGCGCGTACGCGTTGATCGCCACCCGAACAAAATGCCCAGCCGCCATCTTTCGGTGATGGACCTTCGCCCGTGAGTAAAACCACGCCTATTTCCTGACTTTCGTGGCAAATAATCAGTGCATCCAATAATTCGTCAACCGTTTTTGGTCGAAACGCATTCCGCACCTCTGGACGATTGAACGCAATGCGCGCAACGCCATCCGCATGTTTAAACGTAATGTCCTCGTATTCCTTAACTGTATTCCAATTTGGTGCACTCATGCTGCTTTCTTTTGATGATCAAAAATACAAGGAATTTTCGTTGATTCAACAATCATTTAGTGGAGTATCATCTGGGAAGTAGCGAAAACTGACTTTCCCTTTTTCTTTGGGCGTTTTAACGCGCTGTCCGTTTTATCTCCACTTCGCTATAGCAAAGTGGAGGATGCCACTCCCATCGAGAACGCGGACAATCGTTTGTAAGGCCAATATTCTAGACCAAGTGGGACAGAACCTTTAGCTTCGTGCTACGAAAAATGCTGACTAGTTCTTCTTCAGAAAATACTCAATCCCCAAATCATACGAAACCAAACCAAATCCGAAAATACACCCCTCCGCCACAGGCGAAATCAACGAAACATGCCGAAATTCTTCCCGTCCAGCGATATTCGAAATGTGCACTTCCACCACAGGAACCGAAATCGCCTTCACGCAATCGCGTAACGCAACGCTCGTATGGGTATAACCACCAGCATTGAAAATTATTCCATCGTGATCCGACTTTTGAAGCGCATCGATCAATTCTCCCTCCACATTCGATTGGAAATACGATAATTCTGCACCCGAACGTGATTTTAAGCCCACGAAATAGTCCTCGAAGGATTGATTCCCGTATATTTCGTTCTCGCGTTGACCAATTAAATTTAAATTTGGTCCATTAATAATCAATAATCGCATAGTGCAGTCTTGGAACCGCTATATTAAGGATTTTGTTTCATTCTTGAAAATAGAAAGAGGCCTCGCGGAGAATTCCATTTTCGCGTATCAAAACGATGTCCGAAAATTAATGGATTTTTGCGAACCGCTTAACCTATCCCCAACGGAAGTATCCACCGCGCACCTCAAAAAGTTTGTGACCGAACTCTATGAACTCGGACTTTCGGCACGCACGCAATCGCGGATCATTAGCGGAATCAAACAATTCTTCTACTTTTTGTTACTTGAAGGCGAAATAAAAATCGACCCGAGCGAGCTTGTTGAAACCCCACGTATCGGACGGAAATTGCCCGAAGTACTCTCTATTGAAGAAATAGATGCGCTCATTGATGCGATCGATTTGAGCACCGATCAAGGTCACCGTAACAAAGCCATTCTCGAAACTTTGTACAGCTGTGGATTGCGTGTATCGGAACTCGTCAACCTCGAATTCGAACAGCTTTTCTTTGACGAAGGGTTCATCCGTGTCATTGGAAAGGGAAACAAACAACGACTCGTGCCCGTGAGTCCGAGTGTGAAAAAAGAAATTGATATCTACACGACTTCCATTCGAAATCGCCAAAAAATATCCCATGGAAACGAAAGTTACGTGTTCCTAAATCGCCGCGGGGCCAAATTAACACGCGTCATGATTTTCACGATCATCAAAAATTTAGCAGAAAAAGCGGGAATTAAAAAAACCGTATCGCCGCACACTTTCCGTCATTCATTTGCAACGCATTTGCTCGAGGGAGGAGCCAACCTTCGGGCAATTCAAGAGATGTTGGGACACGAATCTATCACCACAACGGAGATCTATACGCACCTCGATCAGCAATTCCTCAAAGAGGCCATTATTTCCTTTCATCCCCGCAACAAGCACTAAGTAAATCGTTTAGAAATCCTAGAATGAAGGAATGTGATCCGTTTTTTTCTGTTATTAGCCCAAGCCACTCATCATGGGGTTTGTATTTTTACTCAAACGAAAAATGGAGCTTTTGTGTGCGATTTTTGCACATTTACTTCACTTTTACCCCGAATAATACATTTCTATGGAAAATTACTTTGCCCGATATAGCGAGTAAATCATTGGACAAATGAAACGATGAGCACACCGTAGCAGGCTGCTATTCGAATTCTTTACGCCGATTGGACCGCGAGCGGACGCATGTATTACCCCATAGAAGAGCAAATGCTCACGAAGATTTCGCCGTTCGTTGCGAATACGCACACCTACACGAACTACACAGAATCAAAAATATCATGAATGGTCATCTGATTATACACTTGCTCCTTTAAAAGGGATTTGTTCAGTGCAAAGACGAATCTTTTGCTGAAAATTTAAAGCATGAGGTAGACGATTGTTTCTGCGCGCCTTTCGCCAAACCTCAGGAAGTTCACCACTAAACTCTACAACTTAAATCGCACTTGCAACATGAACTGTCTCGGTGGTTGCACATCTGCTGGTCGGCTTGAATATTCGGTATTCATCGCATTGTTCACAATAAAGGCAATGGTGTATTGATCTTTCAACTCATAACTAATGCGTGAATCGAACACCAAACTGCCACTTTGATCGTTGGCACGGTATTCTTTTAGTCCAGGCAAAATTTCGGTTCCAGCAATGTTTTCTTCAAAAATAGCATCGATGTTTTTCATGAAGCTGTTGTAGCGCGAGGAAATCCCCAAGGTAAATTTCTTGTATCCAGCTTGCACGTCCAAGCGAAAAAGGTGATTAAAACGGTATTTGAGTAATCCACTCAAGGCATCCGACGAGGAAAGTAAATAGTTCGGGTCGAAGTTCAATGACCTTGGATTCATGTAGGTGTAACCAATCAAACTTCGCAATTCAACCTCTTTTATTTTACCTTCAGAATTGAATGAAAACTCGATTCCCGTGATCTGCGCTTCTTCGGCATTTCTTGCTTTGAAACCGATCCATTTGTACAAATACCCGGGGCTATTGGGATTCAAACTCAAGGGAATGGAGTCTGGATTGTAGATACCAAACGCAAATTCGATCATGTCGTAGTAATGGTTCACAAATGCTGCCACGTCGATGATTCCCTTCCAACCCCCCATTTTCACGACTTGTTTAGCTCCAATCTCGGCCGCCCATCCACGTTCTGGTTTCAACTCTGGATTTGGAAAGATGTACACACCGCCATTGCTAGTTTGTGCAAAACGTTCACTCACACTTGGAAAGCGAATACCTTGTCCTATAGATGCGCGCAAGTGTGTTGTTTTGGTCAATGCGTAATGTGCAGCTGCGCGAAAAATGGGATAAATAGGGGATGTTTTGCTGTTTTTTCCAAAGGTAAATTGAGAATCGGGCTCGCGATCGTCCATCTGAAAATATTCGGTGCGCAATCCAGCGGTAAATCCAAAACGTTTTTTTTTATAGTCGTATTGGGCATAACTCGCGACATTTTTTGATATGTGATTGCCAAAAACGCCACTTTTCACCGTATTGAAAGTGTTCGTCAATCCAGCGTTTAAGTGGTGCACGCCTTTCCACGATTTTTGATAGGAATATTCGGTGTAATACATTTGCGCCAAACTCGCTTCGTAAAAAGAGGACATTCCACCAATGGTCACCAAGTAGTAACGCATTTTTAGTCCGTGAATGCCGTTTTTCGATCCAACGTATTTCAACGATGGATCAACGTTTAGGCGAACCGATTTTTGAAAGGTCAAACTATTATCGCTTGGATTACTTGAAAATGCACCCGATGGCGTATACGCGTATGTCG
>CALFOS010000083.1 GCA_937919725.1 uncultured Fluviicola sp. | reverse complement strand
CGATTAACTATCGCCAATTTCATACCCTAACTCACCCGAAACTTACAGTACTTGATCACCGAACCACGTGCCGTAAACAACTTTTCGTAGTGTGTTTTGATGTGAAAAATTTCTCGGGTTGTTGGATCGATATTTTCAGGTAATTCGCCATACAAATCCCATGTGAGCTCCACCAATTCGTAGGGCTGCGTTTTTATTTCCTCTGCGGTGTATTCGAACAATAAATCGCTGTCGGTTTTCATGTGGACAATTCCTCCGGATTTCAACAATTTGCGATAACGTTCTATAAACAATGGCGAACTCAAGCGTTTGCGTGGTTTTTTAGGTTGAGGATCAGAAAATGTAAGCCAAATTTCGTCAATTTCGCCATCTTCAAAATAATCGTTGATGAAGTCGATGCGCGTGCGTAGAAATGCGACATTGGTCATTTTGTCGTTGAGTGCTTCCTCCGCTCCGATGAACATGCGCGCTCCTTTGATGTCGACGCCAATGAAGTTTTTGTTTGGGAAATGCTTTGCCAATCCTACGCTGTACTCGCCTTTTCCACATCCGAGTTCAAGCACAATTGGATAATCATTCTTGAAATAATCACTGCGCCATTTTCCTTTCATTTCGAAGGGTTGATGGATCGCCGGTTCGAAAAAATTATCGAACTCCTTTACCGCTGCAAATCTTCTAAGTTTGTCTTTTCCTGCCATGCTAAATGTGTATGCGAATGCGTTTCCCTGCTTGCTCGAAGAGGTAGATTCCTGATTCCAAGTGACTTTTTTCTATTTCTATCTGATTTCCACTGAAATCCTTCGATGCACTCCACGTTTGAACAATGCTTCCATTCATAGAAATCAATCTTGCCATGCCTTTTTGCTCGGTTAAGATCACCAATTTATAACTGAAATTTCGAACTTTAAATCCATTTTCGATCAGCAATTCTGGCATCGAAACCGATGGGTTTTCCAACAAAAAAGTGCGATTCGAAACCACTTGATTCGTGTCCATTCCTCCGCAAATAATCCAGCGATTACTCGAAAGTTTAGCGATTCCTCGCATGTCCATCACGCCATGAGGTTCGGCAATTTCATCAGTGTGTTGATCGTTGAATAAACTAAAATGAAGTATTCGCGCCGACGGATCAACTCCCCCACTTCCATCGTAAGCGACTCCGTTGTAATTGTAAGCTGTTGGTGCGCCGCCAATCCAAAAAACCGTGTTTCCAGCTGAACTACACGCCGAACGGTACCCTGGGTTTCCTGGTGCATCCGCCATTTGTGCCCACGTAATGTCCGTTGGATCAGCAGGATTAATATAGCCTTTGCGCATGAACGTTCGCGCTACAAATGAGGCTGAACCCGAAACTCCGCCGTGGTAGTAAAGCGTGTCGCCGATAATGGTACCTGAAGCCCCAAACGCTTTGAAAAAATTGGTGTTCGGAACAGAAGTTCCAGCTTGCCACTGATCGAGCGATGGGTCGTAAATTTGAACATCTGGTCGATTGGAAGTATTGCTCCAACCCGTGACGACGAAAATCAAACTGTCTTTATAAACTGCTTGAACGTGGTCGTCGATGGCAAGTGTAATCGGCGTACCATTCGCTTCATACGCATCCGTTGCGGGATTGTACACATGCACACGATTCGAGGAAATTTCGTTTCCGTTTGGGAGGACGTGGTATCCACCCAAAATGTAAATTTTCCCTTTCACGAAGGAAGCACCTTTTGCAATTTTACCTAGTGTATCTGGCAGCGGAGCGATTTCTGACCATAAATTTGCACTCACCGAATATTTAGCTGATCGTTGATGAATTCCCGCAGCAGTTTTTGTTGGGTCGATTCCGCCAAAGGAGAACACGTATTCCTCTCCATTTACAACTGCTTCGCACACCGCGTTATTAGATGTTCGAAACGGCATGGTGTCGAGTTCTGTCCACGTCCAATTGAATTGAGCAAAGGAAATGAAAGAAGTGAAAACAAAAAATGCACTAAGAAATTTCGACATAATAGCCTGTGTGTTTTCGGATATTGAGCACTAAACCGCCTTCAAAAATGAGGTATTGGCCTTTGATTCCCATCAATTTTCCTTGAATGGTCGGCAGTTTATCGAAGGAAACGCTTTTCACTTTTTCTGGGTATTCGATGACAGGATAATTCAGTTCGATAATTTCATCGTTCTCCGAAAAATAGTCGGTAATATCTTGCGGCAATTGCTCTTCAATCGACCATTTTTCTTCAACTAGGTCAATGGATTCATCCACCTCATTTTTGAGCATGCGCTGCCAATTCGTTTTATCGGTGAAAAATTCCTTGAGTGAAACCTCAATTCGTCCAGCTTCATATCTATTTGGAACTTCTGCCAGTCGAATTGCAGCCGAAGCACCTTGATCGATCCAGCGCGTTGGAACCTGCTGCTCGCGCGTGATTCCCACTTTCACCCCACTCGACGCAGCCAGATAGACCACGTGCGGTTGGTTGTGGTATTGTTGTTCCCATTCAGGATCGCGTCCCTCGCCCAAGTGCGCACGACACAACTCTGGACGCAAAATACACTCAGATGATTCGGGTGCAGAAGCAAAACACGGATAGCAAAACCCTTCGCCAAATGATTTCTTGGTGATTTTACCGCACTTCTGGCAATTGATTCTCCCCTTCCACGATAAGGTAATTTCTTTCCCAATGAAATCGTTCATCAGGAGTTCTTCGGATAAAGTCAAGGAATACTGAATGGTATCATCCAGCACAACTTTCATCTTTCTCAAATTCCCTTCTGCCATGCTTAGTTGGTTTCAGGGAGAACGTTCATTTTTTCGGCAAAATGGTAACAGTAGTCACGCAAATCCTCGCAAATTTTGTGTTCGCCCGTTGCTTTCTCGAACGTTTCAGAAAGTGTTAGAAGCGTTTGATGGAAGAATTGTTTCATCTCTTCAATTGACATATCCTTCGTCCACAAATCAATTTTCATTGTGTTTTTCGCCTTCGGATCCCAAAAAGAAAGGAGCATTGCACTCGCTTCGGCATCTTTCACCTCACCATCTTCTGCGCTCCACATCATGCGTACGGGGAGATTGTTTTCATTCATTCCAATTTTCACCTCAATTGCAGAGGTTTTCACTACTTTATCATCCATCAATCTACTGTTTCGTATGCTTGTAATATGTCGTTGTATCCTACTTTCTTTAATTCTTCCAGAGTTAGATTGGAATTATTTTCCATGTATTGCTTCACCATTCTCCAACCCAAGAATTGCCCCAAACGATCTGGACCTTTTTCTGGCAGACCTTGCGTAAATGGACCTTCATTCAACATGTTTGCCTTGGTTCGCTCATCCATCACGAACAGCAGGTTTTGATCGACGAGGTATTTCCAAAATGCACCTTCATTTTCGATAGCCCATTTCAAATCTGCGTCCGAATAGCGAATGATTATTGCCTTGTTTTCCTCAGGAAATGCCGCTTCTACGAAGTAGAGAATTTCCCCCCAATAAATCATGTATTCCGATAGAGAGCCCGATTTTGGCGCTTGGAGGTGATTTGCAGAAATCCACGAAGCGAGAGCATCTCGTTCCAAAAATTTCGCTTCCATTCCATCTTTGTACCATTGATAATATTCATTGGGCGGCAATTCTTCGATCACATCCGATTTTGCTCCGAGGTATTGCTCCAATCCAATGGCAATGTCTTTATCGAAGGAAGCGGCACTCGAGCGGAACAAGGAATTCAAAAACACCACATGTTCGGGGTATTTTTCCTTCGGGAAGTGTGCTTTAAGGTGCTTAAATCCATCGGTTATTTTCGCTTCAATTTTTGATTTATCCTTGAATTTTGTCCCAATTCGTTGCTCCAAACGGTGAATGTATTTGTCGGACATAAAATTGGAAAGCGCACCAAAAACAGCCGAATCGGATACATTTCCGATGTTCAAACAATGCCCGAATTCGTATTCGTATACATCCTTAATATCTCGCTGATAGCTCTGAACAGCCTTAACAAGCGCACTTGAATCCGAATTTCTGAATGCCTCGTCCATGTCTATAAATGAGATAGACATTTTCACATTAGACGTATCAATATCTAAGGGATCGGAGCCACAACCCACTAAAATCAATAAAAGAAGTGTTGTAAAAAAAATGCTTTTC
>CALFOS010000082.1 GCA_937919725.1 uncultured Fluviicola sp. | reverse complement strand
TGCCAGATAAGGCGATTGATGCACTCGATGAAGTTGGATCGCGTGTCCACCTGAAAAACATCAATGTTCCTCAAGAAATTTTGGACATCGAACAAAAAATTGAGGACCTAAAGCTCAAGAAAAATGAAGTGATCCGTTCGCAACAATACGAAAAAGCAGCTGAATTGCGTGATAGTGAGCGCAAGCTGCAAGACGAGTTGGAAAGTGCGAAAGGAAAGTGGGAAGAAGATTCGAAAACGAATCGTGAAATTGTCACCGAAGAAAATGTTGCCGAAGTCGTTTCGATGATGAGTGGAGTTCCAGTAACACGGATTTCTGAATCGGAAACGGGTCGTTTGGCGCACATGGCGGATGAAATTAAATCGAAAGTGATTGGACAAGAAGAGGCGGTTGATAAAGTGGTTCGCGCCATTCAACGAAACCGCGCTGGATTGAAAGACCCGAACAAACCAATCGGTTCATTCTTCTTCCTCGGACCAACTGGTGTTGGGAAAACGCAATTGGCAAAGGTACTCGCAAGAACCTTGTTCGATTCTGAAGATTCACTCATTCGTGTCGACATGTCAGAGTATATGGAGAAATTCTCGATTTCGAGATTAGTTGGAGCACCTCCTGGATACGTTGGTTACGAAGAGGGGGGGCAATTAACAGAGAAAATCCGCAGAAAACCGTATTCAATTGTTTTGTTGGATGAAATCGAGAAAGCGCATCCTGATGTGTTTAATCTTTTGCTTCAAGCATTGGATGATGGTCACATGACAGATGGTTTGGGTCGAAAAATTGACTTCAAAAATACGATTTTGATCATGACGTCCAACATTGGATCACGACAATTGTCTGATTTTGGAACTGGCGTTGGATTCGGAACGCAAGCGCGTGAGGAGCAAAAATCGGCGCACGAGAACGCAGTTGTTCAAAACGCACTGAGAAAAGCGTTTTCACCTGAATTCTTGAACCGAATTGATGACATCATCATGTTCAAATCCTTGTCGCGAGACAGTATCCACTTGATCATCGATATCGAAATGAACAAATTGATGAAACGCATCGTTGATTTGGGTTACCATGTTTCTGTTACCGATGCCGCGAAAGATTTTATCGTAGACAAAGGATACGACGAGAAATTTGGCGCACGTCCATTGAAACGAGCAATTCAAAAGTACATCGAAGATCCGCTCGCAGAACAAATCGTGAAATCGAACTTGAAAGAGGGGGATACTATCCACATCGATTACGAAAAAGACGCTACAGAATTGGCGATTGGAATAGATAAAGGAAAAGAAAAAAAGGCCGAAACAGAAGAGTGATTATAGCGCGCTTCTGATGAGCATATGTTAAACTAAATTTATAGAGGACTTTCTCTCTACTTGCACTAAGGAGCTTCGTATCGATAACTATCGGTCGAAGCTCCTTTTTAGTTGCTTGAATTCTATCTCTTAAGCCGAAACTACCGTAACCATATTTTCACCATCGGATAAATCGCTTCTTTATACAAAACTCTATGCATGTAAATAATGGCAATCTGAAGTGAATCGAGAGGGGGGGAGAGCATCCGTTTTTTATCGACCAAAAGGGTATTGCCCAAAATCGTTACGCCTGGCAGAAAAGTGGGTTCGGGGAATTTTGTTTCAATCACTTTTACTTCAATTTATTCTGGACTTTGGACGATTAGGCATGAAAACAGCAAAACGAAGCGTTTTAGGACAATTTCCCGAAGCAATCGTCTTATTCGCCACCAATGGATAGTACGAAATGAACACTAACTCGATTTTCTGTCAAATTTTTAAAGATAGTTAACGCACTCATGCCTTTTTTCAGCATGGAGTTTCCTTCCATCTTGCTGGTCGTCATTTTGCATGAATTACTCGCAAGCTATTTGATCTTTGCTGAAATTTTGACACGAGACCCATCCTCATTTGCATAGATTTCGGTGGATTTTTTACCCTGAATGATTAATGCGGCTTCGGGACGGTCGCAATACACGAATTGCCCTTGCATTAACTCTTTGAAGTTCGGCTCAATTTGAAAAAATAATGGTGTGGAAAATCCAGCTATAAATAAGAACGTTAGCAAGTGATTTTTCATGTCGATGAAAGTCCAATTTATTTCGATTCCAGCCACATCCACAAAGCGTGTTCTGTTTCAATTTGCCGGAAAAATTCACGCTCCGATTCCTCTGGTGTGAAGTATGTCCTGCCTTTTGCCGAAGAAACTCCCGTGATAATCTCCTTGAAATCTCGAAAGAAAAACAAATCGTCGATTGTTTGAGGTGAGGTTCCCGGAGCATTTTTCCACCTGCTCGAACTCGAATTTAAAATCATGTCATTTTCAGTAAAACACTGAATGTTCGAAAGTACCGATCGCGTATGCGGAAAGTAGAACCATGCAAGTTTTTGTTCTACCGCTTCACCATCAATCGTATCGAGTACAATTGGACAAATCCCGATCGGTCGAGTGCACATCAACGCGCGATCTAAATCGTAAAAAACATCGCTCTTCAACTCAAAAGCAATCACTTTTCCCCTGTTCTGTTTTAAAAAATCTTCTTTGGAAAGTGAGTCCCGAAATTCGTCTGAATTGGTGTCGTAGGGTTTGATGTTTTCATTTTTCACGCCTTCGATAAGGGCATTTATGAGTTGATCGTTGCGGAAGATTTGTAGATTTTCACCTGGTTCAATCCTCGACCAATAACGCTGCGACCAAAGTACTGCGCGTTCTTGCACAAATGGATAGGAGATATTCCCTACTTCGTTCCGTTGAAATTCTATGATTCTCGAATCACGTAGAAGGTTCGCTTGTTTGTCCTTCAACTTCGGATAAGATTGTGTGAATCGATAAGCACTTACGTAATTTCGTTCGATCTGTTTCACACCCAAACTATCCCAAACTTCCCATTTACCAACACGTTGATTTTTATAAAACAAGCCTTTAGCTTTCAATTTCCCATTCGAATAGTAAGAGGAATAATTACCGTTCAATCTTCCATAATCTTCATAATAGTTCATGGAGATGCCATCAAGTATGATGGATTTTTTCGATGCGAATTCTTGTTCCGTTTTCCAAAGGTCTGCGTAGTGATCTCCGAGGTAAGGCTGAAGATCTTCCAAGTAGGAAAATGGTTCTTCTATTTCGCGAACCAACCTGAACCCAATGTGTGCGTAGCTCGAATCTTGATAAAAGCTTTGTGAATATTGTCTGAAGTCTGAAAATTGATACTGAAAGTTGGCACCGATCACCATTTTTCGTTTCATCGATGGATGATCGTTCGCGTGTGCTGTGTAGAAATAATCGAAATCGAATTGCATGGATTCATCCATTGAATTGAGTGTCCAATCGGCATATGTCCTGTTTAAATCATGCTTTTTTCCTTTTCCCTCTAACTGATCATTCGCAGAAAGCCATTCACCAAGAAAGGGTAGTCGATATGAAATGTGGAGACCGTTGTCGTCGAATTCTGTATTGTCCACAACCATTCTCCATTTGCAGTATTCGCCGGCGTTTGTCCATGAAACACCTGTTACGGGAAGTTTATCGAATGTTTTGGTGGTGAGGCATTCGCTCAAATGATCGGCTGGCAATTTCGGGAGCAAGGCAGAATAGGGTTCGTTTCCAAGCATACGTTTTACATCTTCCAAAAAAATCTTGTATTGTTTCCATGTGATAAAAGAACTCATTTCGAAGGATGAAACGGATACTGTATCACGCTGATTTACAGAATATACGTACGCCTCACTCGAACTCAACCCAAACCAATCGGCTGTAGTGGCTTCACGTTCTTGAAAGTGTTTGAATTCGTTTTTTTGAGCGAGTGATAAAGTAGATGAGAAAAGTAGCCAGGAAAATAGCGTCGATTTGTAGTTCATAGAATAATAATGCGATTTCCTGAGAAAGTTACGATGTTGATCATTTCCAAAAGTCGACGAATACTACTTTTTCATCGCGGCTGCGATGTTCGCCTTCAATTCCTTCGTTGACTGAATATCAGCCTCGGACTCTGTTCCATCTAGTGAACTCAGGGCGAGATCAACCACTTTTTCGGCCTCGGAATATTTTTTCAACTTGAATAATACTGCTGCTTGAGTATCGAGATTTACGAATTCCGCATGAAGTTCTACCGAACGATTGATTAAGAACAAAGCGTATTCAAGTTCCTTCTGATCTTCGGAATTTTCGTAGTATTCCCATGCGATGCTGTTCAGGATCGACCAATCTGTTGTGACACTCAAATAAGCTGTTTTCGCGGCTTCCATCTCATTTTCATCTTCAGTCGCAAAAGCGAGACTTACGTTATAGTATTCAACGATTTCGCCGGAAAATTCTGGAAAATCTATTTTTAGTGCAGAAAGAGCATCGTCAACATCTACGATTGCTCTAGTCGCGATGAGATGCCCAATGTTCCCCTGATACGCGCCTTTTCTCACTTGTTGCATGGCTTCCTCACCAATCAGTTGCGAGTATTCAACCCTGTGATCTATAAATTGTCGGTACATGTCGCTGGATGACTCACTAAAACCATTGGTCGCGTAATTCATTTGACTCAATGCTGCTTCAGTTAATTTGTCTTCTTCAGAAAGCATTGGCCAATAGAGCGCGAAGGCATCGGCATCAAAGTCGTTCGCGTTCATCGATACATCGATGTAATTTGCAAGAAATGCTTTGTCGTGATTTCCAGCCAAAAAACGTGCTTTAAGCGTCGATAATTGCTTTTCAGGATTCAATGCATCAGTGCATAAATCGATAAATTCCTTCGCGGCCGTGGCGCCAACACCGCGATGTGTTGCTTTTCCGTTCGAATCGAAGAAAAGGATAGTAGGGTAGGCTTCGACCTGGTTATCTATGGCGAATTGAACTCCTTCACCTTCTTCCATGTCCATTTTGTAGGCGATGAATTTTTTGTTCACAAAAGCGCCAACTTCGGCGTCGGTGAATGTATTAGCCGCCATCCATTTGCACGGCCCACACCAAGTAGTGTAGGCATCGACCACAATTGGTTTGTTTTGTTTTTTGGCAAGTTTGAGAACATCTTTCCATGTACCATTATTGAATTCTATCCCTTGAGAAAAGGAGAAAAGAGCGCTGAACATGAAGCTTACACAGAGTAAATAACGAAATGTCATAGTATTGATTTTAATTGTTTAATAGATAGAACTATAATTTACCGTTTCGTAACGTATGCGTGGAATGAATCACGTGAATAGCTCTCTCCGGTATGGAACTCATTCCATCTAAATCAAGCATTAAGAGCAACCACAACGATCACCACCAAAATTGCTGCGACAAATAATGACAAGGAAATAATCGCACATACGCGTCCAGCTTTTACTTTTTTCAGGGATGATTCCTTGTATCTGCTCGGATTTAAATTGTACGCTTTAAGAGCGGCCGATGAATTTACAAGCGTGAGAATGCTTAAAATAATACCTACAATTCCTAGACTAAACGGAAGCGCAATGATCCCTGTCGTTAGAATAGAGGTGTCTTTTGGTAAACGCTCCGCTCCAAATTGCAACTCTCGAGTGAGAACATCTGTGTCGATAATAGTATTTCCCATGATGTTTTATGTTCGTTCAACTTTGTTTACTCTCAATCGCCTTTCGCACACTTCCGTGCTTTTTCAATAAGGCAGAAGCTTCTTCGTAGGAATTGTTGAGCGCTTCTTGAATCATCTTCGCTCCTCGATCCACTAATTTATTGTTGCTCAGTTGCATGTCGACCATTCGGTTTCCCTTCACATGACCCAATTTGATCAACAAGGAAGTGCTCACCATGTTCAAAATCAGTTTTTGTGCCGTGCCCGATTTCATGCGCGTACTGCCTGTAACGTATTCGGGTCCAACAACTGCTGTCATTGGAAATTGAGCCAATGTTTCAAGTGGCGAGTTAGGATTGCACGAAATGGATCCAGTGAGAGCACCGTTTTCGTTC
>CALFOS010000081.1 GCA_937919725.1 uncultured Fluviicola sp. | reverse complement strand
TCGTATTGCTAAAATGGATGTCTTATTGCTTAAAATGGCACTTGTAGAATTGCAAACATGTTCGAGTATTCCTACAAAAGTTACTATTAATGAGTACATTGAGATTTCAAAATTCTACAGTACACCGAAGAGTAACGGATTTATCAATGGAATTTTGGATAAAGCGATTACGCGTTTGGAAAAAGAAGGAAAGATCAATAAAGTTGGTCGTGGATTAAAAAAATGAGAGCATGAAAAGAATAGTATTTTTTGTCGTGTTGACTAGCCTTGGATTATCGAGTTGCTCGTCAGACATGGAAGTAAGTCCAGGAAATCGCACTACCATGGAAGTGGATGACGTGTTTGATGCTGGAGAAGTGATTCAAGGAGAGTTTGTTACAGCGAAATTCAAAGTAACCAATACCGGCGATTATCCCTTGGTGATTGCTGACGTGAAAGTTGGCTGCAAATGTACCTTAGCTGAAAAACCTGAAGAGCCAATCGCTCCGGGAAAATCAGGTATGATCATGGCGCAAGTGGACACCGATAATGCACAAGTAGGACCATTGGAAAAAACGATTAGTATTGTATCGAATGCCGATCCAGCAGTGAAACCTTTGAAGATTAAGGCGATAGTAAAAAGAAAATAAATAAAACACAAATTAATACAAGTAGATATGGGAGGAGGAAGTAATTTAATCATGTTGGTGATGATCATCGTCATCTTTTATTTTTTCATGATTAGACCACAAATGAAGAAGCAAAAGGAATTGAAAAAATTCCGCGAAGGATTAGCAGTTGGCGACAAAGTTGTAACAATTGGTGGAATCCATGGTAAAATTCTGGAAGTAGCAGAATCAACAATTTTGATTGCTACCGAGAGTGGGAAATTGCGCATGGAAAAATCAGCTGTATCGAACGGTTCTGATGGGCAACAGCTTGCTGTGAAGTAATTAATAGTGCGTTAATCAAAAAAAGTTTCTCTGTGTGGGAAGCTTTTTTTGTTTCTCAAGGTTTGGATCGATCAAATTCGAGGAAATATTCTTCCGGCTTTTGAAAATAAAAGATCAATGTACCTAGATACATAATTCAGTGGCTTGAGTCCCTCGGTTTTGTTGGAATATACTTTTTTCTTTGTAGCTTTGAGTTTGTGATTTTGCCAAGACAGTTTTGTTAATGTATAAATTCTTTTACTTATTGAGCCTTGTTTTTTTTGTATCCTGTTCTGGCGGTGATTCAAAGGACGTTGAAGGCACAGATAAAACGGACAAAGATTCGCTATTAAACGATGATCTATTTGAAAACGACACCTTGACCATCAAGTCGGATTACAAAATGGATAATGTAGACGCGAAGCAACGCAAAGAGTTTCGTGAGAACTTGGCGCAAATTGAGGAGAAACATGGCGTGCAATGGGATTTTTGTACGTGCATCGTAGCAAATGATTCGATCAATAAAGCTGTGCAAGTTCCCAATTTGTCAGATGTAAAATTTAACAAATTGTTGGATCGATTAACGACTGTAGAGGAAAAATGTCAAGCATTTCTAGTGCAAAATCCTAGCGTAACTCCCGAAGAGCGTGCACGCCACGAAAAGAAAGTTAGGGATTGCTTACGAGCAGCAAAATAATTTCAAGATGAATTTAATTGAAGTGATGACCTACCTCGAAAGCAAGGGTAGTGAACAAATACGGAAAATATTTATGAATCACGGCGCACCAGAAAATATTTTTGGTGTAAAGGTGGGAGACATGAAACCAATTCAAAAGATTGAGAAAACGAATCATGCACTTGCAATCGAGTTGTTCGATACGTGCAATAGCGACGCGCAATACTTAGCAGGATTAATCGCCGATCCCAAGCTATTCTCGAAAGCCGATTTTGAAAAATGGCTAATCACTGCTGAGTGGCACATGATTACTGATTATGCAGTTGCATGGAATTTGGCCGAAAGTCCATTGTGTATGGAGATTTGTTCCGAATGGATTCAATCATCCGAGGAGAAGCGCCAAGAATGTGCATGGGCAGCGATGTCGGCGTATTTGGGAATTGTCCCCGATGAGAAAATCGACAAAGTATATCATAAATCCTTGATTGAGCAAGTAGAAAAGAAGATTCATTCGGCGCCAAACCGCGTTCGATATGGCATGAACAACTACATCATTGCGCTTGGAGGGGCAGTTCCCGAATTCACAGATCGCTGCAAAAAAGCGGGGGATACAATAGGTATTGTGGAAGTTTTCATGGGAGCAACGTCTTGCAAAGTTCCTGACATTCGGACGTATATCGAGAAAATGGAAGAAAAAAATCGAATTGGAAAGAAGAAAAAAACAGCAAAGTGCTGACCGAATGACTTTGTTTGGTAATTTCACACTGTGAAAAAGGCGATCATATATGGAATTCTCGTTTGTTTGTTAACACCCAGCTTAACAAAGACCTTTTTTCACTCGCACGAACATCAAGGTATTCATACGAGCAATTCTTGGGATTATTCCTTCTCTGCAGATGATGTTGATTGTTTCGTTTGCGACATCGATCTCTCGAATATTACCTTTTCAACGCTTCACACCTTCAATTTCGACCCAAAAGCTATTGTGCATGGGAAAGAATTGGCTTACTTCCATGAAGCCTTAGATTACTTTGACCACAACCAACACCGCGGTCCTCCCGCAATCGTTTAACGACATCTGAACACTCTTTTTTACTCGATTCCCATCACGGATTCGAATTATCGTTAAATGAACTTATATGAAATTTTTAGTATTGGGCGTTGCCCTTGTGTTGACTCATATCTGCGTGGCACAAAATTTTGCAGGACAAATAATTGATCAAGGTACGAAGACAGGAATTCCTTATGCTTCGGTATATCTCACAGAATATCACATGGGTGTAATTTGTGATTCGATGGGGATGTTTTTATTTCAAATGGATCTTCCAGAGGAAGTCACAATCCATGTCACAGCTCCCAATTACGAGGGAATCGATCAAAAAGTGAGCACGACAATATTAGGCGTAATCGCGCTCGAAGAAGGTCACCTCGAAATGGAGGAAATGGTCGTTTCAGCTGCGAGAAGCATACTACAGAAGGACAATGCCGTTTACATCGAAACGCGCAAAATTGACGAACTCAACGCAATTCCTGATCGAATGGCAGGACTGCTCAGTTCGATCCCAGGTGTATATCAAGCGTCGGGTGGAAGTGGTGTTTCGAAACCAGTAATACGCGGGATGCAAGGTACGCGCGTGGTCACGTCATGGAATGGGCTTCGAATCGAAAATCAGCAATGGGGAGGAGATCATGGAATGGCGATCGGAACCCTAGGAATTGGATCGGTGGAAGTGATGAAAGGTCCAGCGTCGTTGATCTATGGTGCAGATGCACTGGGAGGAGTTATTTATTTTTCAGACAAAGACTTCGTTCTAGATGGCTATCAGCGATTGGAGGCTGAAACGAGTATGGAGACAGCAACGATGGCTTCTATATCCACTTTGGATTACCGCGTTTCCATTAGAAATGTGCGTTTGAGTGCTTCGGGATCGTATAGCAATTACGCGGATTATCAACTGCCAAATGGGAATTACTTGGAGAATTCTCGTTTTCAGGAAGGTGCAGGAAAATTTGCCTTGGCGTGGAATCGAAAAAAATACCTGGCACAAATCAATTACATGTATATCCGCAATCGCGTGGGCATTCCTGGAGAGGAAGAACATGAGGAAGGAGAAGTAGTAGAAGAGGATGTGAATCATGCTGATGAATTTGAAACCGATTCGCAATCTCGAATGGCATCTTATCCTTCGCAAGCAATTGAAAACCATCTGTTTTCAATTAAAAATAAATGGTTTGTTAAACGCGATGTGGTGGATTTACTTCTTGGTCAAACCATCAATAGATTAAAGGAGTTGGAGACTGAATCTGAGGTAGCCTTCAATACTTTACTTACTAATTCATTGTATCATTTAAAATGGGAACACGAATTTGGAGGAGGATTTCACATCGTTTCAGGAATACAGGGGGGGCTTCAATTCAATAGAAATGGAGTAGCGGATGACGAGCCACTCATTCCCGATTTTAATCAACTCGATAATGGTGCGTATTCTGTGGTGTATTGGAAATTCAGAAGTGGTGCTGACGATTGGCGCGTTCAAGCTGGTTTGAGATACGATATCAGAGGGCTTGAAGTGTTTGATTCTGAGTTAGCAGGAACCTTTAAAAGAAATTATCAGAATGTGAATGGTTCTGTTGGTCTAGTTTGGAGTGTTGCACAGCACATCCTACGTGGAAACATTTCAACGGGATTTAGAAGCCCACATGTATCCGAATTGACAGCAAATGGAGCTCATCATGGAGCACTTCGGTATGAGATTGGAAATCCTAATTTGGTGTCGGAGAAAGGCACACAGTTCGATTTTATTTACGAATTCGGTTCGGATCACGTGGAGTTTATTTTTAATCCATTTTTCAATTATGTAGAGAATTATATTTTTGCAAATCCCATTGATTCAACAATTGAGCAACTTCCAGTTTTTAAGTACGATCAGCTCTCTGCCATATACCTTTATGGGATGGATGTCGCAGTCCACTATCACCCTCATTTCGCACATTGGTTGCATTGGGAATCTTCCTATTCTCATATAATCGGTGAAGGTGCAAACGGAATCGATTTGCCCTTAATGCCCCAAAATCGACTTTCGACTTCACTCAAATTCTCACTAGAGAACACGCTCAAAGGTAAATTCCGTTTCGAGAATTTAGTAGTAAAACATACAGCTTTCCTTGAGCAGAATAGGGTTTCCTATTCAGAAGCGCCATCGGATTTTTATCATCTGATCGATCTTGGATTGAATATGAAATTGCGGATTAAGCATCCCATTGAATTTGGAGTGGGGGCTCGCAATTTACTGAATGAAGGCTACATAGATCATCTTTCTCGACTTAAAAATATTGGTGTGCAGCAAACAGGACGAAATTTTTATATCCGTGCTAAAGTGACGCTCAATCACCGTTCAAAAAAGACTAAAACACGCATGTAGGATAGAAGTTTTGATCATTTTCAACTGGTTCGCACCTTCGATGTTTAGCCATGATCGATTTTAAACACCAGTAAACGAAACGTATGTGTAAAACCATTTTTTTGACAAATATTCAATCATATGGCCTGAATTTTCCTTTAGAGGACTATTTTGTTCATTTTCACTATGATGGTTACATTTAGATGAAGCGAATTGATTGAAGATCGAAAAAAATGAAATATCTTCGTGTAAATTAATACCGGTACCTTATGATTTTGAATCTTAAACGTCTCCTTTTCATATCGGTAACGGCGTTGCCACTTCTTACATTGAGTCAAATTTTAACCTCGAATGGAGGGTTAGTTCAAATTAACGCTGGAGCTGTTGTTACATGTAATGGAGGCGTGAACATTTCAAATGCATCCAACGTCACGAATAACGGTCAATTGCGAACAACGAAGAATTCAACTGTAGCTGTTCCAGGTACTTTTGCGGTATTAAGTGGATCATCCATTTCAGGTAATGGAATTTATTGGGTTGAGCAAGATTGGCTAAACGATGCTACTTTCAATGCAGGGACTAGCGTTGTTCAATTATATGGGAACACACAACAATTCATTAGCAGTTCGAATGCTACCATCACACAGTTTAATGAACTAGTTTTAACTGGAAATGGAGTAGGAGTAGATCGTAAAAAATCGCTTGTAGGGGTTGATGCACGAATTTCGACTACTGGGAAATTAAATTTAAATAACCGTGAGCTTGAGACGCAAGATAATCTAATTACCGTTTTGAATACTTCTGCTTCGGCTGTGGCGAATAATCAAACCTTTGGATCAGAAGGATTTGTGAGCAGTGATAATTTGGGATCTATGATCTGGAATACACAATCCACGAATGTGTATCTCTTTCCTGTTGGATCTAGTCTAGGAACTGTGCGCTATCGTCCGGTCGTTATACAGCCAGAATCGGCTTCTGCAAACAGCTTTGCTGTTAGATTGAATAACAGCACGGCTGATGGTTACGGCTATATGTTGAGTCAACATGATCCAGAAATTTCTACTGCAAATGACCTTTACTTTCACTCAATCGAACATTTAAGTGGTGCGTCTAATGCGAACGTTGAGATAGCTTATTTGCCATCAGCTGATGGTGATTGGAGCTCTATGGCGCATTGGAAAGTGAACCAGGCTCTTTGGAATACCATGGGGGAAACGGATTTACTAACAATTGGAAATTATTCAACGGTATTAAAATCGGGATGGGATTTTCCTGATGTCTATCATCCGTATGTGTTAACAACTATCGCTGAAGATATTATTATTCCGAACGTGTTTACTCCAAATGAAGATGGTGTGAATGATACCTATTTTATTACGGCCAAAGGACTAAAGGAGTTCAACATGGTTATTGTAAATAGATGGGGGAACGTTGTGTTTGAATCGGATGATGTTCAATTTTCATGGGATGGAACAATAAATGGGGATAAGTGTGGAGACGGAACTTATTTTTATATCATCACGGCGAAATCCGCTACTAAAGAGTACAAAAAACAAGGACATATTACCATTAACGGAAGCTTATAAATTGATTTATGAAACGAACAACTACCTACCTAGCGATTTTTATGTCCTGTTTTGTTACAGGAGCTTTCGCACAAAATAATGTTGGAATTGGAACAACAACACCTGATCCAAGTGCAATATTGGAATTGGAAGCAACTGATAAAGGTATGCTTGTTCCAAGAATGACATCAGCTCAGAGAACGGCGATCGCTGGTCCTATTGATGGTCTTTTGGTGTACGATATTGATTTGGATTGTTTCTACTATTTCGTAGTAGGTAATGGTTGGCAGAATTTATGTGCGGGTACAGCAGGACCAGCAGGACCAGCGGGTGCAACAGGACCAGCAGGAGCGACAGGTTCCGCAGGTCCAATCGGGCCAACAGGATTAACAGGTCCAGCGGGCTCAGCAGGAGCAACGGGACCAGCAGGAGCGACAGGTTCCGCAGGTCCAATCGGACCAACAGGATTAACAGGTCCAGCGGGCTCAGCAGGAGCAACGGGACCAGCAGGAG
>CALFOS010000080.1 GCA_937919725.1 uncultured Fluviicola sp. | reverse complement strand
TGGTTCGTTTATCGGTCTCGCGGCAATGACGCAATCCGAGATCACGATCAAAGATGTGAGCTGGGATAATTTGGGAATCATTCCAACTATTTTCCGACGATTAGGAATTAAATTGGAACGCCGAGGCGACGATATTTTCGTTCCTGCACAAGAATCCTACGAAATTGAAACCTTCATCGACGGATCCATCATGACGATTTCCGACGCGCCGTGGCCAGGATTCACACCAGATTTACTGTCCATCGTTCTCGTAGTTGCATCGCAAGCAAAAGGAAGCGTGCTCATTCACCAAAAAATGTTCGAATCGCGCTTGTTCTTCGTCGATAAACTCATTGACATGGGAGCGCAAATCATTTTGTGTGATCCACACCGTGCAACCGTTATTGGACTCGATCGGAAATACGATTTACGCGGAATTCAAATGACATCTCCCGACATCCGTGCAGGGGTTTCGTTGCTCATCGCAGCACTTTCGGCAAAAGGAAAAAGCACCATTCACAACATAGAACAAATCGACCGCGGTTACGAAAACATCGACATACGCTTGAACAACTTGGGCGCGGACATAAGAAGAATAGGATGATGAAATTTAGCTCACTCGCACTAATTTGTGTTGCATTTGGATTGCTCAGCTTGGTTCAACCAACTGCCGTAGAATCTGCTCCAGCTCAACCTCAAAAGGGAACCAAAGCACCCGAAATTGAACTCCTTTCTCCTAAAGGAAAGAAAGTGAAATTGTCGAAGTTAAAAGGAAAAATCGTTTTGATCGATTTTTGGGCATCTTGGTGCGGACCGTGCCGAAAAGAGAATCCGAACGTGGTGGAAGCTTACAAGAAATACAACAAAAAGAAATTCAAAGACGGAAAAGGATTCGAAGTGTATAGCGTATCCCTCGACCGCGACGAAGCCCGATGGAAAGAAGCGATTGAAAAGGATTTGCTTGCATGGAAAGCGCACGGATGGGACAAAGATGGATCCGTTTCCAAAGCATACGGGGTAAGTTCGATTCCAACGGCATTTCTCATCGACGGTAAAGGAAATATTGTAGCGTCGGGTGCAGAACTCCGCGGATTGAAACTCCACATTCAGCTGGATGCTTTGTTGAAAACTGATTAGCACTGGCTAAACAGGAAGCAATGCTGTGGCTTATCATTTTACTACTGTTCGCTAGCCTACTTATCGCTGTTGGCAGAATTATCAAGAACTATCAAATCCGAAAGGAAGGTGGAGTCGCCGATTTCCCCATCCGAAATCAACGCTTGCGGAATAAGCGGCGGTAGTTTTTTAAATTCATTCAATTGTACTGTTATTCAATCTTTCACCGCCGAAGGCAGCCACGAAGTGAATTTTTTCATTACTTTTCCTACACCAAATAACCGAACTATGAAAATCAAAAACGTACTCACTGCACTCGCAATTTTCTTTTGCACTAACGCATCACTCAACGCCCAACAATGGGTCGATCAAGTGTACGATGTAGACACCATCATCGACGTTACCTACGGATCAGCATTAAATTTCAACAACAACATGGTTCAGCTGAAAATGGATATTTTCATGCCAAAATGTCAAGACACCACTACCAAACGACCACTCATGATTGTTGCACACGGAGGAGGACTCATTGCAGGGACGTATAAAGATGCGTCGATCCAAGACATTTGTGCTCAATTTGCACGTCGAGGTTACGTCACCGCGAGTGTGGAATACCGCTTGGGCTATGTGTCCGACGAAGGACTTTACCAATGTAATTTGGCCGGCTATCAATGTCTCTTCGCTACCGATACTATGGAGTGGTACAGAGCTTACTTCCGGGGAATTCAAGACATTAAAGGAGCAACCCGCTATTTGGTGAACCGCAAAGACCAATTCCACATCGACGAGCAAAACGTGTTTGTGGCAGGAGAAAGTGCTGGAGCCATCGTAATAATTGGATCAGCATACATGGACGATCCATCCGAGAAACCAGCTGCTGCGAACGCTATTGCCGCGGCCAATATTCCAAATACGAATGCGCAAAGTTGCGATCATAACCTGAATCAAGTATTCTCAGGTACCATTGCCCGACCTGATTTGGGCTCGATAGAGGGTGCAATTGAGCCCGCACTGTATCCGTATACCATCCGAGGAGTTGGAAATATGTACGGCGCGATGTTCTTTGATTTGTTGTCAACCAGCACTGTCGCTGTAAAACCAGCGATGTATTCATTCCATCAAGCCTGCGACATCATCGTGCCATGGGATTCCAAAAAAGTGTACTCTGGTTTGACTTGGTGCTTAACGAATGGATACAATTGCAACGGAATTATCAATACGCCATACATCCACGGAAGCAAAACAATGACCGATTGGAATACGAACCTTAGTTTGGGTTACAGTTTTCAAAGCGAGTACGTCACAACGCCATTTCCATATGAATATATCGGGTTACAAGCAAAAAACTGCTACGACCAGGTCGTGAATGGAAACGGATGCCACGCCTACGACAGCAAAACGATCCGAATGACGAACATGGCGAACTTTTTTGCTACAAAAATTGTCAATCCAGAGACCTGCGTGCCCTTCAACAGTTTGATCACGCTTCAATCCAATGGAGTACTTGTCTACCCAAATCCCGTGAACGACGTCTTGAACATTACCAGCGAAGATCTCATTCAATCCGTGCGCATTTTAACGCTTTCGGGAACAGTCGTGAAAACCTTTAACGTGAACCAAAGTACATTTCAAACGAAAGTTCCCGAGCTGTCGTCAGGAGTGTACATGTTGGAAATCACCCTGGAAAATCTTGGAGTTCAAACAACAATTATTCGGAAGTAGAACGAGGTAATTTCCTGTTTTTCTTTCCCTAAGTAGCTGATTTTTTTGTTGGCCGCTTCCCCGAAAATCACTTTTCACTCACCCTTACACTCACTCTCGTAGGGGTCGGTCTCCGTGCTTTAGTACCATCCGTCAGCTGACGCACGGGAGCTACCGCACTTTGCCCTAGCGGGGTAGATGAAATTGATTTTTAAGCGCGATTTTGGTGAATGGGCTAACGTGTTTCGATTGGATCATCTTTGTCTTTTCGCGCAAGCTCGTCGATTTCGTTTTGCTGTTTATGCCTTTTTTATCGATAATTTCTCCCAAGAAAATATCAACGATCACGAATCATATATTTCCAAGGCGAATCCACTCCTGAAAAACGGGAGTTCCACCAAGAAATCGAAAATTAATTAGCCATTCTACGTTACTTTTTATAGCTCAACACATTATATTGTAGAATCCTAAAAAATCTATACCATGAATTGGAAGTACATTATTCCCGCAATCCTCGTTTTCGCAGCATGCGAATCAACAGAAAAAAATGTCACGGCTAAAGCTGAATTAGCAGATGAAACACTGCTTTCGGTGGTCAATCCCATTGAAGGAACCGACGCAGCACCTCGCAACTTTGAAGTAAGTGCAAGTAAAGCGCAAACTATCGACCTCGGAAATGGAGGGAGTATTGAGTTTCCAGACAACGCTTTCGTCGATCAAAAAGGAAAACCTGTGAAGGGAAAAGTGGATGTGCAATGGCAAGAATTTCATTCGCTCGGAGACATCATGCTTTCTGGAATTCCCATGAAATACGATTCTGCAGGCGTACAATTTGATCTCGTGTCGGGTGGAATGTTCACCATCAACGCTTCGCAAAAAGGCAAGCCGGTAGAAATTGCTCCGTCCAAAAAGGTGAACGTCAATGTGGCTTCTATTCAAGATACGCCGTGCTACAATTTCTACGAGATGGATGAAAAATCGGGAAAATGGGACTATGAAACGACGAAACTCGGTGCGCCAATCAAATCCGAAACGGCAGAAGTGAAAGAAACAGAAACTCCTGATTTATTGGATGTCAACCTCAAAACAAAGGATTTTCC
>CALFOS010000079.1 GCA_937919725.1 uncultured Fluviicola sp. | reverse complement strand
TACTTATTGTTCCGCAATCGGGCAGTCCGAAAATCGACCCAGGATACTCAACTGCAGGCGGCTACGGATCTCGATTTTCGCATAACAACGAAAGTGCACATCCAGGCTATTACGAAGTAACATTGATCGACGAACAAATTGACGCTCGTCTGAGTGTGAGTGAACGCGCTGGAATTCACGAGTATACTTTCAACGATCCAGACGGCAAACGTTTTATTTTGATTGATTTGGATCACCGAGATAAACTTCTTGGGAGCAACATTGATTTGATCAACAAAACAACCATTCAAGGATCTCGTATTTCGGAAAGCTGGGCGAGCGAGCAACATTTTTACTTTCACATCGAAACAGACGTTCCTTATCAGAAAGCACGACAATTGACCAAAGATGGTCGCCACAAATTGTTGCTCGTCTTTCCAAAATCAACATCGAAAATTACGCTCAAAGTCGGCATTTCGGCTGTGGATCAAGCTGGGGCTCAAAAAAATTTGGAAGCTGAAATTCCCGAGTGGAATCTGGATCAAGTGCGTGCTGATGTCACCCGAAAATGGGACTCGGAACTCAACTGTATTCAGTTCGAATCGAAGGACAGAGAAACGATGATTACCTTCTACACAGCTCTTTATCATTCGTTTTTGGCACCCAATATATTCAGCGATATGGACGGCCGTTACCGCGGGAGTGATCAGCGAATTCACCAACTTTCGAAGACCGACGGAAATCAATACACAGTTTTTTCCTTGTGGGATACTTACCGCTCCACGCACCCACTTTTCACGCTAGTTCAACAACACCGCACGGTTGATTTTCTTCGTACCTTCAAGCGACAATTTGAAGAAGGCGGCGATTTGCCTGTTTGGGAATTGAGCGCGAACGAAACTGAATGCATGATTGGATACCACAGTGTTTCGGTGATTACTGATGCTTACATCAAAGGAATTGGGCGCACCTCCGTACAGAAAATTGATCACGACGAATTCTTGAAAATGATGGTAGCTACCTCGAATTTTGATGAATTTGGGAAAGTCAGTTTTGCGAAGCATGGCTACATCGACCTGGGACAAGAGCCAGAATCAGTCTCCAAAACCCTCGAGTACGCCTACGACGATTTTTGCATCGCAGAATTTATCAAGGCAGGAAAAGAAGTGGATCAACAACTGCTCGGAACATACGAAAACAGGAGCATGAACTTCATCAATTCCTTCGATCCGAAAACGAAATTCATGCGAGCGCGACGAGGAGCACAATGGTTCAGTCCATTCGATCCAGCAGAAGTGAATTTCAATTACACCGAAGCTAATAGCTGGCAATATTCGCTCTACGCGCCTCACGCAGTAGGCGTTCTTACTGATTTACTCGGCGGAAAAGATTCCTTGGAAGTGTGGCTCGATCGCTTATTTTCGACCGAATCGAATTTATCGGGTAGACATCAAGTTGATATTACCGGCTTGATCGGTCAATATGCACACGGAAACGAACCCTCTCACCACATGGCGTATTTGTATAACTACACGAACGCTCCGCACAAAACACAGCTCTACGTTGATCGAATTTTGAAAGAAATGTATTCGATACAACCCGATGGATTATCTGGAAATGAGGATTGCGGTCAGATGTCTGCCTGGTACGTATTGAGCTCGATGGGAATTTACCAAATCGCTCCAGGAAATCCATACTACGAAATTGGTCGACCGATCATGGATGAAGCGACAATTCATTTGGAGAATAGTAAATCGTTTAGCATCAAAACGGTAAACAATTCTAAGATGAACATGTACGTGCAAAACGTCACGCTCAATGGAAATCGCTTGGATCAACACTTCATTTCTCACAGCGATATTTTGAATGGAGGAACTTTGGAAATCACCCTTGGTTCAAAACCTGTCATTGCACGCAGCTCCATGAAGCACGCTCCGACCCTCTCCAAAACTCCCGACTCCTTTGTGCCGCTGCCTTTTATTGATCAAGAATCGCGTGTATTCGAAAAGGAAATGGGGATTTCGTTGGGTGGTGTTTGGCCTGGTGAGTACGCGATTCGCTATACATTAGATGGATCGATTCCCGATGAAAACTCACTCCCCTACAAACGACCGTTCATCTTGTCAAACAATACGATTCTTCAAGCCCGCGCTTATAAAAATGGTTTTTACAGCAGTCCCGTCTCGAATGAATTTGTAAAACGCGACACCACGATTTTACTAATCCTTCACTCCGAATACGCCAATCAGTATGCTGCCGGAGGAAAATTGGCATTGATCGACGGGATTCAAGGAGGCCTTGAATTTAGAACCGGCGACTGGCAGGGCTATTGGGCACAGGACATCGTGATGGAAGTAAATTTTGAAGGTGGACGGACTTTAACCGAAATTGGAATTGGTTGTTTATCAGACATGAAATCGTGGATTTTTATGCCGAAGGAGATTATCATTGAAGGTACGAGCGATGGAAAAATCTACGAACTCCTTGGTAATTTGGCACCTGAAGCAGGAACGCAGGCGGATCAGGCGCCAAAAAGTGGTCAATATGTTCTCACGATGAATTCCACGATGAATTACCAAAAAATCCGAATAACAGTAAAAAATTCAGGCAAATGTCCGAGTTGGCATTTGGGCGCAGGAAATGACACTTGGTTGTTTGTAGATGAAATCATCTTAAAATAAGCCGTGCGTATTCCATCGGCAGCCTTGTATATTGGATCGGTCATATTTATTATGACTCCTGCTTTCTATTTTATGGCTCGGCATAACCAGAAATCCACAATCTCGGATTTGGTGAAAGCGGATGGCTTTGTATTTTTCATTTTGCTCACTTTGGGAACTATTGGAGCGATCATCTACAGTAATTTTGTCTACAACAAAGCGGAGAGAAATTGGAAGTCAGGTGTGTTCAATCCCTCTCAAATGTACAGTCCAGATAAGCTGCTAGAGGCATACATACGCCTTGGAGGATTGAATCCTAAGGAAAAGGAATATTTACTTCAGCTCAACACCATTCTGGACTTGCCGCGTAAAGATTTTGATGCCGTTATAGAAATAATCGGATGCAACGCCCATGATCGTTTCTGAATTTGGACTGATATATTCGTATTGTCGATCGATTACATTGAACAGAAAAAAGACATCTTCAATGGTTTCATACATTTGGCGAAAATTGGATTCGCTTTCTACAAGGGCTAATTCGGCACGTTTTTGATTAGAGATTTCGGTGCAGATGTCGATGATTTCAAAGAGATTTCCTTCATTGTCGTATACGGGCGCAGACTCCACTAGCAACCAGTACAAATCTCCATTTTTGTGGTAATACGAGATTTGAATTGGCACATCAAACTGTGGCCCGTCAGCGACTAATTTATCGTACGACTCTCTGAAAAAATGCGAAACTCGAAAAAGATCACTTGGCTTGAAGCCAATGAGTTCGTTTTGTGAATATCCAGTTATTCGAGTGAAACTTTCGTTGGACCATTTAATTTTCCCCGTGGGATCCAAGATCATGATTCCGTTTGCTACGTTGATAGCAATTCGCGACAAGCCCACCAATTCTTCGATGAGTTTGGCGTTCTTTTGATTCTGTTGTTCGAGTTGCTCAGTCAATTTTTTCTCACGAGAAATATCTCGAGAAACACCCATCGATCCTACTATTTCCCCATTTTCATCGAGGATTATATTTGCAGAGAGATAGCAAGTGAACACTTCGCCATTTTTACGCTTGTTTAAAACCTCTCCTGAGAATTGACCATGATTGTTCAATGCATCATTAACGCGCTTGAACTCTTCCTCCTACCCATACAGCTCATAAAAATCTAGTTGTTTCAATTCCTCCAGTATAGCCAAATGCACGCAACGCCGCAGGATTGTATTCGATGATGTTACCGTCTTTGTCGGCAGCACCAATGAAATCCATTGAGTTCTGTATCAAGTGTTCGGCAAATATTGCCTGTCTAGAGAGCGTCGCCATAAATTTAAATCCGATCCAGGTTGAATCTATGCGAATATAATAATTCCATTATTATCAAGGTTAAATATCTTCGAGCCATTTCATAACATCCACTCCGTCAGCATAATCGTGTAAAGAAGGACGTTGCGACGATCCAAATTCAGAGTGCCCATTTCCGATCACTACTTGGATTTTATCGGCATGTTTTGAAATGAAATTTTCGACTTCTTGTATTTCTGTGTAACGATGATAGTGAAGCATAGCCAAAGGCGAAAAAAGTTCGTCGGGTTCGCGCAAAAGCACAAAATTATTGTCGAGCAATCGAACTTGATTCATCAGATAAATCGCCGGCTGATAATCGTAATTGTTCCCATATTTGTTGTTGTTCACAAGCTCTCCATACGAAACAATCCCCTCAAAAAAACGGTTAATTTCGAAGGACTCTGGAACGAGGAAATGCGATACATTCCTACAACCCAAACCGAAGTACGCGAAAAGATCATCTCCGAATAACTTAATCTGCTCCGAAGTCTCCGATCCATCAAAAACGGCGATCGAAGTTCTATTTTTCCTGAAAATGTGCGGATATTTTCCAAAGTATTGATCGAAATAGGTGAGCGAATTGTCACTACCCGTTGCAATTACACCGTCCATCTCACCCATTTTTCCATGGCTAAATTCGATGCGTTCACTCAACTCTGGGAGGAACTGCTTGAGGTGACTCGCAAGCGCAGGAAGAAGGGTTTTATCCGTAGAACTCAACTTGCAAACAGCCGTGTGACCTGCACAGAGAACACATAGGAAATCGTGAAATCCGACAAGTGGAATATTTCCCGCCATGATGAGCGCGATACGTTTTGGAGTAGCAATGAACCTGTACTTCCCCGTCCAATCTGTGAGCTGTTCTTCGGATAATTCATTGCCAAGGCTGAGAAGGGCTTTGCGCACATTTTCATTCGTGAACCAGCCATTAAAAGACACTTGTCGCGCAATTAAATCGTTGAGCGCATCGAATTCGACAGCGGCAACTCCGCACGAAAAATCGACCCATTTTTCATTCTTTCCTAAGGTGCGCATGAGTTTCCCCAATTGCGCAAATGCCTTTACTATTTCCCGCTGTTTCACGGTGTAAAAGTATTGGCTAAGGATTAATTTTCCTATAACTTAAGGGAATTTTAAATTTTATTAACCAACAATTTTAGCGAAGCTGTGTATATTTGCACTAAAAAAGAATTCGAATGGCGATTATAATCACAGATGAATGTATAAATTGTGGGGCATGCGAGCCAGAATGTCCGAATACAGCGATTTATGAAGGAGGGGCGGAATGGAAATATTCGGATGGAACATCATTGACAGGAATGATTACCACTTTGGATGGAACAGAATTAATGGCCGATGAAGCGCACGAACCAGTAGATATGGACGTTTACTTCATTGCACACGATAAATGCACGGAATGCGTAGGCTTCCACGACGAGCCACAATGCGCGGCCGTTTGTCCAGTAGATTGCTGCGTCGATGATCCTGAATACCGTGAATCGGAGGATGAATTGTTGGCCAAAAAAGATTTCATGCACTTGTAAATCGAGTGAAACATACCTTAAGAGCATCGTTCCGAGAATAATCTAAAGGTGCTCTTTTTTTTTGAGCAAAAATTTTGTTCGAATTCTTTCAAAATTCCTTTCTGAATTGGATTAAAGTACTACTTTTGCAGCTGGGGTAAGTCTTATACGACCAGCTCCTTCTGAATCCCCCAGGATGGGAACATAGCAAGGGTAGGAAGTTGAGCGGTGCGATGTGAGTAGCTTGCCCCTCTTTTTTTGCCTTTATTTTCACTCTTTAGGCTGAGCGCAGCCGAAGCCTCACATTCTTCACTTCCATAAAAGAAAACGGTGCGAGCGTCAAGTGCGCGAGCTATGAACGTTCTTCAATTTTTTGCCTGATTTCTTCAAATTTTCTTACATTTTTGGGCGTTCCTCCGACCCTTCATCAACATCGTTTTCCATTTCATGTACTCACCTTTAACATTCGGAAGGTCGCAGTCGTGCTATCCGTTTCAATCTTTGGTTTAAAAAAACAAAAGGATTTCCTCTTTTATCACTAACGCGTGTGCTTCTAGCAGGTGAGTTGGCCTACTTTATTGGACTCCGAGGACCTCATCTCACCAACACTTTACCCGACCAAATTGTCGCATCTGAAACAATTTCGAGAAAATAAACACCGCTTTCAAGATTTTCAAGTTCCATTTTCTTCGCACCAGCAATCAACTCCACACTTCTAATTTCTTTTCCTAAAAAATTGAAGACTTTCAAAACTCCTGATGATGTTAACTCTGGAAATTCCAGCGTTACATCTCCGAAGGATGGATTTGGGTAGCACGAAATTTGATGATTTGTTATAGTCGATACACTGGCATTGTAATCACAATTCTCGCATTGTTCCAAAAATAGTCCAGAATCTAAAATTCCGTCTGACACATCTGCTATTACAATAGTAATGTGATAATATTGTCCAATTTGCACTGCAGCTTTAGCGATAAGCGGTACGGTAAA
>CALFOS010000078.1 GCA_937919725.1 uncultured Fluviicola sp. | reverse complement strand
CCCCTTCGGTGAGATCGCCTTCAAACATGCCTTTTTTTGCTCGACCTCGACCCAAAAGTTCTTTTAACTCTTCTGCTGTAGCACATTTTTCATAGGCTTGGTTGACCTGCTGATAAAATTCGTTTTTGATAAGTCGAACAGGGGTCAATTCTTTGAGAGTTAGTTGTGTATCGCCTTCTTTTGCATCGATGACGGTTTGTTTAAAGTTGTTGTGCGCACTCGATTCAATCGACGCGACAAAACGACTTCCAATTTGAACGGCATCTGCGCCCAAATTCATCGCTGCGAGCATCGTTCGACCCGTTCCAATCCCTCCTGCTGCAATAAGTGGAATTTCAAGTTGCTTTGCCACCATTGGAATCAAGCACAAGGTTGTTGTTTCATCGCGACCGTTGTGTCCGCCAGCTTCAAATCCTTCGGCAACCACTGCATCCACGCCAGATTCCTGCGCTTTGAGTGCGAATTTCAAACTCGAAACTACATGCACAACAGTAATTCCATGATCTTTCAAATGCTGCGTCCACGTTTTTGGATTTCCTGCGGAGGTAAAAACGATCGGAACTTCGTGTCTGATAATCGTTTCGATGTGTTTAGCGATGTCTGGATAAAGCATGGGTAAATTCACCGCGAATGGTTTATCCGTAGCCGTTTTGCATTTTTGAATGTGTTCATCGAGAACTTCGGGATACATCGATCCTGAGCCAATAATGCCTAGTCCACCCGCATTAGAAACCGCCGAAGCGAGTTCCCAGCCTGAACACCAAATCATTCCAGCTTGAATAATTGGGTACTCGATATTAAATAGAGATGTAATGCGATTTTTCATATCTGTCGATCTGATCAAAAGTACAGATTTCGCGAAACTTTGCCCCGTTTTTTTGTCGTCTTAACCTAAATTAATACCTTAGAGACTCCTCTGGTGCTATGAAAAATAAAATCCACGTACTTTTTTACTTCTTATTGCTGACTTTCTGTGGAATTTCTCAAGAGGTAAATCACAACCATTCGGTGTTCCATTCGTTCATCGAAAACAAGGGACAGTGGGGCGAAGACGTGTTGTTCAAAACAAAATTCACGGGCGGAAATCTCTGGATTGAGCAAGGCAAAATGATATTCCACTTGCAAGATTTTTCACGGCTTCAAGCTTTTCATGCCAATCCAAAAGACGGTGAAGATGTGCTCACATTCAATCAAACTTTGCTGCATTTGAATTTTCCGGGCTCGAATAAAGTGACTTCAATTAAAAAAGATCACCAAACGAGTGTCTATTACAACTATTTCCTCGGAAATATCGAATCGAAATGGGCTTCGGAAGTACACGGATATGGCGAAGCGATTTTGGAAGATTTTTATTCTGGGATTGATCTCAAACTCATTGAACAGAAGGAAGTATTGAAATACGAATTCCACGTTGACGCTGAAGTCGATCCGTCGATAATTTCCTTGGAATACGTAGGACAAAAGTCGATTTCAATTGCACAGAATGGCGATTTAGTCATCTTAACGAGCTTGGGAAGTGTGATCGAACGAAAACCCTATGCGTATCAAATTCTCAACGGAAAAATTGTTGAAGTCGATTGCCGATTTATTTTGAATGATGATCGTGTGGAATTCGCGCTTGGAAACTACAGCGAGTTTGCACCACTCATCATCGATCCAATTCTCGTTTTCGCAACGTATTCAGGTTCTGTGACAGACAATTTTGGAATGACGGCGACCTATGGCTACGATGCTACGGCCTATTCTGCTGGAACGATTTACGGGAATGCTTACCCAACTCCCGACCCACTAGCCTACAATGTGACATCGAATATGACGGTTCCAGATGTGGGTGTAGTGACAACCGATGCCTTTATTTCGAAATATTCTGCGGATGGTACAACTATGATTTGGACCACTTTCGCAGGCGGAGGGGACGATACGCATGGAACGGAAACATCCAACAGTTTAATTTGCGATAAGTTCAATAACATTTATTTGTACGGAGTTACTTCGAGTGATGATTTCCCCATTCAAGGTGGATATCAATCTACATTTGGAGGAGGAACAACCTTGGCAGTCAATTTCAATGGAACGAATTTCCACAACGACGGAACAGATATTTACGTGGCGAAATTCAGTTCAAATGGTCAAAATTTGCTCGGTTCAACCTACATGGGTGGATCCTCAAACGACGGTGTGAATTACAAAGTAACATCTGGATCGTACAATTCTGTTGCCGCATACGATTCGCTTACGACCAATTACGGCGATCAATTTAGAGGAGAAATCATGCTCGATTCCTTAGGTAATTGTATTGTCGCTTCATCTACCCGATCAACCAATTTCCCTGTTCTCAACGCATTTCAACCTGCAATTGCGGGAAAACAAGATGGCGTAATTTTCAAACTTTCATCGAATTTATCGACACTGCAATGGTCGAGTTATTATGGAGGAGCGGAAAATGACGCCTGTTATTCTGTGAAAATTGATTCGTCCTATAATATAGTCTTCGCTGGAGGAACGTGCTCCACTAATCTCCCCGGTATGGCTGCAGGCTGGCAACCCGCTTACAATGGTGGAAAAACGGACGGATTTGTCGCGAAGTTGAATCAAAACGGTTCGGCAATCATCGGCGGAAGTTATTTGGGGACAGCCAATTACGATCAAGCATTTTTTGTGGAGATCGATCGAAACGACAATGTCTTTGTTCTTGGACAATCACGTGGTGGATTATTTCCCGTCTTCAATACTGGCTTTGTGAACCCTGGGAGTTGTCAGTTCGTTGTGAAATTGAATCCAACACTCACGGGAATATCGAATTCTACCGTTTTTGGAAACGGCGGAGCAGACATCAATATTTCTCCTGCGGCATTTTTGGTCGATATTTGCGGAAATATGTACATTTCTGGCTGGGGCGCGAATATTCTTCAAGGAACACCACTCAGCGGAATGCCCACAACGGCAAATGCTTTCCAAGGGACAGCTCCAAACGGATTTGATTTCTATTTACTTGTCATTGAACGCGATTTTGGTGGACCAACTCCGTTGTATGGCTCGTACATCGGAGGTGCATCGGCGCAAGAACATGTGGACGGCGGAACTTCTCGCTTCGATAAAAATGGCGTGGTTTATCAATCGGTGTGCGGTGGCTGCGGTGGAAATTCGGACTTCCCAACAACACCTGGTGCACATTCGTCTAGTAATTTGAGCTCAAATTGCAATAATCTGGTCTTTAAGTTTGATTTTGAATTGATCCCAGATGCAGATTTCACAGCAGACAATGTGCTCGGTTGTGTTCCGTTCACAGTGACCTTCGATAATTTCTCCACCGAATCCGATTCCTATCAGTGGGTGTTTGGAAATGGTGATTCTACTTCAACTGTTTTCGAACCAGTGGTGACATACACTACTCCGGGAATCTACCAAGTTTATTTGGTGTTAACAGACAGTATTTGTTTGCTCACAGATACAGCTCAACTCACCATCACTGTCACCGACTCATTAGAATTGAGCGTCACCGTCGATCAAGAATTGTGTCAACCTATTCCACTCGATTTGACCGCGTACACGAGCGGAACCGCGAATAATTTTATCTGGTCGTCCAACATCAACTTTTCCGATACGCTGAACGGCAATGTGCAGGATTCAGTTCTCAGCATCACGCCGTCTGGTCCAACAACGTATTATGTGTATGCGAGTAATCCCGGCTGTTCGCGCATCGATAGCGTTGTGGTTGACTTTATCGGATCGTCCCTAGTTCTCACAGGAAATGACTCGATTTGCCTTGGACAAATTACTTCACTCTCAGCGGCGAGTACCAATCCTGCGATCATTTTCACCTATGTCTGGTCACCCAGTTCGGTCATTCTGGGCAATCCCACGGGAATTACCATTAGTGTTCAACCTTCGGCGACACAATATATATATGTCACAGCATCGAGTGCGACGGGTTGTGTGGTGGACGATTCCATTGAGGTGTTCGTCGGAAATATTTCGAGCGCAGTAATCGCAACTGCTTCGGAATACCTCGTGGCGCTAGGTGCAAATGTGACACTCTATGGTCAGCCAGATGGATACAGTTATTCGTGGAGTCCAACCCAAGGAGTGTCGAATCCGAATTCGCAAACTACGAATGCGTTAATTAATGAATCGACACTATTTACATTGAGCGTTACCGATGGAATCTGCACGAAATCGGATACAGTTCTCGTAAAAACCTACGATTTTATCTGTGGAGAGCCATTCATCTTTATTCCGAATGCCTTTTCGCCAAATGGTGATCAAGAAAATGACGTCCTCTATGTTCGCGGAGCGTTGATCGCTGAAATGGTTTTCAGAGTTTACGACCGTTGGGGTGAGCTGGTGTTCGAGTCATTTGATCGTACACAAGGTTGGAACGGTGAATTCAGAAACAAGCCGCTCGATCCGGATACCTACGATTATTACCTCAAAGTAACTTGTGTGGATGATTTCGAATCAATTATTACTGGAAACGTTACGCTCGTCCGCTAAATTCTCGAAAATGATTAGCTTCGTAAAAAGTCGAATTTGAAACTATGAAGAAAATAATCACTAAGCAATCGCAGGAATTTTTAGAAAGTTATTTAAACAATCCATCGCCGACTGGTTTCGAGTCTGGTGGACAAAAACTGTGGTTGGATTACAT
>CALFOS010000077.1 GCA_937919725.1 uncultured Fluviicola sp. | reverse complement strand
GGTTGGGGGCTAAATTACAATCGCACCAATTCATTCCGCAAACGCAAAACGTGAATGAAGTTATTTGGTACATGTTCTATCTCCTCGTCGAGATTTCCATCGCTGTTTTGTTGATGAAATTCTCGAAATATTTGGTCGTAGCACTCCTCTCACCCTTACTTGCAAAATTGAGTGAGAAGACTGAAAACATTCTTACAGGCAATAAATATCCTTGGAATTTCAAACAATTGGTGAATGATGTGAAGCGCGCGATGCGCATCATTGTTCGAAATTTGATGTGGGAATATTTTTTCTTCCTGATTATTTTGATCGTTTCTATCATCGGGTGGGAAGATCCAAGATCGTCGCCGGTTTTTTACCTCACTTTCGTGATCGGGTTCTACTATTACGGCTTTGCATTTTTGGACTACATCAATGAGCGCCGGCGGTTATCGATGGATGAAAGTATCGTGTTCATGCGCAAGAACCGTGGACTTGCCATCGTGATCGGTGGAATGTATTCTATCATGATTCTGGTGCCTGTGAAAATTTCCGTGCTATTTAATTTCGCCGCCTTTGAAGTTGATTTTTTTCCTGCTTTAGGCAATTTCATGTTAAACCTTTCTCTGTGGATTTGTGCTTCTGCAGCTCCTATTCTAGCTATCATCGCAGCAACTATTGCGATGGACGATTTGGTCGATTTATCTACTAATGAGCATTCACTTTCTGAACGCAATGATGAGGACGATGAATAGTTTAGATAAATATTATAGAGCAATTCAGATAATTTTTCTTTTCTTTTGCATAACTTTTGTATGGCATACCCAAAACTAAAACTAACATTATGAAAAACTGGATCCGTGTAGTAGCTCTTTTTGTACTACTATTGAGTTCGTCAACACGTGCATTTTCGATGTCTACTCCACCCGATTCCACTACAAATATTGTCGATAAAGCTTCGGCAGCATATTTGATTGAAGAAGGGCGCACTATGTTTACTGAAGGTCGCATGAAGGACGCATTGATCAAATTCCGTCAGGCTTCAGTGAAAGATCCGAACAACTGGAAAGCATCCTATTGGATCAGCCAATGCCATTACCGCATGGACAATTACGGCTACGCACTCAAATATGCGCAAGAAGCATTAAAATCTGGAGATGAAAAAACAAACGACGAAGTGTATTTTATTTTGGGTACGTGTTATCACCGTTTGGGAAGCCTCGACACGGCGATCGTGAATTTCCAAAAAGCAAAAACACTCTTGTCGAAACGACGCGCAACGGAATTGCTCGTTGATCATCAAATTGCAGAGTGCGAATTTGCGCTCGCTGAACGTGCAAAAGGAACGCCGAATTTTTCT
The DNA here is from genome assembly GCA_937919725.1 of uncultured Fluviicola sp. Lineage (GTDB taxonomy): Bacteria > Bacteroidota > Bacteroidia > Flavobacteriales_D > Crocinitomicaceae > UBA4466. The sequence continues at coordinate 7,266 of CALFOS010000077.1, read as the reverse complement.
CGCGATCGCCTTCAAGGAACCATTAACTCCGGTTACGACGATTACAATGTTGTTTTGGCAGGCGAAAACACCTTGTATTTTACTTCTCGCAGAAACAATACGACTGGCGGCGGTCTGAATCCGGACGATCAACGTTATTTTGAAGATACATACCGCTGCACATACGACGCTGAAATGAACGAATGGTTGGACGCAACCAACGAAATTGGGAAAATCAATTCGCCAGGTTTCGATGCATTGAATTACCTTTCTCCTGATGGACTTTATGGCATGATGACCTTAAACACGACCATTTCTGGTGGGAAAAAAGCAACCAAAGGTTCAGATCTTGCAGAGCTGAAAATGAGCAACAAAGACACGTGGAATTCTCCTAAAGTGATTAAAAACAAAACCATTAACACTTCCTATTTTGAAGGCTCTGCGACCTTAACTGCAGATGGAAACATGATGTACTTCGTGACGGATCGAAAAGGAGAGAAAAGTTCAACAGATATCTACGTCGTTGAAAAAAATGGAAACTCCTGGGGCGAAGCGAAACCTTTGCCTGAAAGCATCAATACAACTGGCCGCGAAACAACACCATTCATCACTCCGGATGGTCGCTATTTGTTCTTTAGTTCAGACGGACATTTGGGCATGGGGGGACTCGACATCTATGTAGTAGAAAACAAAGGAGGATCTTGGGGAACGCCTGTGAATCTTGGAATTAGTGTCAATACAGTGAACAACGATTCGCACTTTGTGTACGAAGCGGCAAACAAAAAAGCCTTCATCTCAGGATACGAAATTGTGGGCGATAAATCGAGTATCGATATTTACGAAATTGAGATGTCGAAATTTGTTTTTCCAGCGAATTAGAACTCACCCTAACAAACATTAAAACACTGCCGAAGCAGTGTTTTTTTTTTAATCGTATTTTTACAGCATGCAGCGGTATTTCTTCGAACTTTCCTACAACGGCGCAAGCTTTCACGGATGGCAAATTCAGCCAAACGCGCATTCTGTGCAAGAAGAAATAGAATCGAAATTGAGTCAACTATATTCCAACACACCCATAAAAGTGATTGGTTGCGGCCGCACAGATGCAGGCGTACACGCAAAGCATTATGTATTACATATGGAATTGCCGATCATCGAAGACGCCGAACAGCTCATCTTCAAACTCAACCGCATGCTGCCCGATTCCATTGCTATCCAAAAAATTCGAGCGGTTTCACAGGACGATCATGCCCGGTTCAGTGCAACATCTCGAACGTATCGTTATTTTGTTCATTCCACAAAAGATCCATTTTTAGCCGAAACGAGTTGGTACTTAAATCAATCCTTGGACCTCCAAAAAATGAACAAAGCTGCACAGTTTCTGATCGGAAAACAAGATTTCACTTCGCTCTCAAAATTGCATACCGACGTGAAAACAAATGTGTGTGATGTTCGATTTGCTGAATGGATTCGAGTAAATGAAACTGAATTGTACTTCGAAATTACCGCAGATCGCTTCTTGCGAAACATGGTCCGCGCCACCGTTGGAACCTTGGTAGATGTTGGCTTGGGAAAACTCGGGCCGAATGACATTCCCCAGATTTTGGCAGCGATGAATCGTCAAGCAGCTTCCTCTTCCGTTCCTGCTCACGGCTTGTTTTTGTGGAGGATAGATTATTGATTTCCTACAATCGATGGATAATTATTCCGTCGTTTTCTTGTTAGTATTAGTTAAATCAACCCCATTAAATGTAGATCCCGAAATTGCTAGCGATCAACTCGACTTTTCTTGCAATTTCGTGAAGTAACGTTGGAAGGACCAACAATTGCTTAAAAGTTCATCTGCCAAATCAGGGTATTTCGTTTTTAATTGCTTGAATGATTGATTTTTACCTGACATATAAGTTGAGTAGCCTCCATACCGATCGTAATCGAAATCCCAACCATTGGGCGCATCAAAATTGAGTTGGTGATGTTCACAGCGACCAACCATGCGGAGGCAGAGTGCTTTAATTTCGGCATCTTTACTCACTTCCATTGCTTTTTCGTAAAATACCTTGGCACGTTTCACTCGGAAGTAATCGTCGTCGTCGTCTAAATTCGATGCGGAGGCATAACTCGACCAAAAATAGCGTCGCATCATCCACGAATTTCCATATTGACTCATGTTCAACTGGCAATTTGCCACGAGAAAATAATAGTACGCTCGATTTTTCGTGTTTGGATTCTCCGCTTTTTTCAAATAATCGCGGTACAAACTGGCAATTTCCAACTTCGTATACTGCACTGTGTCGTACTCCGATGCTTGATGTTCCGAATAGAAATCTGCGTGAAATGGATTGGCATCGAGGTAGGTTTTGTATGGATCGTTTTCCCACAAAATCACTTTCACTTTTTCGAAGGCGATAATCGCTTCATCGATCTTGTTTTGTCGGATGTATTTCGTTCCCAGCAAATCGTGAAGACGGTCGAAATCATCGATCAAAAATACCCGTTGCCAACGCTCGAACTCCGAATTTTCATCGTAGTGCATTTGGGCGAAATCGATCACTTTTTGCACCTCATCCGGCGCATATTCTGCATCGAGGTATAAAAACCAAGAATAATAATAATCCATTCCCAAGGTTTCTTTTTTCGTTTTGGATCGCCACGATATTTCGTCTTCGTAGGACACCAAATCGTCGTTCACATGACTAAACAATGCTGCGGCGATGTCCATTTTTTTCTGGAACTCATACTCACGAGAAACAGCAAACAAAAAATAGTTGTACTTGTCGACCGTAGAAGCCATCAAAACTTCTTTTTCCGCCGAGGAGAGCGCAGCAGCAGCATTTACTTGTACTTTAAACAGCACTTTAAATTGCGCCACAAGTTTCGAAGCATCCTCTGTAAACACAGTTTTTCCATTCAAAATGGAGAGTGATTTACTCGGATTTCCACCAACTCCGTGGAGGTATGCTTCCGCCAATTTCATCACTCCGCTGTTCGTGCCTTGTTTTGCCGTAGCGAGCCAATTGGCTAATTCGCTTGCGTATTTTTTATCGTCGGAGGTGCGTTCTTCCATTAGATTAAACACTTTCGTTTCGTAGAAGGAGCCACGCAGATCCACCGTTGGAGGAAACTCGGTGTAGCGCGGTGTGAGTACCCAATCTTCGAGTTTGTTCACTTCGCGCACCACCAAGAAGTTCATCAGCGGATTAGTTGGGTCCAACTCGTTTACTTTTTTGAGCGTAGACAAACTTCTGCCTTTATCTCGCACGGAGTACATCACGTAGACATTCGCGCGCTCGGCATTCGTCTTTGCGCTGCGCAGCACTTCTTCAATAGGAATTGATTGTTCGAAACCGCCAAGTGCGCCGAAACGTTTTCCCGGAGCATGAACAAAAATTTGCGCCAATTCGAAGTTTTTTTGTGCTGAAAAATCATCGGACATCGTTTTAAAATAGAGCGCCCAATAATCCAAGGCATCTTTCCAATCACTCGTGAAGGATTTCTCGTAGATCGCTTTCACTTTTGGATAATCGTTGTTGTAGTAGGCCAAACGAATGGCCAAGAAACGGTAACGTCGAATAAGTTCTTCATCCTTCGATCCTCTGCTGCGCTTGAGCGCCTCCAACATTTTCTTACTTCGTTCCAACTTGTACTCATACCGATACCAGTAAGAATCAACTTCGTTGTATCCAGAGCAACTTTTCGCAAATGCAAGGTATTGGATGGCATCTGGATTATTTTTTCGGAGATAAACAAGTAGGTTGTTCTTTGGATTTTCGTTTAGAACAGCACTTTCGGTGAGTGAATAGACTGCCTGAAAAATCGCTTTGGCATCCACTTTTCCATCGCAATATTTCTTCCAGAGTTCCACATTCGGATCATTTTTCGCAGTCGCTTCATATTCATCGCCGTATTGCCATGCCACGAAATAATAGGGCGACATTCCGCCATCGTCGAAAACCTCGGGGTTCATCATCGAAAACCGGATCTCTTCGCCATACGGATACCAACCGCAGCCCAAAGCATTGATGGAACTAACGAGAAAGACGAGCAGTATGCGCAATAAGTTTTTCATAACTGTAAAATTTAATTTCTTGGCTAGAGAGATGAAAATACGAAAAAGTAGCATCGTTTTTTAGTACACCCGAAGATTTAATTAGGTCAACGGCCTTCTGAAGTTCTTTTGAAGAGACGCGTTCCACTTTTATTCTATCGCCTTTTCGGATGTAGATATCGCGGATCACGGTGTCGGTTTCCATGGTGTACCAAAGGCCTTTATCGTGCGAAAAAAGCGGCAAAAATTCCTCTACTGGTCCGTGCACTATTCCCTTTACACGTTTTCCTTCGTAGCATTGCATCCACGAATAGATCGGCAAAGCTACATCCAGCGGAATCGGGTACTTGAATTTTGTGTCGAGGTATTTTGCCATTTCATCCGTATCAAGAATGGTGTTTTTTCCTGGATTATTTATTGGGCTGAGTAAATTGTAGCACATCAACGTTGCTCTATCGCAGGGAGGAACGCCCATTTTTGCGTGAAACTTGTAGGGATACAAGCGCAGTGTACAGCTGATTTTCAGTTGCGCGATTTCTTTGATTTTTCGAAGAAAATAAAAATAGTTTCCTTGCGATTTTTCGGACCAATCGCAGTCGATTTGAATTTCGGTGGAGCGAACAGTTTTGCCGCCCGACAATTTTTCGTTTACAAAAACACCAACGAGGTGCGTCACATTCTCTGCCAATTTATCCAATTCTGCTTTCGACGATTCGATGAACACTTGGTTGAGCAGGTAAACACATGGGATAATTTCAACTTTTTTGAGCGTGTTCACATCCAGCACAAGTGACGACGTCGCTTGCGGAACATTCTCCCCTGCAATACGATCCACTTCAAACACTTTCACGTACAATTTTTCGATGTTGAGCGAATCGAGTGCTTGCAAATTTTCGCTTGTCAAGCTGCGCGTATCATTCTCCCAAAAATAAATCGCAGGCGTAATTTTCAACGTCGGAGCAGAGCATGCAGCCAGCACGAGAATCAGTGATAAGATGAGAGTTGTTCGCATACTACTTAACTAGTAGTGTCGAAAGTAAGCTTTTCATTTATTTTTACAAGTGTTTTTGATTAAACGTAACCATTTTTCGTGCATTCGTTATGGATGCCGAACCAAACTATTAAGTATGCCGAGAAAACACCTCATTCCATTCCTCATTTTTGGATTAGTTCTTGTCAGTTTCACCAGTTCAAAAAAAACAGGACTAAAATTTGCCCAAAAGACCTTGGATGGATTTTGTTCGCTGATTCCAAGCGGATTGAGTTTAGTGGATGGCGACACGCTTTCGGTGCAATCATTTTACATGTCCTCCACAGAAATTACCAACAAAGAGTACAACGAATTTTTAGCAGATTTACTTCGCAGAGGAGATCTCGATACATACGCAATTGCACGAATCGATACCGCTGGATGGACACGGAGCTTTCCAAAGGAGTACATGAAGCCAATGGCAGAATACTACCACAAGCACCCGGCATACGACAATTATCCAGTCGTTAACGTGTCGAAAGCTGGGGCCGAGTTGTATTGCAAATGGTTGACGGCGAAGTACGATAGTTTGTCGAATGGGCAATTGAATTTGATGTTTCGGGTTCCAACGCGTGCAGAATGGATCCGAGCTGCGAGTTCAGACAACCTTGGATCGACGTATAGCTGGGACAGCCCATCTCTAAGAAACGACAAAGGCTGTATGCTCGCAAACTTCCTGGTTTTAGGAAGCGAAAATATCTCACGAAATGCCGAAACGGGTGAATTGGAAGTAAAAAAAATGGTGCACATACCTTCAGATTTCAGTGCCGACATCACCGCTCCATCAAAATCTTATTTTCCCAACAGTTATGGAATCTATAACATGAACGGCAACGTGGCAGAAATGATTTCGGATGGAAATTACGCTGTTGGTGGAGATTGGAATTCGCCTGGCTACGACATCAGAAACAGAAGTATCAAAGAAATAAATCGCCCAGAGCCAACCGTTGGTTTCCGTGTGGTTTCATCAGTTTTTGGGGGAGAGATCAGGCAGAGGTAGAGGTAGAGGAAAGATCCTTTCGGGTTGCAAAACCTGGTTTCAGAGAGCAGTTCCGATTCGTTGGGGCTGCTCTTTTTTGTTCGAGAACCGAGTGCTGATGTTCAGGCTTCACGAAACCCAAGAAACGATTTTCGGACGCTCATTCAAAATTTTCCCCTTATTTTTACCAAAAACAAACAAATGACCCTTCAAGAAACCATTTCGGCAGTAGAAACCTTTCATAACGCCTTCGGAATTGCCAACAATCAAGCACCCACAACCGATCTTTCTTCGGCAGACATCGAATTGCGTCACCGCTTGATGCAAGAGGAAAACGAAGAATATTTGGAGGCTGCAAAAAACGGTGATTTGGTGGAAGTGGCGGATGCTTTGGGCGATCAATTGTACATTTTGTGCGGAACCATTCTCAAACACGGCTTACAGCATAAAATTGAAGAAGTATTTGAAGAAATTCAACGTTCAAACATGAGTAAACTCGATGCAGATGGCAAACCAATTTACCGCGAAGATGGAAAAGTCCTGAAGTCGGAACTGTACTTCAAGCCAAACATTGCCGAGATTTTAGCGAAGTGATTGATCCGACTCGTTTCAACATTCGCGTGTATGCCATCCTCATGAACGAGTGCCACGAAGTGCTCATTTCCGACGAACGACAAAATGGACATTCCTTCACAAAATTTCCAGGCGGTGGATTGGAATTTGGAGAAGGATTAACGACTTGTCTTGCGCGCGAGCTCAACGAAGAATTGGGAATCGACGCCACCATTGGCAAACTGTTTTATGTCAACGATTTTTACCAGCAATCCGCCTTTCGTGCCACCGATCAGTTGGTGAGTTTTTACCATTTCGTTGATCAATTCACGGGGGAAATCGAAACTTCCGGACACACCATTCCACTTACCGTACAAGGCGAAAAATTCCGCTGGGTTTCCATTTCCGAACTTAGCGAAGACATGTTCACTTTTCCGATTGATAAAATCGTCGGGCAAAAATTGAAGGAGTCCTTTTAGCAATTCCAAACCGGCGTGTCGATTCCAATAAAGGATCTTTTCAAATAATGAATTCGAAAGGCAAGAATTAGTTAGAACCCTAGAATTTAATCTCGATTCTGGGGTTCTCATCAACTTACTAAATCTTCCAGAATCGGATATAGTCGATGTAGCTATCAATGTTTCTCAAGAAAACACTAATCGATTCCGCCGTTTCATTGTC
>CALFOS010000076.1 GCA_937919725.1 uncultured Fluviicola sp. | reverse complement strand
CACTGCTTTCGAAGACTGAGTGCGAACCGGGAAGGTGAAGCAACGAGGGATAAGCGTAGCTTTCTAAAACCGAACAGGAAGTTCGAAAACCTCAGGAATCATTGAACTTATCAGAAATGACCGGTCTTTTTTCGTCTCACCCCTTGTGCTCGAAGACTCTAAGAGATTCACTGATGAAGGGAATAAAATGGAACCATTTCAATGGACTTAAATGATTAATATAAAGAACGAATTGCATGACAACCAAACAAATAGTAATTTGCGTTCTCAAAGCGGATCAATGAAAATTCTACTCACTTTATTACTCGTTTTTCTAATTGGAAAAATGGGAATAGCTCAAGAAATTCAACCAGGAATTCACGAAGTTCAATTAAATGAATACAACGCGCTTGGCAACGCTACGGCGGAACACTATGAGAGCATTCCGGTGGAAAAAACAGGGTTTCCAAAAGGCGGATGTGCGCTCGACAAAATCGTATATGGATGGCATCCGTATTGGGTTGGAAACGCGTATCAAAATTACCAATGGGATTTGCTTTCTCACATGTCTTTTTTTAGTTATGAGGTAAATGCAGCGGATGGGCAAGCAATTAGTACTCACGGATGGAGCACTAGCGCTGCAGTCGATGCGGCCCTTGCAAGTGGGAATACGAAGGTTACTTTATGTGTGACACTCTTTTCTGGACACACAACATTTTTTGCAAGTTCGACCGCACAACAAACACTCATCACCAATTTGATCAATCTTGTTCAAAGTCGTGGAGCCCATGGCGTAAACATTGACTTCGAGGGATTGCCAGCTTCTCAAACTACCAATTTTGCCAATTTCATGGTCAATTTGAGTAATCAAATGCACTCCGCAATTATTGGCTCCGAAGTAAGTACTGTATTATATGCGGTGGACTGGAACAATGTCTTTGACTTCTCAATCATGGAGCCCGCAGTGGATCATTACATCATAATGGGGTATGCCTATTATTACTCGGGTAGTTCAACTGCAGGTCCAACGGATCCATTGTATCATTTCGGGTCGAGTTATAATTATACACTTTCACGAAGTATCACGTATTATTTGGACAAGGGATGTCCCAAAAACAAGCTTGTGTTAGGGCTTCCAAGCTATGGTTACGAATGGCCAACCGCGTCACAATCGGTTCCTTCTGCAACAATGGGCTCTGGTTCATCAAGGACGTATGCGTATGTTCGAAATAACACCTCTGGAAATTATAGTGCTGCAAATCATATTTGGGAACCGGATAGCTATACCGACGTTTATGCGTTTGATAACGCAGGAGATCGCCAATGCATGATTTCTATGGACTCGGCTTGGAGAAAACGACTGGAGCATGTTCGAACTACGGACATTGCTGGGATTGGAATTTGGGCGCTTGGTTACGACGATGGCTATAACGAATTATGGTCTGCAATGGATGATTATTTAACAGTCTGTTATACAGATCCATGTTTTGGGGAGATCCACGACTTTGGTGGTCCGACGAAAAATTATTACAACGATGAAGATTACACGTGGACAGTTGCCCCCCCGAGCGCAACCTCCATTGACGTTCAATTCACACTATTCAATTTAGAAGCGAATTGGGATTATCTCTATGTATATGATGGTGCAGACGTTAATGCTCCGCAGATTTCAGGGAGTCCATTCACAGGATTAGTTGGACCGGGAACCTTCACCACTTCTACAGGTGCAGTGACTTTTAGATTTACATCTGATATCTCGACTACGGCACCGGGATTTTTAGCAAATTACGCGTGTTCGATGATTCCTCCGCCAACAGCAAGTTTTTCGATTCCTTCCGCAGACGTTTGTCTCGGAGATTCAATTCCGCTTCTGAATGGTTCTACGAATGGAGACAGTTATTTGTGGTCAACATCGACGGGAGGTTTATCTAGCGCAACAGATGAAAATCCGTATTTATTTCCAAGTTCGAGTGGAACCTATACGATTTCGTTGAATGTTACAAATGCATCAGGCACAGATCAAACCCAAGAAGTCGTTTTAATCAGCGTTTATCAACCTGTTTATGCACTTGCGACAGTGAGCTCAACAGATTTATTCTTGCCCAATGCAACAGCCTACTTCACGAATACCAGCATCAACGCATCAAGCTATTCTTGGGATTTTGGTGACGGTAATACATCATCAGACATGAATCCCTGGCATCAATTTTTGAATGGTGGCTCCTACAATGTTTTGATGATAGCGAGCAATCCTGGCTGTGAGAGCGACACGATGTTTTTTGTGATAAATGTTGATGTCGCCGGACTTGGAACGTTGGATTCAGAAATTTTTAAGGTATATCCAAATCCCTTCAACGATGAATTTACGGTAACTTCTTCTCAAGAAATCGATGGGGTTGATTTGTTTGATGCAAAAGGGAAACGAATTCGCGTTCACTACGAATCAACGATTGATGGAATTCGCGTTCAAACGAGCGCGGCAACAGTAGGAGTGTACGTGCTTGAAATCAAATCTTTAGGAACGCTGAAACGAATTAAGATCGTTAAGTACTAATTTTCACTTTTCATTTTATGTCTGCGTAGATGTGAAAACCATCATCGCCTCAAGGTTAAGGACTATGGGAGAGGAAGTGATTAATTCGATTTATTGGACCGTGTTCCAACATTCCGCAGAATACTTTGTAAAACTTAGCGAACGACTACACACCTTAAACACTTAAAAATCAAAGTGTTAATAAGAAATCTTAAACCCAATTTATTTTGTTTAACAAAAACACTTGTTTGGTAAACAAATAATTCATAGTTTTGTAGAAGACATTTTAGAAAAAGTTAAACATTAATAGTTATGAAAATGAAAATCTCTCCTTTAATTAATAAACTGGCATCTCTCTCCATGATGCTCATTATTTCGACATTCGGCCTCAAAGCACAAACGAATGTATTCGACGATGTTATTGCAACTAGTCCAAATCACACATCTCTCGCCGCTGCACTGCAGCAAGAGGGGTTGGATGCAGCATTGCAAAACCCAATGGGCACTTTTACTGTATTTGCTCCGGACAACGCAGCATTTGACAACTTAGCTGCGGCTCTTAGTACAGACATCGCGGGCCTTTTGGCAAATCCAGCACTCTCTGACATCCTCCTTTATCATGTGCTTGGTCAAACAGTTCCAGCGGCAAACGTAACTAATGGAGCGATCGTCACTCCATTAAACCCTGTAAACACGCTGAAATTGACGGCAACTTCAATGGGAAGTGTTTATGTAAACCAGGCAATGGTGAATGCAGCAGATTTAACAGCAGCGAACGGCGTTGTGCACTCAATAAACGCAGTATTGTTGCCCGCTGAAACAGTTGTAGATATTGCAATCGACAATGGTTTCAGCTACCTCACAGAAGCAGTGGTGGAGGCAGAATTGTTGCCAGCATTGACAGATCCTTTGTCAGCACTCACGGTATTTGCACCAACAAACCAAGCGTTCGACAACTTGGCAACGGCACTTGGAACAGACATCAACGGAATTCTGGCACTTCCAAATTTGGCGGATGTGCTTCTCTACCACGTAGTTGGAGGAACTGTTTTGTCTACTGATCTATCAAATGGCTTAGTTTCAACATTGGAAGGAAGCGACATTTTGGTCGATCTCACAACAGATGTAATGATCAACGACGCCACGGTAACAACGGCAGACGTAACAGCAGACAATGGTGTTGTTCACATTATAAATAAAGTATTGCTTCCAGGAACGGCTGCAATCAATGAATTAGAAAATAATACAATCGCTGTGTTCCCAAACCCATCATTTGATGAAATTCGTTTCAATGCTGCTTCAAACAGCTCATTCGAGATCGTTGATGCGAACGGAACAACAGTGAAAAAAGGAACTTCATTAGACGGGAAAGTTACAATTTCAGACTTAGAGAAAGGAAATTACTTTATCAAAATAGGTGAAGGTGAAACAATTTCTCTAGGGAAATTCGTCAAAATGTAAGTAGTAATCTCTTCATAGGGTTAGTTAGGTTAAAAAACTGCTATTGGTATCGCAGTTAGATTAGAAAAGGTCAGCTCCCGCTGACCTTTTTTTATTGAACTATTTCGAAGTTGGATCACTGATCACTGATCACTGATCACTGGGTCACTGGATTGCTGGAGCGCTCCGCGCTTGGATTTATTGCTTTCGCTGAAACAAAAGTAAATCCAAAAATCCAGTAGTCTAGCAATCTAAACATCCCCCCAACCATCCCCCCAACCATCCCCCGAACCAAATCCGTTCACTAGTTAAGCAAAACAGATTAAACAATGCTTTATAGAACTAACTGCTCAGTTTAAACAAAAAAAGAGGTGTCCTTCAAAGAACACCTCTACCTTGAAACAATGGTTTCAAACTAAATCCCCGATTACTTAGCGACTCTTTTTGCTTCTGCGGCAATTTCTTTCTCTCTGCTATTCTTGAGTTGATTGAGCAATGCTTTTGAGGCGGCAGTATCTATTTTTGCCAACGTACTTACGTAATTACTTCTGTAATACGCTTCGACTTCCTTATTGCTCAACATTTCCTTGCACAAAGTGAAAACCGCATTCATGTCTAAAACATCCTTACCTGATTGAATGAGGTTGGAAAGCGCAGAACTTCCATAGTAATACCAATATTTATCTCCTTTGTTTGCAAGGATCGCCGCAACAATCGCATCATAACTTTCGTTTGATTTCATATAACCTAATCCAACGCAAGATGGTCCAGCAATTTTAATGTTTGGATTGGTCAAATAGCTTTCATATAGCATTTTTACCGTTTTCACCTGCCCTGGATCATTCGCTCTCCAAAGAATCCCTAATCCTTGTTCACGAATTGATTCTTCTTCTTTTGTATTATTTACGATGGCAACAACAGCATCAAAAACGCCTATTTTCGCAAAACTTTCCGCTGACGATAATCGAATGAGTTCAGATCGCCCGCGCATTTCCACCGATTTGTCTTTCATCGCAGAAACGATGTCCGCAAGCAAGTCTTTATCACTTGTAACAAGCCATTGCGACAATAACTGTCCAAGTTGTGAGCCAGTGTAGCTATCTGTATCGTAGCTCTCCTTTTTAAGGGCTTCTAGTACAATACGACCATAGCTAGCGTCATTTTTATAGTCACTTGAACCTGTCCAAAAATTAACAGCGTGCGCCCCAGCTTGTGAACGTGCTGATGGCCCCGTTTGGATGATGTAGAACAAATCTGCAACAATTTCTTTTCTTGCCGCTTCATCGCTGCATAGCTTTTCAATTCCTTCGCTCGCTTCTGTATAAGCTGGGCAATTCGTGTTTTGTTGTTCACAGGCAGCGAGATTTGTGATGAGTTGATCTAGTTCTTTATTGATTTCTCGAACTTCCACTTCCGCTATTTCGTCTTCTGTAACCGAACCTCCACAAGAACCTAAATAAAGAATTCCTGTTAGAAGTAAGATTGGTAAAATGAATTTGTTTTTCATGAGTTTTTGAGTGTTAATTTTCGACTAAGTAAATCATCCTTAGGTTTCTCAGCGAATTTATTCAGTGAACAGCGCAAAATAGCAGTGAATGGAAGCGAAACCTAAGTGAAGGATTCACATTTCAACCACATTTGGTAAGCGTCACTTCGCTGTGCACAGTTCATTAAAGCAAACTATCTTAGCATAAAATAGCCATGGACGGCGGATTTCCCAATACAGAATTGAGGTCACCGACCGATCCTAGGGTCTTCGAATTCTTTGGTTTTATCTCATTGGATGATGGTGAATTGCCACTAGAATTGATCTTTAAATCAACCGATAACTCTTCAAACGATCAAACTTCGTACAAGCGAACTTATTGGTCGACCGAATGGTAGAAATTAGTACTTCTACACCTTTTAACCGAGGGGACGAAGTAATCCCGACACAGCGACACAAGGTCACCTAACGATGTTCCACTAGCAAGCAGTGTGAAGCAATTTGGCTACCTTTGAGTCATGATGATCGTGATTATTTTTTCGGATGAGTACGCTTTTTCTTCCACGAAACGAGAAGAGCTCTACACAATTATGCGCGAAGCTTACGCGCGAACCGAAGTAGAAATTTGGGGCGAAAATTACACGCGCATACCGCAAAGTAATTACGAAACCCTCATCGAGGAAGGGAAGATTGGCGCCGCTTTTATAGATGATCAACTCGTGGGAGGAATTTCCGCACGCCGCATCGACGAAGAAACATTCAGCTTCGGATTGCTCGCCGTCCACGAAGATTTCGGAAGCCGAGGAGTCGGTCGAGCACTCGTGGAAGCCGTTGAACACCGAGCTCAGCAGACAGGCGCGAAATACATGAACATCGAAATATTACGTCCTCGCGACTTCACCCTTGCCATGAAAGATCGCTTACACGACTGGTACAAAAGAATGGGCTACGTGTTCACGCATGATGAAAATTTCCAAGACCGCCGCCCTGATCGAGCAAAGGATTTGAAGGTGCCTTCAGTGTTTGATTGTTATCGGAAGGAATTGGTTGGGTAGATTTCTAGACTAATGATCCAATGATCCAATGATCCATCAAATCCAATCTCACTCAAACACCTCATCCACGTTCCGCTTAATTGTCCCACACATCTGATCCGTCGGCAGATCGTTGTCGTCGGTACCAAACGGATCCTCAATTTCTTCGGCAAGTACTTCCATCGAAACAAGAACGTAGAAAACAAACACGGTAATTATCGCAGAATAATACCCAAATGTGGTAATGAATGCTAGTGGTAGCGTTGTTGTGTAAATGAAAATGAATTTTTTCAAAAACAGACTGTAAGAGTAAGGAATTGGCGTGTTCAAAATTCGTTCGCATGCACCCAAACTATCAATCAAACTGTCCAGATTTTCATTGATCGCCAAGTATTCCATCTCGCTCAATTTCCCTTCGGATTTCAATAGATTCATATGCTTAAACATCAAATGAACAATTTCTACTGGAACATGTCCTTTTCGTTCGAGGGCTTTGGATTCTTCTTTTGTCAGTTCCAGCTCGTCCAATTTTACAGCCCCACGCAAATGTTCTTTCGTGGCAAAAGCGAAGTTGGAAATCATCCGTCGGAAAAAGTCGTTCTCATCCGCAGCAAACTGAAGCGTACTGATTTTTACGGCCAAATTGCGACTGTCGTTCACTATTTCGCCCCACTTGCGTCGCCCTTCCCACCAACGATCGTAGGCAGTATTTGTTCTAAAAACCAAGAGCAAGGAAATCACAAACCCGACAAGGGAATACACCGAGATTAAACCGGATAAATACGTCGCGTTCGGAAAAAAAGTGATTTCGAGGTACGAAAGTCCAAGGGAAAAAAGTGCGATGTAAATCAACTCTTTCCAAAGAATTCGAAAGGTATCGCTTTTGTGAAACGCAAAAATTAACTGAAACCAGCTTTTTGGATTGTATTTGATCATTCTTTAGGCTTTAATGGCGTTCAAAAATAACAACATGTCGTCGAATAGATAATCTGCCACCATCAATTTTGGTTCGGGATGATGCGTTTTTTCGGGTATGCAGACCACCTTCATTTTGGCCGCTTTTCCAGAAATAATTCCGTTCAATGAATCTTCGATCACCAAACAGCGCGTTGGATCAATTTTAAATCGTTCGGCAACTGTTAAATAGACAGCAGGGTGTGGCTTGCCATATTGTTCGTGCTCGGCAGAATGTACTTCGTCAAAGCGATCGGCGATGTTCAACTTTTTCAGAATAGCGTTGATTAAGATCGTATAGGAAGACGTTGCCAAGCCAATTTTAATTCCAAGCTCGCGCAAATAAGCGGTCGTTTCCAACACGCCGGGCAGTGGTTCTCCGTGTTCTTGGATAAGCTCCACCATGCGGTGCATAATCATTTCTTCCACCTCGCGCGGTGTTCGACCTGTCCATGGAGCATGATGGTACCAGTAATCGATCACTTCATCGATGCGCAAACCCACCGTTTTTTGAAAATCTTCTCGCCTGAGCGAACAACCTACAGAATGAAATACTTCTTCCATGGCAATTTTCCAAAGCGGTTCCGAATCGGTGAGCACGCCATCCATGTCGAAAATAACTGCGTCGTACTTATTTAAATCTATCATCGGGGCAAAGGTAATGGAATTCCCTGTTTTTTCTCAGGCGCCTCCGCCAGCCCATTTGAACGCTTCATTTCGTTTGTTCTATGATTTTATAGAATGGTCAAGCGAACGGTCTGCATGCTTTAGTCCTGCCGAAAAAAGCCGGTTCGCTAAGTTCCTGACGTTTACTTCGGCAGGCTCAGTAACCCCCAGAAAATAAGCGCATCTGCCTTTTTTTTCGTCATGAGCTACCGCCATCCGCCCTGGCGCAACGCGTAAGGGATGTTGTTCGTTCCTGTTCAAAGTTCTACGATGAAACGGAAGAAATCAAGGATCAAAATGCCCCCGAACCAACTGAGCCTTCGCCAAGCCAATTTCCTCCGCCAATTCATCAAAGCTGGCATTTTTAACTGCTTTCACCGTTTTGAATTTTAGCATCAAGTCTTCGTGCGTTTTCGTTCCAATTCCAACAATATCCGTCAACTCTGAAGTCAAAGCAGCCTTGCTTCGCTTGTTTCTGTGGTGCGTGATTCCAAATCGATGCGCTTCGTTTCGCATGTGCTGAATCACTTTTAAGCTTTCGGAGCGTTTGTCGATGTAGATCGGAAGTGAGTCGCCTGGAAAAAAAATCTCTTCCAAGCGTTTGGCAATTCCCACAATGGCAACTTTTCTGAGCAAATCCAATTTCCCCAATGCTTTCAGAGACGCGCTCAACTGTCCTTTTCCACCGTCGATCACGATCAGTTGAGGCAAAGATTGCCCTTCGTCCATCATGCGTTTGTAACGGCGGTAAACCACTTCTTCCATTGATGCAAAATCGTCAGGTCCTTCCACTGTTTTGATGTTGAAGTGGCGGTAATCGTTTTTACTTGGCTTGCCGTTTTTGAAGACCACACAAGCAGAAACGGCGTGCTCTCCTTGAATGTTGGAGTTGTCAAAACACTCGATGTGAATCGGAGAATCGGGCAAACGGAAGTCGATTTTAATGCGTTCCAAAATCCGATAGGCGTGTCTCTCGGGATGAGTTATTTTTTCTTGTTTGTTCTTTTCGAGCTGAAAAAAGCGTGCGTTTCGAGCGGAAAGTTCGATCAGTGCTTTTTTGTCGCCGCGCTGTGGAACAAAGAAAGAAACATCAGCCAATTCGAAATCAACAGCTTCTTCCAAAATCACTTCTTTCGACATACTGTCGTAGCGTTCGCGCATGGTCGGCAACACGAACGCGATGATGTCGGAGGTCGATTCGTTTAGTTTTTTATTGACTTCCACCGTCAATCCGTGAATGATCGAACCATTGTTGATCACCAAATAATTCACAAATGCGCTTTTCACATCTTGCACCACGGTGATCACGTCTACTTGGTGAATGGTCGGCGAAACCACGGTTGACTTTGCCTTATATTTTTCAATCGTTTCGATTTTCGACTTGATCAATTGCGCATCTTCAAATTGCAAATCTGTGGCAAATTGCGCCATCATTCTCTTCAGCGATTGAATCACCTCACCCAAATTTCCTTTCAAAATATGCTCAATGTTCTGAATGTAGAGGTCGTATTGCGCTTCCGTTTCTTTGCCTACACATGGCGCTTTGCAGTTGCCGAGGTGATATTCCAAGCAGACTTTGTGTTTGCCTTCTGCGATTTTTTTCTCGGATAAATCCAAATGACACGTCCGCAGCGGATACACATCGCGAATCAGCGAAATAAGTGTGTTGATCACTTTCACGCCCGGATACGGACCGTAATATTTCGAGCCATCTTTGACCAATCGACGCGTTGTAAAAACCCGTGGAAACGGTTCTTTTTTGATGCAAATCCACGGATAGGTTTTGTCGTCTTTGAGTTGGATGTTGTACTTCGGCTGGTATTTTTTGATGAGGTTGTTCTCCAAGAGCAAGGCATCGAGTTCTGTGTCGACCACGATGTATTTGATGTCATCAATCTGTCGAACGAGAATCCGCGTTTTGCCAGAGTCCAAATTTTTGTTGAAATAAGAAGCCACGCGCTTTTTAAGGTCTTTCGCCTTTCCAACGTACAAAATCGTTCCGTTGGCATCATAGTACTGATATACCCCAGGTTTATTGGGGAGCACTTTGATTTTAGCTTTTATTTCTTCAATATTAGGCACGTCTTTTGACTAATTTGCACAAGATTTCACTAAGTTGCGGATTCAAAGTTAAAAAACAGAACATGAACAAAGGATTCTTTATTGGTTTGATGCTATTTCCATTGATCGTTTCGGCTCAAAAGTTCGACGTGACGACCAAAAACGGCACAGTCAATTTCACATATGACAGTAGTACCAAGGGAACTTTGGGCGATGTTTCGGCAACGATTAAGTTCGATGTTAGCAATTTATCCAAAGGATCGATTAAAGGAACGGTGAATGTTTCCACCATTGACACAGGAAACAGCATGCGGAATGGTCATTTGAATGGACAAGACTATTTCGATGTTGCGAAGTATCCAACCATGACGTTCACGAGTTCTTCCATTACTCAAAGCGGAGAAGCGTATGTCGTCAAGGGAAAACTCAAAATAAAATCGACGGAAAAGGAAGTAACGTTTAAAGCGAGCAACAAATCGGGTAAACTGGTTTTTACGACAACAATTTACGGCCTCGATTACGGCGTGGCGATCAGTAAAAAACGCGAAAGAACGAAGATTGATATTTCGGTGGAAATCCCTATTTGAAATTTGATGGACGATATCCCGTCCAAATAGCCATCGGGACCGTCGAGCTCAAGAGTTTGAAAGTGACTTCAATATTCTCTACCCCAAACCGAAGCGTTGATGAGGATAATTTTTTTGCCATTTGCACATTTCGCAATATTGCGAAATGTGCAAATGGCAAAATACAAACCTTAACGAGCAAAGGTGCTTCGGAAATAGAAATATAACAAGCCACCTTTTAGCTCAACGTTCTACTAAAAAGGGGGAATATAATAATCAAAAAGCAAGTTTCGAATCATTTCGAAATCAACTTATACAACTCATTCAAGTCCGGAGAAATAATAATCTCAATTCGTCGATTCTTTGCTTTATTTGCTGGATCAACAGGCATGTATTCCGATCGACCTGCGGCCATCAATTGCTTGGGACTCATCGTCGATTTTGCCAACATAATTTCCACAACTGCCGTAGCGCGAAGCACTGACAATTCCCAGTTGTTTTTTGGATGAGTGGCTTTGTTGAGCGCATCGGTATCTGTGTGCCCTTCCACGATTATCTCCAGTTCTTTCTCCGTTTGAAGTACTTTTGCCAACTCAATCAATGCTTTTTGTCCTTCTGGATCTACCACTGTACTGCCTGATGGGAACAACAATTTCGCCTCCAAACTAACATAAATTTTTCCGTTTTTCTCAACGATGGTCAATCCTTTGTTCTCAAACCCGATCAAGGCTGCAGCAACTTTATTTTTCAATTCACGTACAGCCGCCTCTTGCCGACTGAACATTTCCTCAAGCTCCGAAACGCGTTTTTGACGTTCGTCTAGCAATTTTTGTTTGTCCGCCAAGTCTTTTTCGAGTGCCACCAACTCATCTTCGCGCCGTTGCAGTTCGAGTTTTTTAGTTGCCAATTCGGTTGTAAGCCCTGCCGTTTCCGAGGCACTTCCCAAACGTAATCTGGTGTAATTGGTTTCCAATTCTTCGTTGATTGCCGCCAATTGGTCGTATTTCGCACGCATCACTCGGGCTCTTTGTCCAAGGTTAGTCGTGTCGGAACGCAATTTGTCTGCCTCCGATTTCAACGTAGTGTACTGTCCTTGAATGTCTTTTGCCAACGCTTCGTTCGTCAACGCACTGCTTTTGTATTTCGCCAACTCCTCGCTACACGTTTGCTCGCGTGCAAGCAAATCCTTGTACTTTTTGGATGGAACACAGGAAGCGAGCGTCAACACACTTATACATAAAATAACGAGAACTTTCATAGCGATACAATTTGAGCACAAAGTTCAGGAAATCGCAGGGTGATTGGAGAAAAACGCCAATCAGTTACAAACAGTCAAACGTTGATAGGTGAAATCAATCGAAAAGGGAACAGCCTGTTGTGCTTTTCCGGTCGACTTTGCACGATGTAAAGCGGATGGAAACCTCGTGTGTGTTCTGCGCACCTAACTGAATTTTCGAGACTGTATAATCGAAACTATACCCAATCGAAAATTGTTCCTGAATCTTTAACTGCGCAAATATTAAAAACGCGTCCGAATTTCTAAAGCCTAAACCGAAGCTCAAGGTGTTCTTGTAATCCAAATGAAGACCAAGGTCAACGGCCGTTTTTCCGCGCGCAGCGAATTTCGCTTGAAGAGTTGGCAAGAGCGAAAAGCGATCGTTTAACTCGAATAAACACCCTCCGTGAATGATAGTGTGAAAACGATTTTTGGCGTCCAGTCCGATGTTGTTCCACTTGGAAGCAATCAGATTTTGCAGCACCAATCCGGCGTAATATTTATCCGAATTGTACCAAGCACCGAAGGTGGCGTCGGGCGCAAGAAAACTCCCTTGGTTTTCGAGTATGGGATCTGGACTTGCTGTCGTGATTGAGCTCGGATCATAACCTGTTTGCACAACTCCTGCATAAAGTCCGAGCGAAAGTCTATCTGTTTGGTTGAAGTTGAAATGCGCAGCATAAGCCACGTTGAATCGTTGAATGCTAAATTGTCCAATCCGATCAGTCTCAAATTTCAATCCCAATCCGTGTCGTGCACTCAAATATTGCCGGCGTCGTGCATCCAAAGGAATACTCAATGTTAAAAACCCACTGCGCGGGGCACCTTCAAATCCAACCCACTGCAATCGGTAAAGCGAGTGAACATCGACACACGTTTTAATTCCTGCATGCGCCGGATTGATTGCAAACTGATGCCAAGACCACTGTGAATACTGAGTGAGCTGCTGCCCGAAGGATCCAAAGGCGCTCAATAAAACGGTGATGAGAAGTGTTCTGCGCATTATCGAATCAAAGTTACAGAACCTTTAAACACTTGCTCGTCCGCATCGTGCAACTCAAACACATAATAGTAAACGCCATCCGCTAATGGCTTTCCGCGCTCGCTTGTTCCGTCCCACGCTTTCGTTTCGGGATATCCCCTCGATTGAAATACGGGTTGACCCCAACGACTGTAAATGTTCATTGAGGCATCGGGATAGAGTTCGGCGCCGTGAATCACCCACGTGTCGTTTGCCCCATCGGAATTGGGTGAAAATGAATTCGGAATATCGATGGTGGTTGAAACAGTGATGGTCGCCTGATCGGTCAATGTGCAGCCATTTTGCATTGCGGTGAGCGTATACGTTGTTGTTTGAGCTGGCGTTACGATCGGGTTCAAATTCAAGGGATTGCTCACATTGAAGGTGGGCGTCCATTGGAATGTTGTGGCACTCGTGGCTCCACCGAGGACGGCAGATTCACCAATATTTATCGTTTGATCGGGTCCGGCGCTAATCGGAAATGAATTGACCGTGATGGGGCTTGTTGCCGCCGAAACAATCTCAGAACAAAGGCTGTAACAGCTCGTTTCCACGCTCACCAAATCTCCCTGCACCAAATCGGATGTTTGAAAATTTGGAGTTACTGTTGTTGAAACGAGTGTTCCGTTGATGAACCACTGATAATTTCCTGTGTCTGGGCAATCCGATACGCTGGCGTTGAATGTGGCCGTTTCCTGCAAACACACATTCGCCGAAGTTGGGCTGATTGCGATACTCGATGGTGGGCGATCGATGCCAACACCCGAAATAATCACATCGAAGGTGCACTCGGCGGGTTCGTTAATTCCCACTCCTGCATTGTCTCCGTCGATGACTATATAATATGTTGTATTCGGAGTTAAGCCCGCCGCGTTGAGCGAAAAACTCCCCGTTTCGTTCGAAAGACAATTCCCGATTTGAGTGTATGTGGTGGCGTCGCACGGAGCAATCGCCTCAATGATTGTTGCCTGAAGCTCTGTGTCTTGCCCTGTGGAGATTTCGAAGATGAGACTCGAGAAATCGACTTGAACAGCGCCGCCTGTGGAATTGGTCGCAAAGGACAGCCAAATGGAATTTTGCGGTGTAAAACAGAAATTGAAATCGTCTTCGCAACCCGGACAAAAGGTAATATTTGCGTTGAGGTTGTTTACGGTATAATTCGAGTTTGGACAAAGTTCGAGCGCGCTCACACAATTATTATACGACTCTTGCGCGCGCGCCACTCCGCACACGCAAATAACAGTCACCAATATACAGCAGAGTATTCGCATTATCCAAAGGTATAACAATTATAGTACTGATGGAAGAAATCGTTACGAAACGGATGAGAAAAACAGCGTGATTTTTGTGATATTAGACTTGCATATAATGACCTAATTCCCTAAAAACGCGCTTATGAAATCAAATCTACTTCTTAACGCCATCATCATATTCCCATTTATTGGATTTAGCATCGTAAAAAATCGCACGAAAGGAAATTTAATTCATTACGGCGCACTTCCTAAAACTTATGATTTCAACAGTTCCTACTTGAATAAAGACAGCCGCGAGTACGTTTTGGACGGAACGCACGAAACGCCGCTTGAAGTTAGTGAATACGGAAATAGATTACAATTCATACCCGGACTTGGCGTGGGATGTATCTATCACCTCAACAAGTGCATGGCACTCGGTCTCGAACACAAAACTGTCTTTACTTTTCGCGATGATTCCGATGGATTTATTCCCGGTGGAGGTCGATGGCTGATGAAACAACGTAAAGGCGAGAATGGATTTATGTCATTATACTGGAGCAGTAATTAGCTCTCAAACGCTACTAAAATTGGTCAGTGAAGAGACATAAATCATCGGCCAATTGCGCGTTAACAAAAATATAACGATCGTATAATTCATGCTGAAAAGCCTGCCATTTCTCAGGTAATTAAGAAAATAAGAATAAATTTACGCGCTACGTTGTAACGAATTCTTAAAAATGGCTTCTTCTGGCACAGAAATGGAATAGTTCAGGGTGTTGAACATAAAAAGTACGATTATGAAAAGATTAATTACCCTCGCATTAAGTATGGTTTTCGTGTTGACCGCCTTCGGACAACGACTCGAATACGATAAAAGTTCCAAATGGTTTTTTGGCATAGACGCCGGAGCTGCATGGAATACCACTGACGTTCAAAACAAAACCTACGCTGGCTGGGGATTCATGTTCGGACGATCGTTCAATTATGATTATGGAAGAGCGTTGAGCTACGACCTCCGCTTCCGCTACCTTCGTGGTAAATGGTACGGACAAGATTACGACTCAACTAACTTAAGTCATCTTGGCTCAGCATACACTGGCGCCTTGTCCGATTATAAAACCAATCTTGGATATACTGTAAATAATTACCAAGCGGACGTCCATGAATTGGGTGCGGAATTGGCGATCCATTTCAACAGGGTGAGAGATCGTTCTGGATGGGATCCTTATATTTTTGGAGGGGCCAACCTTGTTTGGAATGAAACCTATAGCGACTTGATGGACGAAGCTAATTCTTTAGTTAATCCAGAGCCGTATGCATACGATCAAATCGACATGACCAAGCCAGCGATTAATTTGGCTTTGGATGGAAATTATGAAACGGCCCTCGACGGAACAAACGCAAGTCGATACAATGTGAACTTCATGCCAAGCCTCGGGATTGGTCTTGGATACGATTTTGGCCCTCGCTTCTCGATGGGAGTTGAGCACAAAACAACCTTCACACTCAAAGATGATTTCGATGGATACGTGGATGCTACGCCAAATTGGGGATTCCTCCAAAACGATGTTTACCATTATACAAGTGCATTCATGCGTTTCAGATTCAGAAATGGGGAAGGCAGAACGCGTCCGGTGAATACAAATACGGGCACCACGACAAACAATGGTTTAACGAACACGAACCCTTGTCAATTGCCTGAAGTTCGCACAACTCGACCTTTACAGCGTAACGAAACAGTTGTGGATCAAGCATATGTGTTTAAATCAGAAGTGAGATTTGTACAGTCGCGCAATCAAATTGTGATGAGAGTGAACGGTTTGGAAACAACAAATTTCCTATACAATCCTGATACACATCAGTTAGAAGCATATTTGAGTTTAATGCCTGGAAGCAACACGATTGAAATCGCAGGTAGAAATAACTGCGGAACAGATACGGAAACGTCAACGATCGTGTACAATAATTGTATCGACCCAATTGTGAATTTCCAAAATGTATCCAACAACGCGGCGCAAGTGGAGCAACAAAACTATTCCGTTCAGTCGCAAA
>CALFOS010000075.1 GCA_937919725.1 uncultured Fluviicola sp. | reverse complement strand
TGCTGGAATTGCAGAAAGCTTGGCCGACAATCACGCCTACAACGGAGGCGCATCTAAAATCAACACAGAGCTTGCTGCATACTTGGCTGTAACGCGGGAAGACATCCAACGTGTTGCTGAAAAATACTTAACTCAGGACGCACGAATCATTCTTCACTACTTGCCGAAGGTTGAAAATTCTGACAAAAAATAATTGAAGATCATGAAAAAATATATCATAGCACTTGGACTTTTCGTACCGACCCTAGTTTTCGGTCAGCTCGATCGCTCTATTCGTCCAGAAGCAGCACCTGCACCAACTATTAACATCAACGATTCGCAGGTGTTTAAAACGGAGAACGGAATTACCGTCATTCTTTCGGAAAATCACAAAATTCCGCGCGTATCCTATAACCTCGTAATGGGTTCTGATCCGATGCTTGAACGTGGAAAAGCAGGATTGTCGGATATCGTTGGAACACTCATCATGTCGGGAACGTCCAATCGTTCTAAAGATGATTTGGACAACGAAGTAGACAACATTGGAGCATCACTGAGCGCCGACGACAACTCTATATACATGTCTTGCTTGACAAAACACATAATTAAAGGGCTTACGTTGATGTCGGATGTTTTGATGAATGCCGACTTTCCGCAAAGCGAAGTGGACCGAATCATTTCACAAAATGAATCGAACTTAACTTCTACAAAATCAGACGCAGGATCGATGGAATCAAATGCGACATCTGTTGCCAATTTCCCGAAAGGACATCCTTATGGCGAAATAATGACGTTCGAATCATTGGCGGCAATTGATCGCGCCGCAATTGTGGATTACTACAAAGCAATGTTCTCGCCAAAAGGAAGTTATCTCGTTGTAGTTGGAGACATCACGTTAGAGGAAACCAAGAAAATGGTGGAAAGCTATTTTGGAAAATGGACGGGCGGTGCGCCGAAAACAGAAAATTGGGGAACGGGACAATTTAACGATGGAAATCGTGTCTTGTTCGTGAAAAAAGCGGGCGCTGTTCAATCAGTGATCTCCATTTCATTCCCTATGGCCATCACTGCTTCCGATCCCGATTATTTAAAACTCAACGTGCTCAACAATATTATGGGCGCTGGTGGATTTGCTTCACGCTTGATGCAAAATTTACGTGAAGACAAAGCGTACACTTATGGATGCTACTCACGCTTGAACATTACGGATGACGGAAGTTGGTTCTCGGCTGGCGGAAACTTTAGAAATGAAGTGACCGATAGTGCAATCACACAAATATTGTTCGAGCTTGATAAAATTATTGATGATTTCGTGACGGACAAAGAATTGGCATTGGCGAAATCGTCAATGGCAGGATCGTTCGGACGTTCGTTAGAACAACCAGCAACGGTGGCGCGATTTGCCTTGAACATCATTAAAAATAAATTACCGAAAGATTACTACCAAACGTATTTGAAGAAATTGGACGCCATCACGAAGCAAGATCTATTGGACGTCGCTCAGAAATACTGGACCGGTTCAAAATGCAACATTGTGGTAGTTGGGAACGAAGAAGTACTTTCAACATTGACGCAATTTGACGCAGACGGCGAGATCGAGATGCTCGATGCGTTTGGAAATGAAATGAAGGAAGTTGTTCCATCCGATTTGACTGCCGATGAGTTAATTGATCGTTATTTGAACGCAGTGATTCCAAACGTCACAACGAAAAAACGTAAGAAGTTCCTCAAGAAAATCACTACAATGGAATCGGTGGTAGAAATGACTTCAGCTCAAATGCCTTTTCCACTTGAATCGAAAACCGCTTGGATGGCGCCAAATATCAATG
>CALFOS010000074.1 GCA_937919725.1 uncultured Fluviicola sp. | reverse complement strand
GCGTAAAATTTATTCAAGCAGAAAACACCAACCATTTTGGATCAACGATTCAGTGATCACCAGTCTTGGACTAAAAATGAAGGTGATTTTACAACGTCCCGAGCAGCTTGGCGTTCCCACTAAGCGGCACGTTTATCCAACCACCAAGAACTTTGTGCAAGATGAAATGGCGAACACCTTACTCTTTTCGCAGGTCGTAAACGATTTGAAAGTGGGAGTGATTGACTACTCAGCTAAGAAAAAACGTCCAACAAAGCACGTGGCGCCTGAGATCTACGATTCTATTTCCAATTTCGACATTAAGCGCGATCTCCGTGTTCAATTTCTTCAATTTTCGGTGAACGATTCGAGTTACGAGGTGCTGGCAAAAGGATTGATTGAAATGATGGACACGTATCCGATGGATGAATCGAGCTTTAAGATCAAAAGTGTACGCTACGATTCCACTGTATCGATTCAAATGGCAACCGAAGCATTGATTTCCAAAGGATATTTGAAGAAGAACTCCGACACCACTGCCATGCTTAAATCCTTGAAAGAATTTCAGGAACAATACGGCCTGAAACCAGACGGCGTGGTAGGTAAATACACATCGATGGCACTGAATGAGAGCACGACTCACCGCAGGGACCGCATCATTTTGGCGATGGATAAAATTCGCTCGCGCAAACCATTTCCCAAAAAATACATTCAGATCAACATTCCCCAGTACAAGTTGCGCTTCTACATCAACGACAGTTTGAAGAGCGATCACAACATAGTTGTCGGTCGAGACGAGAACCGAACACCCGAATTGAGCTCCCAACTTAACAAAATCATCGCTTATCCATACTGGAGTGTGCCCCACTCGATATCCAGCAAAGAAATTTTGCCCGCTGCGCAAATGAATGCGAGTTATTTTGAACGCCACAACTACAAAATCTACCGAAAAGAAGAACTCGTGGACCCATTGACAGTGAACTGGAAAGGAATCGCTCAAAATTCGTTTCCATACCGCGTGGTTCAGGATCCAGGACAAGGAAATAGTTTGGGGGTGATCAAATTTGACTTCCCAAACAAATACAGCGTTTATTTTCACGATACGCCGAGCAAAAGCTTATTTAGTGCGGATGTTCGCGCGTATTCGCATGGATGTATGCGCACTCAATACCCCGTGGAGTTGGCTCGAAAAATTTTGGAACGCGACGAGCAAGGAAGAAAATTGAACGAAGTAATCTCCGATTCACTTGACAGCATCATGGCGCGCGGAAAAAACTACACCATTCGCCTGCTCGATCCCATCCCGATTTTCGTAGAATACATCACTGTTTCGCGCAACAAAGAACGCATGATCACCCACATCGACATCTACGGAAGAGATGAGGAATACCTGAAAATAATGATGGACTGAGCCGAATAAATCGGTAATTTTGCAAATAAAAACCCATGAATCATCTTATCTCGCCCTCTGTACTTTCTTGTGATTTCGCCAACATTCAGCGCGATGTGGAAATGATCAACAATTCGAGTGCGGATTGGTTTCATGTGGACATTATGGATGGCGTTTTTGTGCCGAACATTTCATTTGGTTTCCCCGTGATCAAAGCGATTAAAAAACACGCTACCAAACCATTGGACGTGCATTTGATGATTGCCAATCCCGATCAATACATAGAAGAATTTGCGAAATCTGGCGCCGACATTCTCACCGTGCACTTCGAAGTTTGTCCGCACCTGCACCGCACCATTCAAGCGATAAAAGCAGCCGGAATGCAAGCTGGAATTGCACTTAATCCACATACAAACGTGTCCGTTTTGGAAGACGTGATTGAAGAATTAGACTTGGTACTGATCATGTCTGTGAATCCAGGATTTGGAGGTCAATCGTTCATCGACAATGCCTGCAAGAAAGTTGCTCAAGTAAAATTACTGATTGAAAAATCGGGTTCGCCAGCCAAAATTGAAGTGGATGGCGGCGTGAACCTCGAAACAGGTGCTCGATTAATTCAATCCGGAGCAGATGTGCTCGTTGCAGGAAGTTTTGTTTTCAATTCCGACAATCCAACAACAACCATTGCTGCATTGAAGGCACTCTAAGATGAAAGAATTCTTCATTGACAAATTTGAGTACGATTTTCGCTCGAATCAAACATGGGTAGAATTGCTACTCCAAAATGAAGACGACCTATCTGATTTTGTACTCAAATCGATGTCACACATCATCAATGTTCACCACATTTGGATCGCACGCATCACAGAAACATCTATCGAATCTCACACCTGGGATCGCTTACCAATCGACTTTTGGGAGCAGCTCATGCACGACAATCTCCGAAAAACCATCGATTACCTCGAACATTTCGACACGACCGAAAAAGTAAATTATCACTCCGAAGAAAACGTACAACTCTCCCGTAGCACTATTGACGTGCTGTATCATATCTTAAATCACAGTAATTATCACCGCGCACAAATCGCTATGGAGCTCCGAAATTTGGATATCAAGCCACCAAGCTTTAACTTTATAACGTATCATTAAATTGGTAAGGTATTTGAATAGGAGTAACAAAATCAGAACAACAACGTTATTAAGAATATGAAAAAAACACTTATTTTCTCTTTTCTCCTTCTCGGCTTGAATGCTTTCGGGCAAACCTTCGACATCGTGAAAGAAGAAGATAAGTTATTCGCACTCCTCGAAATCTTGCGCAACGCAGACAACGACGCCGACAAAGAAAGCGCAAACGAAGCATTCAAATCTACCTTGGCGACTGTTTTGGAACACGAAGAATCATTTGCACACCCCTTCTCAATGCTCAACTCTATTGGATTTATCAATAGCGACGACAAACTCGTGCGCATTATCAACTGGAACGTCGAGCAATCGGACAAATCGCAGCGTTATTACGGCTACGTGCAACACTTCGACAAACGCGGAAAAGAACTCAACGTTACAGAATTAAAAGAAGATGTTTACGGCGTAAAACAACCAGACGACATTGTAGATGCTGAAACTTGGTACGGAGCGCTGTATTACAAGATCATTCCTATCAAGAAAGGAAGCCGCACCATTTACACAGTGCTCGGTTGGGATGGCAACACCACCTTGAGCAACATCAAGTTGGTGGATGCGATGTACATCAACGGCAGATCTGTAAAATTCGGCTCACCTATTTTCAAAGTAGGAAAAGAGACGAAAAAGCGCTTGTATTTCGAACATTCTGAAAAAGTGACGATGGTTTTGCGCTACGAAACGGATCGAAAACGCATTATGATGGACCATTTATCGCCCGAAGCGCCCAGCATGAGGGGTTATTACTCCTTTTACGTTCCCGATTTATCGTATGACGCGCTCGAATTTGAAGACTCGAAATGGGTGCTCAAGGAAGACGTTATAGGTGTGAACGCACACGACGATATAGTGAAACGCGAAATAATCACCAAAGATCCAAAAACAGGCAAGCTCATACATAAGAAGGTCGATAACACTTGGCAAGATCCGAGTGACCCTGGCGCTCCTGCTGGAGGAAACGAACACGTAGCCGTTACGCCCGAAGGAGAAGTGAAATCGGTGAAAGATGTCAAAAAAGACGTGACAGAAAAAACGAATGGACCCGAAGTAGACAAGCGTGATAAACGTGATCCATCTGAGCTTTCCATATTTGGTGATATGAAAAAGAAGAAGAAAAAAAGCCGTCGTTCAAAAAACTGATTAACTGAAAAATCTTCTTTCACAACAGACTGTGCAAAACCTAAAAATCACACCTTGATTTGAATGCACTTTTTACGTACATTTATAGAAATTTATGCTTATGAGTAAGAATCTATACATTGTTCCCTATGACTTCACTCCAACAAGTCAAAAGGCACTGCAATATGCACTCCATATTGGGAAGCACGTAAACACAGAGATTCAATTGCTCAACATTGCCCCTTCAAAAGAGGCAGGTATGGCGCTCAAATCCAAGTTGGAGGAAGTTGCAAAATCGATCGCAGCGCCCCATGGTATAGAGGTGAGTTCACTCGTGAGAGTGGGAAGTATTTTTACCGATATCGGGAAAATTGCAAAGGAAGAAAGCGCGCAACTTATCATTATGGGAACACATGGTAAAAAAGGCCTTCAACGCTTGTTTGGAAGTTTCGCTATGAAAGTAATCATCAGTGCAGATTGTCCCTTTTTGGTACTTCAAAATGGGACAGCCTTAGCGGAGATTAGAAATATTGCCGTCCCAATCGACCTTACGAAAGAAAGCTTGCAAATAACGAAGATTGCAGGCGACATGGCCCGAATTTTCGACGCCAAGTTGCACGTTTTGGCCGAGAAACAAACGGATGAAATTCTGAGTACGCGCCTAAGGAATCGCCTATCGATTGTAAATCAACAATATAAAGAACAAGGAATTGAGCCCATAACTGGAGTCGTAAAAAAACGCGGGAGCTACCGCAAAAAGGTGATGCAATACGCCAAAGCGAATAATATCGACATGATTGCTATCGCCTACCATTCCGAGAGTTTATTCCCACAATTTGATAACTTTGCACAAGGCTTGCTCACAAACAAGCCTGGATTGCCGATTTTAGTGATTAATTCAAAATTGGCGTCCTCACTCTATTTCTAAAACAACATGAACATTGGCGAAGTCAATCATTTGCAGGTATTACGATTCACCTCAGTTGGCGCTTATTTAGGCGACGATGCAGGAAACGATGTGCTCCTTCCCAACAAATATTTGACTGATGGTCTGGAAATCGACTCGATGATCGATGTCTTCGTGTACCGCGATTCGGAGGACCGAGTGGTAGCCACAACAGAGAAACCATTGATTCAATTAGGTGGCTTTAGTTACTTATTTGTTAAGGACGTAACGGTGTTCGGCGCATTTGCAGACTGGGGACTCGAAAAGGACTTGATGATTCCGTTCAAGGAACAAAATAAAAAGCTCGAAGAAGGGAGATGGTACCTCACTACACTTCAACTCGACACAGAGACCGACCGAGTGTTTGGCTCAACAAAAACGAACAAATATTTGATCGATTGCGATCATCCGATTGATAGAACTACTCCTGTCGACTTGCTCATTTGCGACATCACCGACCTCGGTGTAAAAGTGATCGTGGACAACCGTTACTTTGGATTGATTTACCACAACGACATCACCAGAAACCTAGACAGAGGTGAAATTACTGTGGGTTATGTTTACAACGTGCGGGAAGACGGGAAACTGGACGTGCGATTGGATCCTGTGGGCGAAGTGAAAATTTCGGAATCAGCAGAACGATTGCTCTCGATTTTGAAAGTGAAGAAATACTTGCCAATTCACGACAAAAGCTCGCCAGACGATGTACGCAATGTAGTTGGAATGAGTAAAAAGACCTTTAAACAGGCAGTCGGAACCCTGTACAAAGAACGCTTGATTACCTTAAGCGGCGATGGAATCAGTTTGGCTGAGTAAGTTGCAATCCAACTAAATTCATTCTGTCCATTGGAAAATCCTGCCACGCAGTATGCTAAATCACTAGACGACTGCGCATCTTCGTTTGAGTCTATTCATTTTTAG
>CALFOS010000073.1 GCA_937919725.1 uncultured Fluviicola sp. | reverse complement strand
GGCGAAAATAATTGCAATTGCAAATCAAAAAGGAGGTGTTGGAAAGACTACTACGGCTATCAATTTGAGTGGTTGTCTGGGTGTGCTAGAATACAAAACACTCATTGTGGATGCAGATCCGCAGGCAAATGCAACATCAGGAGTTGGACTCGACCCGAAAAATTCGCGGAATATTTATGATTGTTTGATCAACGATGTAGATCCATCGGACCTGATCATTGCTACCGCGAATCCGAATCTAGACATTCTTCCTTCACACATCGATTTGGTGGGGGCCGAACTCGAAATGATCAACCTTCCCAATCGCGAGCAAATGCTCAAGTTGGCACTCGATAAGGTGCGGGACAAATACGATTTCATCATCATCGATTGTTCACCATCTCTGGGATTGATTACCGTAAATGCACTCACAGCTGCCGATTCGGTGATGATTCCTGTGCAATGTGAATATTTTGCGCTCGAAGGTTTGGGAAAATTGCTAAACACCATCAAAATTGTACAAGGCCGATTGAACCAAGATTTGGAGATCGAAGGAATTTTGTTGACAATGTATGACACGCGTCTCCGCTTAGCAAACCAAGTGGTAGAAGAAGTAAAAATGCATTTTCAAGAAATTGTGTTTGATACAGTGATTCATCGAAACACTAAATTGGGCGAAGCACCAAGTTTCGGCGAAACAATTGTGATGCACGACGCATCAAGCAAAGGAGCTATCAACTATTTGAACTTCACACGTGAGGTGCTCCAGAGAAATGATTTAACGAAAATATCCAACAAGGATAAAAAAATAACGATTGACAATGGCCGCTAGTTCCAATAAACGATCTGCATTAGGCAAAGGATTGGGTGCATTACTCCAAAATGCAGAAACTGATATCACATCCACCACAAACGGAATTGTTGGTTCGATTTCTACGCTTCCTGTAAAAAACATCGAAGCAAATCCATTCAACCCACGTTCGAACTTCGAAAAAGAAGCACTCGAAGAATTGAGAGATTCGATTGCTACGCACGGAATCATTCAACCGCTCACGGTGCGCAAATTGGGCCGTGATAAATACCAACTGATTTCTGGAGAACGACGGTTCAGGGCTGCACAAATGGCTGGCCTGGAGGAAGTTCCTGCGTATGTGCGGATCGCCAACGATCAAACCATGCTTGAAATGGCATTGGTGGAAAATATCCAGCGGGAAGATTTGAACCCGATTGAAGTGGCACTTTCCTACGAACGTTTGATCGAAGAATGCGAGTTGACACAAGATCAATTGAGTCAAAAAATTTCCAAAAGTCGTTCGAGTATTACCAATCATTTGCGCTTACTCAAATTGCCTGCTCCTGTGCAAACAGGTGTGAAACAAGGACATATTTCTATGGGTCACGCCCGCGCGATAGTTTCCGCTGGAGATGAAGAAATTCAATTGGAACTTTTTGAGCGCGTAGTGCTAGAAAACTTATCGGTTCGTGATATCGAAGCAATTATTCGTGGTGAACTGGTAGCGCGTAAAGAACCCACTCCAAAATCGGCAAAACCGAACATTTCCGAAACAGAATACACCTTCAAAGAGCATTTGGGCGATCAATTGGCAACCAAGGTCGACATTAAGAAAACGCCGAACGGAAGTGGGAAAATCATCGTGAACTTTAGTTCTGATGTTGACTTGAACCGAATTATGGAATTGATGAACCGACGATGAAACGCCTCCTGTTCTTATGCTTCTTCATTTCATCGGCATCTTTTGGACAGGATACACTTGCGGTGCAAGACAGCGTGAAACAGCATTCAATTCGTAAAGCGATTCTTCTATCTGCCGTAGTTCCAGGAGCTGGACAAATCTACAATCACACGGCGATGCCGAAAGGTCAAAAAAAGGCGTTTTGGAAAGTTCCGCTCATTTATGCTGCTTTGGGAACCTCCACTTATTTTCTCATTCGAAATGAGCAAGAGCAAAAACGCTTAAAAAAAGAATACAATAATAGAGCATATCTCTCCTACATCCCTGGTGATGAATTCCCTGACCTTGCGCCATATGACGATGCTGGAATTCTCACTTTGTACAATCAGTATTTGAATTGGCGCGACTTATCCATACTAGCAGTGGGAGCGTTTTACCTGATCCAATTGGCAGATGCTGGCGTGGAAGCACACTTCGTTTCTTTTGATGTTTCGGAAGACCTATCTTTCACAATTGATCCAGTTATAATGGCATATCGAACTCCGGGACTGAGTTTACGTCTTAATTTTCATTAAAAAGATTGTGCACTCTGCCTAAACAGTTATTTTTGTTTGAATTGAAAATCTATGAAATTAGCATTGATTGGTTACGGGAAAATGGGAAAGATCATCGAAGAAATTGCGGTTTCGAGAGGTCACGTTATTGTTGGGAAAGCATCCAGCTCCAAACCGATTGATACCATTGATTTTACTAAGGTAGATGTTGCCATCGAATTTTCAATACCGAACATCGCTGTGAATCACATCGAATACTGCGTGAAGCACAATACGCCGATTGTGGTGGGAACCACCGCTTGGAATGACCATTTACCCTACGTGAAAGAACTGATTGAAGAAGAAAACGGCGCATTACTTTATGCTTCCAACTTTAGCATCGGGGTGAATGTGTTTTTCGACATCAACAAACGACTCGCACGATTACTTGCCAATTATTCGGAATACGTTCCGCGTTTAGAAGAAACGCACCATATTCAAAAATTGGATGCCCCAAGCGGAACGGCTGTTACCATTGCCAACGACATCATGCTCGAGAACGAAAACATCACTTCTTGGATTTTGGGCGAAGGAAAACTGCCAGAAGCCAACGAACGACAACTAGCCGTGGCGTCGTACCGAACTCCAAATGTTCCTGGAACGCATCTTATTACCTACGAATCGCCAATAGACAGCATCCAACTATCACATACAGCACATAGCAGAGAAGGTTTTGCTTTAGGAGCGGTAATTGCCGCAGAATTTCTCCAAGATAAAAAAGGAACTTTCACGATGCAAGATGTGATCAAATTTTAACTCATGAACGTATTCTATTTTTACCTCTTTATTCTCGCGCATCCTTACCTCGCAATGTGGTGGAAAAGTTTTGAGCAAGCCGAACGCAAATCGTGGGAAGCCCTGGTGCCCGTTTACAATTATTACGTAGCGTTTAAAATTGGTGCTAAAAAACCGTTTTGGTCTTTGTTACTCTTTTTTCCAGCCATTCACCTCGTGATGTGGTCAGTGGCAAACGTTTCATACATCCGTCGATTTGGCTATTTCTCGCTCGTGGATACGCTACAAGGTGTTTTCTTCCCTTATCTGATCATGCATAAGATCGCACAATCCGGCGATAAAATCTTGCCAGAAACGAATTGGGCGAACAGCGCCGAAATTGGAAAGCGTGAATGGGGAGATCATTTGATTTTGTTTCTCTGCTTGCCCGTAATCGGACATGCTATCGCGCTGGGAATTGCCGCTGTAACACGTGCGGAGCCTGGAAAGAAAACCAAAGTGAAAGAATGGGGAGATGCTTTACTTTTTGCCTTAGTTGCTGCAAGCATCATCCGAACCTACGTATTTGAGCCTTTTCAAATCCCTACGGGATCGATGGAAAAAACCCTCTTGGTGGGAGATTTCTTGTTCGTAAATAAATTGGCGTACGGACCGAAAGTCCCCGTTACTCCTCTCTCCTATCCGTTGGTTCACAACACCGTTCCATGGATCAATATCAAATCCTATGTGGGTTGGGAAACGTCAGAATACACACGATTACCGGGGTTTTCGCAGGTGAATCGCTATGACGTGGTGGTGTTCAATTATCCATCTGGAGATACCGCGATTTACGATCCGCGCATGCCAATGGGATTGATGGGACACGATTATCATGCCTATGTTCTTTTCGAAGGATATTATTTGTTCCGAAATGATGCGGAAGTTCAACGAAAATCCAATTTAATCTACAAGCATTACGCTGATAGCATAAACGGAGCCAATAAGTTACGCCCAGACAGTTTGAAATGGAATCCGAACGAGGTTGAACAAAAAATTGAGTTTTTCGCTTCGTCGAGAAGAGATAAAATGTACATTCCTGAAATGGACAAATGGCAAACGGAGGCACGGAAATTTATCGCCGATGGCAAAACGCACCTAGATTATGGTTCGCAATCGCGGTACTATGATCATGAGGTGATCGAACATTACGGAATCATTCCACGTCCAGTTGACAAGCGCGAGAATTATATCAAACGCTGCGTGGGAATTCCTGGCGATTGGATCGAGATCAAAAAATCTGTGCTCTACGTCAATGATAAAAAAGCACCTATCTTCCCATTCTCCAATCTTCAATACAAACTTGAAAATGCCGAATTGGACGCGAAATTTATGGCGGGAATTGGCATGGAAATCGAGCGATACGATTACAGACAAATCAAACTAGATGGAGGTCAATTTTACTACGACATTCACGCGACCAAAGATCAACTAGAAAAAATTCTAAAAAAATATCCAAGGTCGAAAGCCACATTAGAACTAGAGCCGCAAGCCTCCAAACAGCCAGGTTACGTGTTTAGCTACTCCGATTTGTTGAAGAACGCGAAAGTGTATCCGAAAGATTTGTACGTAGAAAATACACGCACCGATTTCACGAAATTTAGAATCCCGAAAAAGGGAATGAAAATCGAACTGACCAAAAACAACTTGGCTTGGTACCGACGCGTGATCACCGCGTATGAAATGCATTCGCTGGTTGAGAAAAAAGACGGAACCGTTCTCATCGACGGAAAAAAAGTAACGCATTACACCTTCCAAATGAATTATTATTGGATGATGGGAGACAACCGATACAACTCTGTCGATTCGCGTTACTGGGGATTTGTACCTGAAGACCATATCGTTGGGAAAGCATCGATGGTGTGGTTCTCGAAAAATCCGTATGGTGGAATTCGCTGGAAGAGAATGTTTACTGCCATTAAGTAATGACCGTTTTCCCTGCGACCTATTTTGGGAGTATTACCTATTTCAAAGCGCTCGCTCAGCACGAACACATCATCTTGGAAGCAAAGGAACATTTTCCGAAGCAATCGTATAGAAATCGATGTGACATCATGGCCGCGAATGGATTGCTTTCACTTTCCATTCCCGTAGAACGTCCAAATGGTTCGAAAACATCTATGGACGAGGTAGTGATTCCAAACTCGGAAAATTGGCGCGCTCGGCACTGGCGATCGATCAAAAGCGCGTATCAATCTGCCCCATTTTTCGATTATTATGGAATGGAAGTAGAAGAATTGATTCTCAATCCAGAGAACAATTTGCTGCAATTCAATACCAAAATCATCAAACGAATCATTTCTTGGCTCGATTTGGAAATAACGCTCGAACATTCTATCGAATTTCATCCTCCAATAGCAAACGATCCACGTGATCTACTTGGAAGAAAAGGAACAGCCGAGGAATTTGAACCAGCGCCCTATATTCAAGTTTTCCCGTCGGATGAAGGGTACAAGTCAACCATTTCCATCCTCGATCCGATCATGTGCATTGGACCAATGGCTCGGAATTTATTGATTGAGAGGAAGTGAATAGGAGATCCTAAATTGTTGACTTCGTGATTTCTAATGCGTTTTTTTGGGGCTTCCCTCTACATACGGAACCTGAAAGCGTTCAGATTCCGTATGTCGGAGTCGGGTAATCCACAGTCGCTCTCTACGAGGAGCTCCAACAATGCTCCTTTCCCTAAGCCAGTGCGTTGGAGAGAAGTGCTTTCTAGTGAAGCAATTCAGTTTTTTCGAAGCACACGCCCCGATGTAACTGGAAAGCAAATCGTTGTCCAGGGCTTGTGAATGCAAGCCCAACACTGCGACCTTGGAAGCACGTTTTTGGCTTTGCGTTCACAGTGCTGGACGAGATTTCATGGAAGTGAAGACGGATAAGGCGCCTAAAATAAATTTCTACCACTTTTCCACCGCTAGATCAATTGCCTCTAATTCAGAAACGCTAACTTTACATCAAAATCAAGTCAATGCTCAAACAGTTTCTTCTCCTTTTTTCGATTTTACTTTTTACAAATCTGAACGCGCAAACGCGCACGATTGCGTTTTACAATGTTGAAAATCTCTTCGACACAGAAGACGATCCAACGAAAAATGACAACGAATTTCTACCTGAAGGAGCCAACGAATGGACGCAGGAGCGCTACCAAACAAAAATTGAGCACATCAACCAAGTAATTGATAGTATAGGAGTTCCGATGATTTTTGGAATGTGTGAAATTGAAAATTTTAAGGTTGTGCAAGATGTTGTGGACGGAGGATCGATGAAAAATACGCACGCTGTTGTGCACTACGAATCGCTCGACGAGCGCGGAATCGACAATGCATTAATCTACGACAAAACGGTTCTCACGCTTGTAGAGTCAGGAATCGTCCGCTTCAAAATGCCAGAGCCAAGCACGCCCTCGCGCGACATTGTATGGGCGAAATTCAATCACGGAAAAGACACGATCCTCGTAATGGTGAACCACTGGCCAAGTCGCTCAGGCGGACAGGTAGAATCGGAGCCAAAACGAATGGTGGCATCCATTGCAGCGAGCGCATTCATCGATTCGGTATTGGCGGAAAGTAAACGTGTGAAAATTGTTTTTATGGGTGATTTGAACGACACGCCAGATAATAAATCAACGCAAATAATTGGCGAATCGTTGAAACCGATTATCACATCTAAATCTGGAGAATTCGGTGGATCCCACAATTATGGCGGCGAATGGAGTATCTTGGATCACATGATGGTATCGAAATCATTCCTGAAAGGCGGCACGAAGGTGAAACAAAAAACCGCAAAAATCTACAGCGCTGAATTTCTATTGACTGAATACAAAGAGAAGATCGTACCGAACAGAACCTACGGAGGAAGTAAGTATTTGGGAGGATATTCGGATCACTTGCCGATTTATGTAGAGGTGAAGATGAAATAGATTTTCTTCGAAAGATCACTCATCACTCGCCTCATCGCCATCCGGAAAAACAACCGTTCCAGCACCAAATTCATACGGCAATCGCTCTTTCCATAGGTGTTTTTTATCAATGGATTCGAACTCTCGATAAACATAGAAAACATAATTCCCATCTATCGCGATGTGCTCAGCGTAGCGTTTATCTAGCCTCACCTGTTGATTGATTTCGCCCGTTTTTGTGTCGATCCAACCGACGTAGGTGTAACCCGCACGATCGTAAATCGCGTAAATCTGTCCCGTTGCTCGGTCTTGAATCACGTTTTTTTTCCAACCTGTTTGCTTCGCGTGGTAGTGATGGTGCAAGCTTGTACTATCCAACTTTTCACCTTCCGCATTGAAAATGAATTGTTTGTCCTTGTAATAATCGAATACAAACAAGGAATCATTCCTGTGGAAGAGAGGCGCGTACACTTCTTTGTAGTAGAGACTTTGTGTGAAATAGTTCGCTCCTACCCAAATTTCGGCGTCGATTCCCGTTTGAATTTCACGGTTTTTCGCCCAAAGCTTCGTGCGCACGTCCACCCATTTGTATTCAGAACGGTATAGTTCCATCATAAATTCATCCTCGATGCCCACAATTTTCAGGTAGGTTGAGTCGAGTTGATCGTAAGCGAAATATTCGAACGCTGGATAATCGGGATTAAAGGTCGAGAAGTACATTTTGGACGTATTCGTATCCACAATGGGCGCAACGTACTTCGTGAAGTATTGTTTTTCGAGGTTTGAGATGGAGATTTTATTTCCATTGATGTGAATCCCGAATACGTTTTCCTTGCAGACGACGTGGGGATTTCCCCGATAATCTCGGACTAAATCGGTAGCGATGCCAGGCACGCTAAACGTATTGAGAACGCGCGATCCGTCGTACAATAAAAGTTCACTTCCCTTTTTCAATTGCTTCGGATAGGTGAGCAAAATCATTCGCCCGTCGGATAATATTTCGAAATCTTGCACGTGTAGGCGCGTCGATTGGTAGACCACTTTTGGAATTCCGGGTGCTGTAACATATGCACCTTCCACCTCTTGGATTTTCGAATAATCCATCTTCACCTCGAAGAAAAGGGAATCGTCCTCGTAATTTTTTGAGATTTTAAATTCCTTTTGTACAGAGTTGTACACTGCATGGGTGAAGCTTGCACTGATGTGGGTCCCGATGGATGTATGAATTAAGACAAGTCCCTTGGAATGGGAGCCCACGATTTTCGATTCGCCGTTGAAGGAGAAGGTAGCCGTAGCATTTGAAATTGGATCTTCCGTTTTTGAATCAATCAGTTGAATGACTACAATCACAGAATCTTGTGACAGAAGTAAATTCGAGGCGAAGAAAAAAGTAGATACTATAATAAGGTACTTTATCATATAATAAGGAGATGCTAAAACCGTTCCAATTCCATAAAAAAAACTCCTCCATTCATCAACAGACGAAAGGAGGAGTTCAGTTTTTTTGAACGATCGCACCTACGCTCCTACATTCATATTATCCAAAACGCTCATCACGTTGCGAACCGCCTCAGCCGATTCAGCCAATAAAGCCTTCTCTTCTGCGTTCAAGTCCAACTCAATGATGCGCTCGATTCCGTCTTTTCCAAGAACAACAGGTACACCTAAGTAGATGTCCTTCAATCCGTATTCACCTTGCAACCATGCGCAAACTGGGAAAATTCGTTTTTGATCGCGGATAATTGCTTCTACCATTTGAGCAGCAGCAGCTCCAGGAGCGTACCATGCAGATGTACCAAGCAATTTAACGATTTCACCACCACCGAATTTTGTACGCTCGATTATTTCGTTCAATTTTTCCTCCGAAATCAACTCTGTAACTGGAATTCCAGCAACTGTTGTATAGCGTGGAAGCGGAACCATTGTATCACCGTGTCCACCCATCAATACTGCTTGAATGTCTTTAGGAGAAACTCCTAATTCCAATGCCAAAAATGAACGGTAACGCGCCGTGTCCAATACTCCAGCCATTCCAAATACACGATTCGGATCAATTTTAGCCGTCAAGTATGCACAGTATGTCATTACATCCAAAGGATTTGAAACGATAATAATTTTCGCGTTTGGCGAGTACTTCACAATGTTTTCAGTTACCATTTTCACGATTCCTGCGTTGGTCGCGATTAAGTCGTCACGAGACATCCCTGGTTTTCTAGGCAATCCTGAAGTGATTACGACTACATCCGAGTTTGCGGTTTTTGAATAATCATTTGTAGATCC
>CALFOS010000072.1 GCA_937919725.1 uncultured Fluviicola sp. | reverse complement strand
CCAAATCAATGAAGACTCCGTATGAAGTGATATTTTTAACAGTACCTTCCAAAACTTGACCTTTTTCAAGTCCTGAGATAATTTGTTTTTTCTGCTCTTCCAATTCCGCTTCGATAAGCGCTTTGTGAGATACAACAACATTCTTAAATTCTTGGTTGATTTTCACAACTTTGAATTCCATGTTTTTACCCACGTAGATATCGTAATCACGGATTGGTTTTACGTCAATTTGTGAACCAGGAAGGAATGCCTCGAGTCCGAAAACATCAACGATCAATCCACCTTTTGTTCTACATTTAACAAAACCAGTGATCACTTCACCTGTTTTAAGAACTTCGTTCACCTTGTTCCAAGCACTGTGAACACGTGCAATTTTGTGTGAAACAACGAGTTGACCGAAACGATCTTCTTGCGTTTCTACGTAAACCGGAACTGAATCACCAACCGCTAGGTCTGGATTGTAACGGAATTCGCTTGTTGCAACAACCCCTTCAGATTTTGATCCGATGTTGATAACAACTTCTTTTTTCGTAAGACCTACTACTGTACCTTCAATTACTTCGCGTTCTGCGATAGAATTCAACGTTTCTTCGTATTTGTCTGACATTTCAGAACGCTCAGCAACGGTGTATCCGTCCAACTCTAATGCATCCCAATCGAACTCTGCAGTTCCCTGTACTCTTTTATCTTCTGCCATATTGGCTTAACTAATTGTATTTCAAGTGATCCACTACTTGAAAGGGTGTAAATAAATGCCGTTTTTGTAAAGGATCTAACGACAAGATTGCCCCAAAAACTCTTTTCAGGAGTGCAAAGATAGCAATTTGTTTAGACAAATCACAACCTGAATCACTTATTCTGAGTGACTAGGATGAAAAAGTTTGGGTAACAAAAAAGCACCACTCCAAAAGAATCGGAAGCGGTGCTTTTTCGAGGTTTAATTAAAAAATTATTCTGCTGCTTCCGCACGTTTTTTGTATTCTAACGCTTTTGCCGAATCACCTAAATTTCGGTGAATTTGAAACAAAATGGTCAATACATTCTTATCGTTTGGATTTGTCGCAATGTATTTTTCCAAAGGAATAAGGGCTCGCTTGAAAATTTCGTTACTTTTCTTATCCAATTCGTTGAACTTCGCTGTTTCGTTCGGCCCAAGTTTACTCGCTTCTTGCTTCATTGTACTTGCCCATGTTACAAGGTGTGCCCCAAGCTGGTACTGAGCATCTTCGTAGGCGGGGTCGATTCTCAAAGCTTCGTTTAAAGCTGTTTCTGCCTCTTCATTTTTTCCAAGCTCGATCATAATCGTACCTATTGTATAATGTAGTTGCTTGTTTTTTGGATCGGCAGCAATGGCATCCGCTAACGCTTTTTCGGCCATTTCGTTTTCGTTCGCTGTAAGGTAGGTGTTTACTGTTTCCAACAACAATTCTCGATCGCTTGGGAATTTAACAAGAGCGGCTGCAATGACTGCTTTCGCTTTGTCAATTTGTCCAGCATTTCGGTAAGCCGTTGATGCAAGAACATAGCAAATCGTTCCATTGTATCCAAACGCTGCAACGCGTTCGTATTGAACAGCTGCTTTATCGTACTCCTCAATTTTATCGTAGCAAATCGCCGCGTTGAAAATTACCAGTGTATCAAAAAGGTTGATGCAATCTGCGTATTTTGATTGACCGAGGTATGCTTCGGCAGCTATAGCATATTGTTCGGTATCATACATTTTTCGAGCAATCGCGTTGTATGCGAAACGATTATCATCTACCGTCTTGATGATTTCCGCCTCAAACTTATTCCCCATTGGAAATGCACGTTTCAAAGAAACAAGTGCTTCTTCAATTCCTTTTTCACCAACTGCGTTGATCATTTCAACGTCCTGCAAAGTTAATCCTAAATTAAAGATGGCAGAGTAGATGTCACCTTTCAACCACAATGTTTTCTGGTTGTCTCTGGTGTCTTCGTGAGCAGCAGCTAGGTCCACATAAGTTTTTGCAGAAAGGTAGCGTTTTTTCGCTGCCTCCATATCGCCAGACATCACATATCCGTATGCGCTTGACCGCTCCATCGATGCGGTTGTTTCATTTTTCTTTTGTCCAAATGCAGAAGTTGAAATTACAAGTACTCCAACTGCTAGACTTAGGTTTCGTATAGACATAATCATGTGTTTAGTTTTCAAATATGATGCGAAAATCGGAATTATTCCACAGAATCGTTTTCAATATCCGTGCCATTTTCCGTTTCACCATCATTTTCACTGTCCGTTCCTTCTATTGTACCCGTGATCTCTCCTTCAACTGCTTCGTCGAATTCTTCTTCATCCTCGCTTCGGGGGACGCGTGCAACAGCTGCAATTTCTGCGGTTCCTTTCAAATTGATAAGTTTCACACCTTGTGCGGCACGTCCCATTGTCCGAATAGAATCAATATGCATTCGAATGGTGATTCCAGATTTCGTGATGATCATCAAATCTTGCTCATCTGTTACGTTCTTAATAGCAAGTAATTTACCTGTTTTCTTAGTCACGTTGAGTGTTTTGACCCCTTTACCACCACGGTTTGTGATTCGGTAAATTGGCTCATCGTCGTCTGGATCATTTAAATAGGTGCGTTTACCGTATCCACGCTCCGAGACTACCATTACGGTAGAGTGGATGTCTTCTACGCAAATCATTCCTACCACTTCATCTTCGTCATTCGCTAATCGAACTCCGCGAACACCTGCTGCGTTACGTCCCATTGATCGAACTGTTGATTCGTTGAATCGAATTGCGCGTCCGGCTGTTGTCGCCAAAACGATTTCATTCGATCCATTCGTCAATTTCGCTTCGAGTAATTCATCGTTTTCGCGAATTGTGATGGCATTGATACCGTTCGATCGTGGTCGAGAATATTGTTCCAAAGACGTTTTCTTGATCACACCACGTTTCGTAGCCATGATGATGAAGTTGTTTTTCACGTATTCTGTATCCGTCAAATCCGTAACCTTCACATACGCTTTGATCTTATCATCTTGTTCAATGTTGAGCAAGTTTTGAATCGCGCGACCTTTACTGATCTTGCTTCCTTCCGGAATTTCGAATACCCGCATCCAGAAACATTTTC
Organism: uncultured Fluviicola sp.; assembly: GCA_937919725.1. GTDB lineage: Bacteria > Bacteroidota > Bacteroidia > Flavobacteriales_D > Crocinitomicaceae > UBA4466. The sequence continues at coordinate 2,926 of CALFOS010000072.1, read as the reverse complement.
CTTTTTCCGTGAAGATGAGCAAGTAATTGTGGTTTGTCGCCACGAACAATTCTTCCAAGAAATCCTTGTCGCGCGTGGTAGAACCTTTCGATCCCATTCCTCCGCGATTTTGAACTTTGTACTCTGCCAAACTTGTACGTTTGATATAACCTGCATGCGAAATCGTGATGATCACTTCTTCATCCGGAATCAAATCTTCGATACGCATTTCGCTTGCCGAGTATTCAATTCTAGAACGACGTTCGTCACCATATTTTTCGCGTACTTCGATCAATTCATCTTTGATGATTTGCATTCTGCGCTCTTCGCGTGCCAAAATATCTTTCAAATCTTCAATCAATGTCATCAAGTCAGCGTACTCAGCGCGTAATTTATCTTGCTCGAGCCCTGTTAACTGACGGAGACGCATTTCAACAATCGCTCTCGATTGAATATCGGAAAGCTCGAAACGCTCCATCAATTTTTCGCGGGCTTCATCTGGGCTTTTCGAGGCACGAATGATTTTAATTACTTCGTCGATATTATCAGACGCAATAATAAGTCCTTCTAATATATGTGCGCGCTCTTCAGCCTTACGCAATTCATATTTCGTACGACGTACAATCACTTCATGGCGGAAATCGATGAAATGTTTGATCATGTCTTTCAGGTTCACCATTACTGGACGACCATTCACGAGACAGATATTGTTTACTGAGAATGAGGTTTGTAGTGCTGTATACTTGAATAACTTATTCAGTACAACATTTGGAATTGCATCACGCTTCAATTCGTAAACGATGCGCATTCCGTTTCTGTCCGATTCATCACGGATATCAGAAATCCCGTCAATCTTTTTATCGTTCACCAAGTCAGCCGTCTTCTTGATCATGTCGGCTTTATTCACTTGGTAAGGAATTTCTGTTACGATAATTACTTCTTTTCCATTCTTATCTTCTTCGATTTCTGCTTTTGCCCGCATGACGATACGTCCACGCCCCGTCAGCAGTGCATCGCGTACGCCTTCGTAACCGTAAATGATTCCACCTGTTGGGAAATCGGGAGCCTTCACGAATTGCAAAAGATCCTCGATGTCAATCTCTTTGTCATCTACGTATGCAATCATTCCGTCACACACCTCAGTTAAATTGTGAGGAGCCATGTTTGTTGCCATACCCACGGCAATCCCACTTGCACCATTTACCAAAAGGTTTGGGATTTTTGAAGGAAGTACAGTTGGCTCCTGCAAGCTCTCATCAAAATTCGGACGGAAATCAACTGTTTCTTTGTCTAAATCAGAGAGCATCTCTTCAGAGATCTTGCGTAAACGTGCCTCAGTATAACGCATTGCAGCTGGACTATCGCCATCCACCGAGCCGTAGTTACCTTGTCCGTCTACAAGTGGATAACGCAAAGACCATGGTTGGGCCATTCGCACCATCGTATCATAAACAGAGCTATCTCCGTGTGGGTGATACTTTCCAAGTACTTCCCCAACTATTCTTGCACTTTTCTTATAAGGTCTATTAGAATATACTCCAAGATCCTGCATACCATATAATACACGTCTGTGTACTGGTTTGAATCCGTCGCGGACATCTGGCAGTGCTCTTGAGACGATCACCGACATTGAGTAGTCGATGTACGCCGATTTCATTTCATCTTCGATGTTAATTTGGATTATTCTTTCTCCGTCTGCCATCCTGTCATTAATTTATTTAGAGCACGATTTGTGCATTGTAAAAGCAAGCAACGAAAATAGTGTTTTGAGGTGGATTAAACAGGAAGGTCGTTTGCTAATTACTAACAAAAATCTGTGGAAAATAGAGCATCGAAGCTACTTATTAACAATTTTATTCGTTATATATTTGTAAGTGGTCTAAAATGTTCATTTTTACCACAGCTATATTAATAGGTATATTTAGAGATATGGAAGCTAAATTTTCACAAAGAGTAAAGGATGTGATCAGTTTCAGTCGGGAGGAAGCGTTGCGCTTGGGGAATGACTTCATTGGTGTGGAGCATTTATTACTCGGTTTAATCCGCGAGGGAGATGGTAAAGCAATCTCCGTTCTGCACGAATTTCACCTCGATCTAAAAATGATACGGAAGGAAATTGAACAGAATTTGTCGAGCGCTCATCCAGGCCCAGCAAAAAGTTTATCAAACATCCCTTTGGTGAAACAAGCGGAACGGGTGCTAAAGTTAACGTACCTCGAAGCGAAGTTATATAAAAGTCCAATGATAGGAACGGAGCATTTATTGCTGTCGATCTTGAAAAATGAGGACAATGTGGCATGCAGTATTTTAAATAAATACGGCGTGATTTATGAAAACGTAAAAGACGAGTTAGAGTCTATGAAAGATGATGTAATTGGCCCGAGAGCTGAGTTCCCTGGTGGAACGGATGATGAAGGTGCCGCTGGAGAGGAGTCTTTCTCTTCCCAACGAAAAGGTGATCCGAAATCGAAAACGCCTGTATTGGATAATTTCGGTCGAGATCTTACCAAAATGGCGGAAGCGGGTCGATTGGACCCAATTGTTGGTCGTGAAAAAGAAATTGAACGTGTGAGTCAAATTCTCTCGCGTAGAAAGAAAAATAATCCGATTTTGATCGGTGAACCAGGTGTTGGGAAAAGTGCGATTGCTGAGGGATTGGCGTTGCGTATCATTCAACGGAAAGTATCACGCGTGTTGTTCGATAAACGAATTGTTTCCCTGGATTTGGCGTCACTCGTGGCTGGAACGAAATACCGTGGGCAGTTTGAGGAGCGCATGAAAGCGGTGATGCAGGAAATAGAAAAGAATCCTGACGTGATTTTATTCATCGATGAAATTCACACAATTGTTGGTGCTGGTGGCGCTTCTGGTTCGTTGGATGCTTCAAACATGTTCAAGCCGGCTCTTGCGAGAGGAGAAATGCAAGCGATTGGTGCGACAACATTAG
>CALFOS010000071.1 GCA_937919725.1 uncultured Fluviicola sp. | reverse complement strand
AACTCGCGTTCTCGTGTGATTGGGTCGCCGATAGTTATCATTTCCTTCACTTCCTCAGCCGTCAATCCGGTATCGATGAAGTAATCGCTCAATTTTGCCACCTTATTTCGTTCGTCGGCTGTCATTACGTGGATCGGTTTCGAGGCCATCACGCCAATCACGTCTTTTTTTCCGTGCACAATCACGCGTTGTGCTGTCAGTGTTTTTGGATCGAAGCCGCCGAGTGTATGAAAACGAAGAAAACCGTTGTCGTCGATGTGCGTCACAATGAATCCAATTTCGTCCATGTGCGCACCAATCATTACTTTTTTGTCGACCGTTCCGCGCTTGATCGCATACACGTTCCCCATGTTGTCTACTTGAACCTCGTCTACAAGGGGAGTAACTTGTTCGATCACCAATTCGCGCACTTTTTGCTCGAATCCTGGGGCACCGGGAGTGGTACAAATTTTTGAAAGTAATGCTGTGTTGATTGCCATCTGTTTTTATTTGGAGACTAAAAGTAAGAAAGTTCGTTCAATTGAAGATCACTCAACTCGGAATCCTTAAATTTGTAGCATGAAGCCTGTAATTGCTTTTCTCGTTTTGTTTTTCGGTGGCGTGACCATTGCTTACTTTATGATGCAACCCAAGAAAGAACCTCTACCGATTATCAATCCAATTGATTTGGAAGAAGAAATGGTGGATCCAGAATTATTACGGATCGGGCAGGGACATCATATCGGTCAATTTTCTTTTTTGAATCAAGATGGAAAAAGGATTACCGAAATGGAAGTGAAGGGAAAAGTATTCGTTGCTGAGTATTTTTTCACAACGTGTGGAACGATTTGCCCAAAAATGAATGAGCAAATGCGCCGAATTCAACTAGCGTTTGCGGCTAATAATGATGTCCGATTGCTGAGTTTCACAGTGGATCCAAAAGTAGATACGGTTGAGCAAATGAAGCGCTATGCGGATGGACACGGTGCAAAAGAAGGTCAATGGCATTTCCTCACAGGATCGAAAGAAAAATTGTATGAGCTCGCGCGAAAGTCGTTTTTTGTGCTAAAACCAGCTGAAGCGCAGAATTTGGGCGATGTGGGAAGCGACTTTATTCACACAAACAACTTCGTTTTGGTTGATCGACAAGGCAGAATTAGGGGTTATTACGACGGAACAAGTGAGAAGGAAGTGGATCAATTGATGAAAGATATCGATCGATTATTAGTTGAATAACTGGTAATAAAGACGTGCATTGTGTTTTTTTTCGACGGCTTTTTTTCGTTGTAGGAGTTGGGACGTAAAGTGAAATCAAGTAGTTGAAGCCAGGCTAGTTGGACCCACGGAAGACTAATAATCCGTTTCGCCGATAACGTAACTCTGAACCTTCAAAAATCCCATCATTCCTGCCGGACATACGCCATTTGATTCGATGCTTCGGCTCGTTTTGTAACCAGTAAGGGTTATTTTCTCGCACGTAGGAACGTCTTCACCTTCGTCGAAGGAAACAGCGTATTGTTTACCGTTAGCGATCGTTACGTAGCCTCCATTCGAGCAATAACAACTCAAGGGATCCAACACGCCGCGAACGCTTCGAAACGATCCTGTCAAGGTTTGCTGTTCCACAAGGCTCACTTCATCGGGTGGCAAAGTAGTGGTCTGGGTATCGACCTCCTCCATTTTCTGCGTATGGGAGCATGAGCTCACTAAAATAAGGTTTCCGATGAGTATAGCTGGAACGAAGAGTTGATAGAATTTCATGGGATTTGCTTTTATACGAAGATACAGTCTTTGGCGAACGTCTTATTTTTTTGCTTTCCGTTTGAAAATAAGAATGTCCTTGTCGTTCATTATCGTGGTGTAAATCGGGAGTTGACTTAGAGAATCTATCTTGTGATCCAACTGCTCTTGACTCATCAAAAAATGATTGTTGCAGTTGAGGATGATGATGTAATCTACCTCGCCACGGGAGCGTGGAAAATAATAGATATGCTCACGCAAAGCCAAGTGAGGAACCACATTTCCAGTGGCTGAAACACGCGCATCAGAAGGAATCTTGTCGAGGATTTTGTGGATTTTCTTCGCTGGATACTCCGAGTCGTAAAAGGCGGATTCGAACGGATTCATTTTTCCTATTCCAGCCCATTCCAAGGTTCTATTCTGAGGGTCGAATTTGTACAAAGTGATCGAAATCGACATAATGCACGCCACGCCACCTAAGAAATAGGCGATTTTTCGGTGCTTCATCGACCCGAGTACCATGAAGACAAGAATGGGCAACAAACTCACAATTTCGACACCGTAGTAGGAGGCAATTCCCCAACGAATCGGAAAGTCGTTGAACATTTTTTGCGCGATAATCGGAATGAAAGCAATCACATAATACGGTCTTAAAATCAACAATATTCCACCCGAAATGAGGTAAACGAAGTAAAATTCGCCCTTCACACCGTTGTAATAAGGATCCCCCGATTGGTTAATGAACAACAACTCGAACGTGTTGATGGGGTGTCGAAAAATGTAACCCAACGCTTCGAATGGTGTGTCGCCTAATTTACCGTAGGTGAACAAATCAAAAGGGCGATCAGGGCTTTCGAGCGCAGGAATCAACAACTTGAACGCGATGATGAAGTACACCACTGAGGCCAGGCATAAATAGGCGGCGAGTCGAAATTTTTCGCGCTCTTTTCGGTTCAAAATCATCAGGAAAATGCAAATAAAGAAGGTCCAAAGTGGCATGCTTTCTCGACCCAAAATCAGAAACAGGAAACACCCAACGGTGATCCACGTCTTTCCACGCTCGAAATAGAGGAGGAAAACAGGCACGAAAGTCGAAAGAATAATCATCAAGTTACAATCGCCCGAAAACGCGCTATATCTCCCGTAGAGCGTGAAGTAGAGCAAAAGCGTGAGAAACCCAAAGAGTTCAGAACACGTTTTTTCCACAATCAATTTTCGCGATGCCCAGCCGCCCCAAATCACAAAAAGCGACTGTATGATCAAGAGGGTGTAACTGCCAAAACTCCACTTCAACAACCAATAAAAAGGGGTGAGAAAGAAGAGCGTAAACGACAAATGATCTTGCATAAATGTCGTATTCGGATAAGGATAAACGGGATTTGGACTCACACTAAAATGGGCGTAGTCGTAGAAAGCAAAATTATAAGCACCGTAATCGAAGGCGTAGGTCCTGAAATAGTAGTGGTTCACAACGGGAATGAGAATTATCAAGGCTCCAAAGAGTAGCAATAAGACGAAGGAAGTACGTTTCCAATTGAGTCGATCCCCAAAATAGTTGTCAGTGATGGCTTTCATCGGGCAGGCACCTACAATTTATAGATGGAAACGTGCGCTGTTCCACCCACTTTATTGGTTAAATAAGGTTGTAAATTCTCATCTTCAAGGAGATCGTTATTGCTGATTATCAAATACTTCGCTCCCCATTTTTTCGCGCGCTCAATTCGCTCGGAGCGGGGGAAACGATTGAGCGAATAATCGGAGTAGCCGTTTCGATTCATCAAATACAAGCTGATGTTGATGCTGCCATCGGGCATAGAAATTACCTTGTCGTTCAATTGTACGCCTGCTTTTTTGAACACGGACTCGATGGTTTCCAATTCTTTCAGCGTGTTCGCGTAATCCCAGTGATACCATTCCCAAAACGTGACTTCATTCTTGTCGAGAACAAACGAATTTTTCGCCCATTTTTTCCCGATATCATATTTCACAACTGTTTTCACGGCAGCCGAATAAATCAAAAATGCCAGCGCAATACTCGCGGTAATTTTCACAGAACGTGAATTGAAAATCGTTTCGAAATGTGTTTTGAGGAAATCCAAGAAGAGTAGGGAGATGAGAGGAATGAAAATCAATAAGTTCGTTAAATAGTACTCGTGTACGTTGAAAACTTGGAAGAAAAGCAAGATGTAGCCGATCATTCCGATGGTGATCAAGACGCTCAATGCCATCAAGTAGCGATTTGCTTTTTTGAAGTTAATCAGCATCCCAATGAAAATAATTCCCAATAAAGTAAGCGCGGGAACGTTGAAGTATGCGGGTTTCAAATCGCTGTTGAGTAGTTTCCAGTTCAAGTAAATGTCGTCCCAATCCAAATCCCAAATCGGAAGCAAGCCTTGTAAAAATACCATCGACATGTTTTTAGCGTTGTACGCTCCAGCGTAGCTGTACCAAGCGAGAATCAAAATCAAGGTTCCAGCGTAGGGCAACAATTCTTTCCAACGTTGCTTGAGCGAGCGCTCTTTCCAGAACATTTCGTAGAGGAAAATAGCACCAACTCCGAAGAAAATCAGGAGGGCGGTAATTTTCAATAATCCTGCGAAAAGAAACAAAGTACAGGCGTAAACGAGGTGTTTGAACGATTTTTCCGTCCGATGTCGGTGATAGTGATATGCGCCAATCAACACAAGCCCAAATGCATTCGAGTTCATCATGAAACTGTTGGAGTAGTATGCCAAAATGGGCGAGCTAAACAGCAAAAGTGGAACGAAAATGGACCAAAAATCGTCTTTGAGGATCCGTTGAGCGAGTTTTTTGAGATAGAAAAGCCCGATTGCCATGATCAGAAAACTGATTCCGCGGTAAATCCAATAATGCTTTCCGGTGACTTGCCAAATTTTCGCTACGGAGTAATAAAGAATTGGAAATTCGCTGATTGTTTTCCCCGATTCTCCATTTCCGCGCCAGTGAATTTCAGGTTCCAAAAACGGTAAATTATCTTGATAATAATGCTGCGTAATCGACAAGCAATCCGCTTGTCTCCACTGGTGCCGCGAATAAGGTCCACGATCCATCGTGTCGAATATTCCGTAAAGCCAAGCGATCATCAAAAACAGAATTCCGTAGATGAGGTTGATTTGAAGTGGAGAAAATTTTCGCCCCGTCATTCGCTATCGGCTTCTAGTTCTTTCAAAATTTGATTCACGTCTTCTTCGGTCGAAGTCAGTTTTTTCTTGCAAATCGCAATCAATTCCGATGCGCGTTTTACTTTCTCGCTGAGTTCATCCACCGAAATTTCACCGTCCTCAATGTCTGCGACAATTTGCTGCAATTCCGCAAAAGCGTCCGAATATGTTTGTTCTTTACTCATCTGTTTGATCCTTCACCTTGGTGATTTCTGATTCAACCGTAAATGTAGCAGTTCTCGTGGTAACTTTCTCACCCACTGCTGGTCGATTGTTGATTCCGATTGTTTTTTTGTTCCAAGTCGTGATCGAATAGCCACGTTTGAGCACCTTGATCGGGTCCATCAACTCCACGGATCGGATCAGTTGATTCAACTTGTTTTCTTCTGATTTCAAGCTCGATTTTGCGTACATCGGAATGCGCTCTTGGAGCGAGAGCAGTTCGTAATCGCGCTTTTTGAGCAGCGATTGAAAGGCTGTAATTCCGCTTCGTTCGGTCCGTTGGAGCGTTTGTTGCTCGCTTTTTACCCAGTTTCGAGCAGAGTGAATCAATTCTTGCTGAGCTTGTTGGACCAAATGATGCTCCTCACGCAAGCGTCGGCGTGCAACGGAACTAAATTTCTCAGATGTTCGGTTAAATTGGTGATTCGCTTCGTTCAAGATCGCCACAGATTGTTGCTTGATGCTTTTTCCAGCGTCTTTGAGCGGCACCGAAAATTCGTGAAACGATTGAATCAAGAAATCGGCAAGCTCGGTGGGTGTAATTGCGTTTCGGTAGGAAATCATTTCAGCCACTGTCAAGTTGGTTGAGTGCCCGATTCCCGTCAAAACGGGGAGCGAAAACGAGGCAATTGCCGCGCACAAATCGTAGTTGTTGTAGCACGATAGCCCGACTTCTCCTCCCCCGCCGCGCACAATCACTACGACATCAAAATGATGTTTCACTTTCTCGATATGCTGAAGCTGACGGATAATTGTTGTGACCGCATTGTCGCCTTGTAAATAAGCAGGAAACAGCATCTTGAAAAACGAATAATCCCATTGATTTTGGTCAATTACTTTGTAAAAGTCCATCAATCCTTTGCTCGATTCGGCAGAAATCACAGCAATTCGCTGGGGTAACAGCGGAAAAGCGAGCTGCTGATTTTTGTTCAACAATCCTTCTTTCTGCAAACGCTTGAGTGTTTCTTGTCGTTCACGTTGTAGTTCGCCCAGCGCATAATTTGGGTCGATGTCCAGGATCTGCAAGCTCAAACCGTAGGTTTCGTGAAAGGCGATTTTCACCTGCATTAGTAAAGTCATATCGTCCTTCAGAGGTTCTCTCACCACTTGAATAAAACGCGTGTTGATTCGGTCGAAGTTTTGTTTCCAGATCGATCCAGAAATTTGCGCTACGATTTTCCCGTCCTCTTTTTGCAACAATTCAGGGAAGCAATGTCCACTCGGAAAGCGATTGAGTTTGTGCATCTCCACTTTCACCCAATACGTTTGTTGGTAGCGGTCTTCGAGTGTTTTTCGAATGGAGCTAAGCACGCGTTTGAGCGTAAATATTTTGGGGGAGTCGGACATTGGAACGAAGATACGAGAAATCTAGCAACTCACCTTTCGACTAGAAATACTTTTATTGAATCCTTTTACCTATTTTTAATCTACGAACAGAAAGAATACCAAGCAGTGCTATGAGTGATTTCGGAGCAATCCTAACAGCCTACAAACGTGATCAGAGCAGTTTTTCGCCGACACAATTAAGCGAACTTTCAAAGAAATTGAAGAAAATCATCCGTAAAAAGGAGTTGATTAACGCGATAGAAGAACCCTACAACCACCGTTTCGAGCGACTAAACGAAGAACCCCACGCCTTTGTACGACTCAGCGAATATTACTACGACGGAGAGGAAGAACTCGATGCCGAAGCGCTCGCCGAAACGAAGGAAATCGAGTCCGAAGATGTCAAACTCATCATTAAAAAACTGACTAAGTATTTCCCGAAATTGTCCTTTGAAGGAACGGTCGGGGAGTGGAAATAGGGGTCGATACGGCCGAGCCTTTGGATTAGATGGATTATTGGAGCGTGTTGCGCTTAGATTAATTGGATTTGATCTCTCTTCGACCGAAGATAAATTCCAACTATCCAACTATCCAACTATCCAACTATCCAACTAATCCAACTATCCAACTAATCCAACTATCCATCTATCCAACTATCCAACTAATCCAACTAATCCATCTATCCATCTATCCAACTATCCAACTATCCAACTATCCAACTATCCAACTATCCATCTATCCA
>CALFOS010000070.1 GCA_937919725.1 uncultured Fluviicola sp. | reverse complement strand
AAATCGATCGAAGGTTTTTCGGGAATCAAATAATTTCCGTGCATCTTATTTTTCACAAGGAAATAATCCAATCGGTTTTCTTCATCGGCAAATTCATACATTGAATGTGATGAAACTGCTTCTCCTTTTTTGTTTGTGACGATATAATCTTCATCGCAGCGACACAGATGAATGGAGAGAGATTTATTGATTCCCCATGCCAATCTATAATCGTTGTGATGCGAACAAATTCCAACCATATCAAAGTCGAACGTTTGCTCAAACGTAAGCGTATATTTTTTTTGCTTCGCCATCACCGCGAAGGTACTGCTTTTGTTGGCTTAATTGTTACGATTTACCAAAGTTCCCATCATCATTCTGTGAACAAATCGCGCTTAATTTCAAAATACCGCGCAATTCACCGCAATTTGAAATACCGTTTACTCAATCGCATTAACACTTTATTAACAGAAGAGCGCCTCTCGGTAGATCACCGCGCGATGCCAGTTCTTTGGCATATCCTTTGGAGCTATCAGAGGTATAAACTTAAATCTATTGATATGATCGCAAAAAAAAATCCGAAGATGGACTTGGAAGGTAAAAGAGCTGCCATCTTCAATGTAGGACTGCTAGTGGCAGGTTCTTTCACGCTCGCAGCGTTTACTTATTCAGACGTTTCTACGATTGAAGATGAAAAAATGGCGGTAGTAGCCGATGAAATTGTTGTTTTTCAGGTAGAAGAAAAAGTGGAAGACAAGCCAGTGCTGGATGTGAAAGAGCAACCTCAAGTTCCGCAACCTCAAGACCAACGGCAAGAAATCGGAAGTCAAACAGGGCTTTCTGAAGCAATTAAAGCCACTGATAGTGGCACGGAAGGACTGAAAAAGATGGACGGACCCGGAGCTTATGGCTTTTCGAATCCACCAGTTTACATTCCACCGTTTGATTTGGATAAAATCGTGATTCCGAAAATTGACGCACGCTACGTGGGCGGACTTGGAGCGATGAAAGAGAAGATTTTCTCGGTTCAGGAATATCCAGAGATTGACAAAGAACTTGGCAATCAAGGAACGATTTACATTTCGTTTGTGGTAGAGTTGGACGGTTCGCTGACGAATATTAAAACGTATAGAGGGATCTCCAAAACGCTTGATCGCGAAGCAGAGCGCATTGTACGATCATTCCCGAAATGGATCCCGGGGGAAGATGAATATGGGGCAGTTCGCACACGTGTACGTTTACCAATCAAATTTATTCTCGAATAAATGATCATGCTCTGATTAGCCAGTGAAGCGGTTGTCCTTATAGATGATCGCTTCCATTTTTCACCTAAAACTGATGAAATGAAAACGCTTCTACTTTTGCTTAGCTCCACTTGTTTCATGGTAAGTTGTGCTAAGCCTCCAAAGGAGAAATCTAAAGAAAACCTCACGATCGAGGAAATAAAAGCCCGTGTAAAAGCGGAGAAAGTTGAATTTGAGGTTCCCTCGAATCAGTTGATGAGCAAGCTTGATTCCAATTTTTATTAGAACACGTATGAAAAAAACAACACAAAGTATCACATTCCTCGCGCTAGGAATTCTATTTTTTGCTTCTTGTTCGGAGGAGAAAAGTGGAGAAGTGGCGGAGTTGATGCCCGAAAAAGTCAGCATAGAAAAAGAAAAAGTATCCAGCGATGAAATCACGAAGGATGAGGTAAAAGTGAACCAAATCCCAAAAGCGAAAACAGTTCCACCACCACCGCCCGAGCCAGAACCCTGGCCCGATCCCGATCCGAGACCTCCACATCCCAAACCTTGGCCATTTCCTGAGCCGCCACCACCGATGCCAATGCCCGAACCTGTGATTGAAATTCCAGCAGTGGAAGCTCAATTTCCGGGTGGAGTTGAGGAGTTGAAGAAATACCTCGCAAATGCCATCGTTTATCCGACGATTGACAAAGAATTGAACAATCAAGGGCGCGTGTATGTGCAATTTGTGGTTGAAAATGATGGATCGATCACTTCGATTGAAGTAAAGAAAGGTGTATCGGAGTCGATTGACCGAGAGGCAAAGCACGTGATTCGAGCGATGCCCAAATGGAAACCTGCTGAAGATGGCGGAAAAATAGTGCGGAGTAGGATGACAGTGCCGATCGTTTTCTCATTATTATAATAGTTGACCCATGAAAATAGCACTACAAAGTATCGCCATACTCTCACTAGGAATCTTTCTTTTTTTTTCCTGTTCGGAGGAGAAAAGTGGAAAAGTGACGGAGTTGATCCCCGACACGATTGAGGTGGAGAAAGAAGCGAAGCCCCCAAAGCAAAGCACCGATTCGCTCGATTTGCGTGAGAAGGTGAATCCCGCCCCACCTCCGCCAGTACCTAGACCAATGCCACCAGATCCTCGTCATCGTCCTCGCCCACCACACGACCCGATCGAGCCTGTGTATCCCATTTATCCCGAGCCGCCGCCTCCGCAGATGCCACCAGAAACTAAACCGAATGACCCTGTGGTTGATTTCCCAGATGTTGATCCTGAATATATCGGTGGGGCTGCTGCGATGCGGCAATTTCTCCAAGAAAATATTCGATTTCCGGAAGTTGACAGGGAAATGAGTTCTCAAGGGCGCGTGTATCTTCAGTTTATTGTTGAAAAAGATGGCTCACTGAGTGATGTTCGAGTTGCGCGTGGTGTAAGTAAGGAGTTTGATGCTGAAGCAGTGCGCGTTGTTCAATCAATGCCAAATTGGAAACCGGGTGAAATGAAAGGCGAAGTCGTTCGATGCAGAATGCGCTTACCGATTACTTTTACCTTGCAATGATTGGATGCATTGATCGGTTATTGAATGAAAAACGGTTGCCCAAATGAGCAACCGTTTTTGTTTTTATACCGGGCTTCAGCTCCGCTAAGCTCAAACTTCTAATTAATCTTCTAAACTACCAATCATCTTTTTAGGATCTACCCAATTGTCGTATTCTTCAGCTGGAACATAGCCTAAACGGATGGCTTCTTCGCGCAATGTTGTCCCGTTTTCATGAGCTGTATTCGCAATTTCTGCTGCTTTATAGTATCCAATTTTGGGATTGAGTGCCGTTACCAACATCAAGGAATTGTTCAATAATTCTTGAATGCGTTTGTGGTTTGGCTCGATTCCTTGAGCACAGTTTTCATCAAACGAAACACACGAATCGCCAATTAATTCGGCACTTTGGAGCAAATTAGCTGCCATCAATGGTTTGAAGACGTTGAGTTCGTAATGTCCTTGCGTTCCGCCAACTGTAATTGCCACGTCGTTCCCCATCACTTGTGCGCACACCATTGTGATTGCTTCTGCTTGCGTAGGGTTCACTTTTCCGGGCATAATTGACGATCCTGGTTCGTTCGCTGGAATGATAATTTCGCCAATTCCCGATCGCGGTCCTGATGCCATCATACGGATATCGTTGGCAATTTTGTTGAGCGAAACAGCCAATTGTTTCAATGCTCCGTGTGTTTCAACGATGGCGTCGTGCGCTGCCAAGGCTTCAAATTTATTTTCTGCTGTAATAAAAGGAAGACCAGTGAACTCAGCGATTTTTTTCGCAACGAGCACGTCGTATCCTTTTGGTGTGTTCATTCCCGTCCCAACAGCAGTTCCACCAAGCGCCAACTCAGACAAGTGAGGAAGCGTGTTTCGGAGTGCTTTCAATCCGTGGTTCAATTGAGACACATAACCCGAAAACTCTTGTCCGAGTGTAAGTGGCGTAGCGTCCATCAAGTGCGTGCGACCGATTTTCACAACGTCCATGAATTCCTTCGACTTCGCTTGAAGTGTATCGCGCAATTGCTCAACTCCAGGAATGGTGTTTTCCATGATTTTCTTGTAGCATGCGATGTGCATACCCGTTGGAAAAGTATCGTTACTCGACTGCGACATATTGACGTGATCGTTTGCCAAAATGGTTTTTTCGCCCTCGCCAATTTTCATTCCTTGCAAGACATGAGCACGGTGTGCGATTACTTCGTTCACGTTCATGTTGGATTGAGTTCCTGAGCCTGTTTGCCAAATCACGAGTGGAAATTGATCGTCGAATTCGCCCGCAATAATTTCATCGGCAGCCTTCGAGATCAAGTCACGTTTTTCGACATCGAGAACGCCCAATTCGCAGTTGGCATGTGCGGCAGCTTTTTTCAAATATGCGAATGCGTAGATAATTTCCAACGGCATTGAAGCCGTAGGTCCGATTTTAAAATTGTTCCGTGAACGCTCTGTTTGCGCCCCCCAGTATTTATCGGCAGGAACTTTCACCTCACCAATGGTATCTTTTTCGATACGATATTCCATAATCGTGTAGTTGCTATTTGAATAATTTCATTAATTTTATCGCCATTAAGCAATCACAAAAATAGTAAGAGATGAGCGCATTCGGATTAGTATTGTTCCTTTTTATTGGTGGAATGGCATTTTGGCTGTTAGTTTTCCTAATGGGATTCGTTCTTCCATACTGGATTACCTTGGGAGCACTTGAGAAATTGCGTCCAAAGAGAATCTTGGAAGACGAGGAAGAATAAATCG
>CALFOS010000069.1 GCA_937919725.1 uncultured Fluviicola sp. | reverse complement strand
TAGGTCGCCAGGTTGGTATTCCACGTATGGTTGTATTCATGAATAAAGTGGATATGGTTGACGATGAAGAGTTGTTGGAATTGGTGGAAATGGAAATCAGAGAATTGCTTTCTTTCTACAATTACGATGGCGACAACGCTCCAGTAATTCAAGGTTCAGCACTTGGTGCATTGAACGGTGAAGAAGCATGGGTTGAGAAAATTAACGAGTTGATGGCTGCGGTTGATTCATACATTGAATTGCCTCCACGTGATATCGATAAGCCTTTCTTGATGCCAGTTGAGGACGTATTTACAATTACTGGTCGTGGAACTGTTGCTACAGGTCGTATCGAAACGGGTATTGTAAACACTGGAGATCCAGTTGATATTCTTGGAATGGGTGACTTGAAATTGTCGTCTACTTGTACAGGAGTTGAGATGTTCCGTAAGATCTTGGATCGCGGAGAAGCTGGAGATAACGTAGGTATTCTTCTACGTGGTATTGAGAAGTCTCAAATCAAACGTGGAATGGTAATCTGCAAGCCAGGTTCTACAACTCCGCACGCTGAGTTCAAAGCTGAGATCTATGTATTGAAGAAAGAAGAAGGTGGTCGTCACACTCCTTTCCACAACAAATACCGTCCTCAGTTCTACTTCAGAACAACAGACGTAACTGGTGAAATCTTCTTGGAAGACGGACGTGAAATGGTTATGCCTGGTGATAACGTAACAATTACAGTTAAGTTGATAGTGCCGATTGCGATGCACAAAGGACTTCGTTTTGCAATCCGTGAGGGTGGTAGAACTGTAGGTGCTGGTCAAGTTACTGAGATCATTTCGTAAGCACACGAAAAACTAATAATGTTAAAGGGGAGTTCGCTCCCCTTTTTAAACGGGCGTAGCTCAGCTGGTAGAGTAGTGGATTCCAAATCCATTGGTCGTGGGTTCGATCCCTACCGCCCGTGCAAAATAGATGAGATGTCAAAAGTGAAAGAATATTTCAGTGAAACTGTGACCGAAATGTTGCACAGAGTTACGTGGCCGACATGGAAAGAACTCCAAAGTAACACGATTATTGTCGTTGTGGCTTCGGTTATTATAGCTTTGATTATTTTCGTGATGGACTTCGTGTTCGGTATCACAGGAGATAAAAATGCTACTTGGCAAGGTGCACTCGGGTTTATTTACCAAATTTTTAAATAGTCGTACCCGATGGGAGAGATTAAGAAACGTTGGTACGTAGTGCGTGCTATTAGTGGGAAAGAAAAAAAGGTCAAAGAATACTTGGACATGGAAATTTCACGCCTCAAGTTAAATGACTTCGTAGGACAAGTGTTGATTCCAACAGAAAAAGTATTTCAAATCAGAAATGGTAAGAAAGTTAGCAAGGAGAAAGCATATCTTCCTGGATACGTACTTGTTGAAGCATCACTCGTTGGTGAAGTTCCCCACGTTATTAAAGGTATTCCTAATGTTATTGGTTTCCTCGGAACCGAAAAAGGTGGCGATCCTGTACCCATGCGACTTTCAGAAGTGAACCGCATCCTAGGTAAAGTAGATGAGCTCTCTGAATCAGAAGAGGAAATGAAAATCCCATTCGTTGTAGGTGAAGCCGTCAAAGTTATCGACGGTCCGTTCAACAACTTTAGTGGAATTGTTGATGAGATCAACGAAGAGAAGAAAAAACTCAAAGTGATGGTGAAAATATTCGGAAGAAAGAACCTTCTCGAGTTGAGCTACATGCAAGTAGAAAAAGAAGTTTAAAGAGTATATTAACCGTAGGAGTGATGAAAGCGATTAAAGCTTCCCGCAAGTAATCACGTTTGACTACATAATTCAACACAAATGGCTAAAGAAGTAGCAGGTTTGATCAAATTACAGATCAAAGGTGGTGCAGCTAATCCAGCTCCTCCTGTTGGTCCCGCACTCGGTGCAAAAGGGGTTAACATTATGGAATTCTGCAAGCAGTTCAACGCTCGTACGCAGGATCGTCCTGGAAAAGTTCTACCAGCGGTTATCACCGTTTACAGTGATAAATCGTTTGATTTTGTAATAAAAACACCTCCAGCAGCTATTCAGATTTTAGAGCAAACTAATCTTAAGAAAGGTTCTTCTGAACCTAACCGTGCGAAAGTCGGTAATATTTCTTGGGACAAAGTGCGCGCTATTGCTGAAGATAAGATGCAGGATATGAATTGTTTTACCGTAGATTCTGCAATGCGCATGATCGCCGGAACAGCAAGAAGTATGTGGGTAGTAGTAAAGGGTGGTGAAGCACCGAAAACTAATTAATGTAATTGTTATGGCAAGAATTTCTAAAAAAAGAAAAGAAGCCCTCGCGAAAATTGATTCGGAGAGAGCTTACAGCTTAACAGACGCATGTAGTTTAGTTAAGGAGGTTTCAACAACAAAATTTGACCCCTCAGTTGATATTTGCGTTCGTCTTGGAGTAGATCCTAGAAAAGCAAATCAAATGGTAAGAGGAACTGTAGCATTGCCGCACGGTACAGGTAAGGACATGAAAGTCCTTGTATTGTGTACTCCGGATAAGGAGCAAGAAGCAATTGATGCAGGTGCCGATTTCGTTGGTTTGGACGAATACATCGATAAAATCAAAGGAGGTTGGACTGGTATCGACGTTATCATTACAATGCCAGCAGTAATGGGGAAAGTAGGAGCACTTGGACGAATTTTAGGTCCTCGTGGTTTAATGCCAAACCCAAAAACTGGTACGGTAACAATGGACGTTGGTAAGGCAGTTGCTGAAGTAAAAGCAGGTAAAATCGACTTCAAGGTTGATAAATACGGAATTATCCACTCTGCAGTGGGGAAAGCAAGTTTTGAGAGTAGCATGATTCGTGAAAACGCGAATGAATTGATACAAACACTTATCAAAATGAAGCCATCTTCTGCAAAAGGGACATACATCCGCAGCATTTACATCAGTTCTACCATGAGCCCTAGTATTCAAGTAGACGCTAAGTCTCTAATTGCTTAAATCGATTTGAAATGACAAAACAAGAAAAAGCAAAGTATGTAGACGATTTGGCCGCTGATTTAGCGAGCAACAATATCATCTACCTTACGGATACAGCGGAATTAACAGTAGAAGCAGTAAACAATCTGAGAAGAAAAGCATTCAATGCAAAAATTTCTATGCGTGTTGTGAAAAATACGCTGTTGGAAAAAGCAATGGATCGCGTTGAAGACAAAAATTTCGGAGACCTCAAAGAGATCTTGAAAGGCGCGACTTCAATCATGTTCGCAGAGATTGGTAATCAACCAGCAAAGCTTATTCAAGAACTTCGCAAGAAGTCGAAAAAGCCTATTCTGAAAGGTGCTTGGATCGACGAGGCAATCTACATTGGTGACCACCAATTAGGAGCACTCGCTGATATGAAATCCAAAGAAGAAATGATTGGTGAAATTATCGGATTACTTCAAAGTCCTGCTAAGAACGTTGTTTCTGGACTTAAAGGTGCTGGTGGAAAAATCGCTGGTATCCTTAAAACGCTCGAAGAAAGAGCACAATAATTATTTTTTACGAACTATTTAAAATTAAAATAAAATGGCTGATTTGAAAGAAATGGCAGAAGCGTTGGTTAACTTGACAGTTAAAGACGTGAACGAACTAGCAACTATCCTTAAGGATGAGTATGGAATTGAACCTGCAGCTGCAGCGGTAGCAATGGCTGCTCCTGGTGCTGGTGGTGGCGGTGAAGAAGATGTCGCTCAAACAGAATTCGATGTAATCCTTAAAGCAGCTGGTGGTTCTAAACTTGCAGTAGTTAAATTGGTAAAAGAATTGACTGGTGCTGGTTTGAAAGAAGCTAAAGAAATGGTAGACAGCGCACCTGCAACTTTGAAAGCAGGAGTGTCTAAAGATGAAGCGGAAGGTCTTAAAACTTCTTTGGAAGAAGCAGGAGCTGAAGTTGAAATCAAGTAACTAGTTACTTACATTTTGGGAAAGGCGTCCGTCATTTGGCGGATGCCTATTCCTGTTTTTTCGCAGAGGGTACAGTTGTGCTATTAATTTTCACCAAAAACGTTTGACCTTGGCAACAGCAAGCAAATTATCAAAAAGAGTGAATTTTGCATCTAGCAAAAATCAGTTCGCATATCCAGATTTCTTGGATATCCAACTAAAATCATTCAGAGAGTTTTTTCAATTAGAAACAACTCCAGACAACCGGGATAGTGAAGGACTTTTTAAAGTGTTCGCAGAAAATTTCCCAATTACAGATACAAGAAATCAATTCGTTTTAGAGTTTCTTGATTATTTTATTGACCCACCTCGTTACACCATCGAAGAATGTATCGACCGTGGATTGACGTATAGCGTCCCTCTTAAAGCGAAACTGAAATTATATTGTACAGACCCTGAACACGAAGATTTTGAAACAATCGTACAGGATGTCTACTTAGGTACAATTCCTTATATGACTCCAAAGGGCTCATTTGTGGTAAATGGTGCCGAACGTGTGATCGTTTCGCAATTGCACCGTTCGCCAGGAGTGTTCTTCGGACAAAGTCGTCACGCTAATGGTACAAAATTGTACTCGGCGCGTGTGATTCCGTTTAAAGGATCTTGGATCGAGTTCGCAACTGACATCAACAGTGTTATGTATGCCTACATCGACCGAAAAAAGAAATTACCTGTTACTACATTGTTCCGTGCAATCGGATACGAAAGCGATAAAGATATCCTTGAGATTTTTGACCTCGCCGACGAATTGAAAGCGACTAAAGCGAATCTCAAAAAAGCGATCGGCCGGAAATTGGCTGCACGTGTTTTGAAATCGTGGGTGGAAGATTTCGTGGATGAAGATACAGGAGAAGTTGTTTCTATCGAACGTAATGAAGTATTACTCGATCGTGAAACGGTTCTCGAAGAAGCTCACATCGAACTAATCGTAGATTCCGGTGCCAAAACAATCATCCTCCATAAAGAAGATGTAAATAGCGCCGACTTTACAATTATATATAACACACTTCAGAAAGATACATCGAATTCCGAAAAAGAAGCAGTAGAGCACATCTACCGCCAATTGCGGAACGCTGAGCCGCCAGATTATGAAACGGCTAAGGGTGTTTTCGAAAAACTATTTTTCTCTGATACACGCTATGACCTCGGTGAAGTGGGTCGCTTCCGATTGAATAAAAAATTGGGCGACAACATGGACGAAACGTCGCGTGTCTTGACCAAGACGGACATGATCTCGATCATCAAGTACTTGATCGAACTTATCAACTCGAAAGCAGATGTCGATGATATCGACCACCTTTCGAATCGTCGTGTAAGAACAGTTGGTGAACAATTGTATTCGCAATTCGGTGTTGGTTTGGCTCGTATGGCTCGAACAATCCGTGAGCGTATGAACGTTCGTGATAACGAAGTCTTTACACCAATCGATTTGATCAACGCGAAAACACTTTCGTCTGTGATCAACTCATTCTTCGGAACAAATCAACTATCTCAGTTCATGGATCAAACAAATCCACTTTCTGAGGTAACGCATAAACGCCGCTTGTCGGCACTCGGACCTGGTGGACTTTCTCGTGAAAGAGCTGGATTTGAGGTGCGAGATGTTCACTACACGCACTATGGTCGTTTATGTACGATTGAAACACCAGAGGGACCAAACATTGGTTTGATTTCTTCCTTGTGCGTATTTGCCAAAGTGAACAAACTTGGTTTCATCGAAACGCCTTACCGCGCAGTAAACAACGGTAAAGTGGACACAAAAACGGCACCAATTTATTTGTCTGCTGAAGAAGAAGACGCACAAATTATTGCACAAGCGAATGCGCAAGTGGATGATAAAGGAAACTTCCTTACCGAAACCGTGAAAGCGCGTTACGAAGGTGATTTCCCTGTTGTTCCACCGACATCATTAACATTGATGGACGTTGGGGCGAACCAAATTGCATCGATTGCAGCCTCATCTATTCCGTTCTTGGAGCATGATGATGCCAACCGTGCCTTGATGGGATCCAACATGCAGCGACAAGCGGTTCCATTGTTGCAACCAAATTCTCCAATCGTTGGTACTGGAATCGAAGAGCTAGTTGCCAAAGATTCACGTGTATTAATCAACGCGGAAGGAAATGGTGTGGTTGAGTATGTTGATGCGAATGAAATCGTGTTGAAATACAACTGGACAAAAGAAGATAAACTCGTGAGTTTTGATGGGGAGGTAAAACGTTACCCACTCACGAAATTCCAAAAAACAAACCAAGGTTCTTGTATGAACTTGAAACCGATCGTAAAGAAAGGTGACGTAGTGGAAGAAGGACAAGTATTGTGTGAAGGATATGCAACTCAAGCGGGAGAATTAGCGCTCGGACAAAACTTGAAAGTGGCCTTCATGCCTTGGAAAGGATACAACTTTGAGGATGCGATCGTGATCTCTGAGCGCGTAGTGCGTGAAGATGTATTCACATCGATTCACATTGACGAATATTCATTGGATGTGCGCGACACGAAACGTGGAATGGAAGAGCTTACCGCTGATATTCCCAACGTGAGTGAAGAAGCAACCAAAGATTTGGACGAAAACGGATTGATCCGCATCGGTGCTGAAATCAGAGAGGGAGATATCCTAATCGGAAAAATCACGCCAAAAGGAGAAACAGATCCTTCGCCAGAAGAGAAATTGCTTCGTGCAATCTTCGGTGATAAAGCGGGTGACGTGAAAGATGCTTCGTTGAAAGCTGGACCTTCGTTGAGAGGGGTAGTGATCGAGAAGAAATTGTTCTCTCGTGCGATCAAAGAC
The DNA here is from genome assembly GCA_937919725.1 of uncultured Fluviicola sp. Lineage (GTDB taxonomy): Bacteria > Bacteroidota > Bacteroidia > Flavobacteriales_D > Crocinitomicaceae > UBA4466. The sequence goes on along the minus strand of CALFOS010000069.1, from coordinate 12,027 downwards.
CGTAAAGCAAAAGCACAAGACAAACCAGTTTTAGAAAGCCTCGATACAGATTTCGATAAGGAATTTGCTGAGTTGAAAAATAAATTGGTAGATAAGTTGATCGACATAGTGGGTGAACATAAATCTACTGGTGTATTCAACAACTTTAAGGAAGAGATTATCAAAAAAGGAACGAAGTTCACTACGCGTAATCTTGGTGCGATCGATTATTCGATTGTAAATCCTACAGAATGGACGGGTGATGACAAAATCAACGCATTGGTTGGTCGTGTAATTCACAACTTCAACATCAAATCAAACGATTTACTCGGAACATACAAACGCAAGAAATTCCATATTTCTGTTGGAGATGAACTTCCAGCGGGTATTGTGAAGATGGCGAAAGTGTATGTTGCGAAAAAACGTAAGTTGAAAGTAGGAGATAAAATGGCGGGTCGTCACGGAAATAAGGGTATTGTTGCCAATATTGTTCGTGCGGAAGACATGCCATTCTTGGAAGATGGAACTCCAGTTGATATCGTGTTGAACCCACTCGGGGTGCCGTCACGTATGAATCTTGGTCAAATTTATGAAACAGTTCTTGGTTGGGCTGGTGAGAAATTAGGCTTGAAGTTCGCTACGCCAATTTTCGACGGTGCGCACCCATCACAAATTGATGAGTATTCTGATCAAGCTGGAATTCCACGATCAGGTAAAACGTACTTGTACGATGGTGGAACAGGAGAACGTTTCCATCAAACGGCAACAGTTGGGGTTATCTACATGCTGAAATTATCTCACATGGTAGACGACAAAATGCACGCTCGTTCAATCGGACCATACTCGCTTATTACGCAACAACCACTCGGAGGTAAGGCTCAGTTTGGAGGTCAACGTTTTGGAGAGATGGAGGTTTGGGCGCTTGAGGCGTTTGGAGCTGCAAACATCTTGCAAGAGATTTTGACAGTGAAATCGGATGACGTTATTGGTCGTGCGAAAGCTTACGAAGCAATCGTGAAGGGTGACAATATTCCAGAACCTGGAATTCCTGAATCTTTCAACGTATTGTTGCACGAGTTACGAGGATTGTGTCTTAACGTCACAATGGATTAATCACCTTTGAATAAAGAAACAAGCAATATTATGGCTTACAGAAAAGATATACCAAAAAAACAAAGTACCTTCAACAAGATCACGATTTCGTTGGCATCTCCAGAGATGATCCTCGAAAAATCGAGTGGTGAAGTACTTAAGCCAGAAACAATCAACTACCGTACGTACAAACCGGAAAGAGATGGTTTGTTCTGCGAGCGGATTTTTGGGCCTGTTAAAGATTACGAATGTCACTGTGGTAAATACAAACGAATCCGATACAAAGGAATCGTGTGTGACCGTTGTGGTGTTGAGGTAACGGAAAAGAAAGTGCGCCGTGAGCGTATGGGACACATCTCTTTGGTGGTTCCTGTTGCACACATCTGGTACTTCCGTTCTTTGCCAAATAAAATTGGTTACCTCCTCGGATTGCCAACCAAAAAATTGGATCAAATCATCTATTACGAACGATACGTTGTTATTCAAGCGGGTATCGCGAAGAAAGAAGATGGTGAGGAATTAAACCGCATCGATTTCCTAACGGAAGAAGAATACTTGGACATCCTTGATACACTTCCAAAAGAAAATCAATACTTGGAGGATGCAGATCCTAACAAGTTCATCGCAAAAATGGGTGCAGAAGCATTGTATGATTTGCTTCGAACTATGGATTTGGAAGCAACGTCTTACGATCTTCGTCACAAAGCGAACACGGAAACTTCTGTGCAACGTAAAAACGAAGCATTGAAACGTCTTCAAGTGGTGGAAGCGATGAGAGATTCGCAAAACCGTATCGAAAACCGTCCAGAATGGATGATTGTGAAAGTAGTTCCGGTTATTCCACCAGAATTGCGTCCGCTTGTTCCACTAGATGGAGGTCGTTTTGCAACGTCCGATTTGAATGACCTATACCGTCGTGTGATTATCCGTAACAACCGTTTGAAACGATTGATCGAGATCAAAGCACCAGAGGTAATTTTGCGTAACGAGAAGCGGATGCTTCAGGAATCAGTGGATTCATTGTTCGATAACTCGCGTAAGTCATCAGCAGTGAAAACTGAATCAAATCGTCCGTTGAAATCCCTTTCTGACTCATTGAAAGGTAAACAGGGTCGTTTCCGTCAAAACTTACTCGGTAAACGTGTTGATTATTCTGCACGTTCCGTAATTGTTGTTGGACCAGATTTGAAATTGCACGAGTGTGGTCTTCCGAAAGGGATGGCTGCTGAGTTGTACAAACCATTCATCATCCGTAAGATGATCGAGCGTGGAATTGTGAAAACAGTGAAATCGGCAAAGAAAATTGTTGACAAAAAAGAACCAGTAGTTTGGGATATTTTGGAGAACATTTTGAAAGGACATCCAGTTCTTTTGAACAGAGCCCCAACGCTTCACAGATTGGGTATTCAAGCGTTCCAACCAAAATTGATTGAAGGAAAAGCAATTCGACTTCACCCATTGGTAACAACAGCCTTCAACGCCGATTTTGACGGTGACCAGATGGCGGTTCACTTACCACTTGGTAATGCTGCAATTTTGGAAGCACAACTATTGATGTTGGCGTCACATAATATTTTGAACCCTGCAAACGGGGCTCCTATCGCTGTACCTTCTCAGGATATGGTTTTGGGACTTTACTACATTACAAAAGGTAAAGTTTCCACTCCAGAAGACATCGTGAAAGGTGAAGGCGGAATTTTCTACTCGCCAGAAGAGGTGACAATTGCGTACAACGAAGGTGCATTGGATCTTCACGCAGCTATCAAAGTGAGAGCAGAAGATTTGAATGATAAAGGCGAAGTGGAAGTACGCTTGATGGAAACTACATGCGGTCGCGTGTTGTTCAACGACAGAGTGCCTTCTGAAGCAGGTTATATCAATGATGTAATGACGAAGAAAGCGCTTCGTGACATGATCGGACACGTGTTGAAAATGTGTGGAACATCTCGTACGGCGCAGTTCTTGGACGATATCAAGGAGTTAGGTTATCACATGGCATTTGTCGGTGGATTGTCTTTCAACTTGGACGATATCATCATCCCGAAAGAAAAAGAAGCTCTTGTTATCAAGGCGGAAAAAGAAGTGAAGGAAGTGATGGCGAACTATAACATGGGATTGATCACGAACAACGAGCGTTACAACCAAATTATTGACATTTGGACGCATACTAACTCTCGTTTGACGCACACACTCATGGAGCAGTTGAAAAATGATAAACAAGGATTCAACTCCATCTATATGATGTACGATTCTGGAGCACGTGGTTCGAAAGAGCAAATTCGTCAGCTTTCAGGAATGCGTGGTCTGATGGCGAAACCGCAGAAATCTGGGGCGTCGGCACAAGACATTATCGAGAATCCTATTCTTTCCAACTTTAAGGAAGGTCTGTCCATCCTTGAGTACTTTATCTCTACTCACGGTGCACGTAAAGGTCTTGCCGATACAGCCTTGAAAACGGCCGATGCGGGTTACCTTACACGTCGTTTGGTGGATGTAGCACAAGATGTTGTCATCAACGAATTCGATTGTGGAACATTGAGAGGAATCGTGGCAACTGCATTGAAGAAAAACGATGAAATCGTTGAGCCTTTGTTCGATCGTATCCTTGGTCGTTCTGTAGTATCAGACGTTTTCGTTCCAGATACAGATGATTTGATCGTGGAAGCAGGTGAACTCGTGACGGAAGATGTGGCTTTGGCAATCCAAGCTGCAGAGATCGATGAAGTGGAAATTCGTTCGGTATTGACGTGTGAAATGCGTCGTGGAGTTTGCTCGAAATGTTATGGTCGTAACTTGGCAACGCACAGAAATGCACAAATCGGTGATGCTGTGGGTGTAATCGCTGCGCAATCCATTGGTGAGCCAGGTACACAGTTGACGCTTCGTACCTTCCACGTTGGGGGTACAGCATCAAATATCGCTGATGAATCAGATTTGAAGGCTAAATCTTCAGGAACGATTGAAATCGACGAGTTGCGTACATTGGTTCGTACATCGAAAGATGGTGTAAAATCAAATGTTGTAATCGGTCGTGCGGCTGAATTGAAATTGACGGATGTCAAAGGAAACATTACCATGACGGGTAACATTCCTTACGGAGCAGAAATCTTGGTGAAAAGTGGTGACACTTTGAAACGAGGTGACGTGATTTGTAAATGGGATCCATACAACGCGGTGATCATCGCCGAGCTAAAAGGAAAAGTTGTTTTCGATAACATTATCGAAGGATTAACGTTCCGTGAGGAAGTCGATGAGCAAACAGGATTTACCGAAAAAGTAATTACTGAATCGCGTGATAAAAAGAAAAACCCGGCGATCCACATCATGGATACTAAATCGAAAGAGATCATTCGTGAATACAGTTTGCCTGTGGACGCGCACATCTCGGTAGGTTCTGGAGACGCGATTGAAGCTGGACAGATTTTGGTTAAAATTCCTCGTAAGGCTGGTAAGTCAGGGGATATCACAGGAGGTCTTCCACGTGTAACGGAGTTGTTCGAAGCACGTAACCCGTCAAACCCTGCAGTAGTGTCGGAAATTGATGGTGTTGCGGAATACGGAAAAATCAAACGTGGTAACCGTGAGATTAAAATTACATCGAAAACTGGTGATGTACGCAAGTACCTCGTGCCACTTTCGAAACACATTTTGGTGCAAGAGAACGATTTCGTTCGTGCGGGTCAAGCCTTGTCGGTTGGAGCAATTACTCCGCGCGACATCTTGAACATTGAAGGACCAACGAAAGTTCAGGAATACTTGGTGAATGAAATTCAAGAGGTTTACCGACTTCAAGGGGTGAAAATCAATGACAAGCACTTCGAGGTGATTGTACGACAAATGATGTTGAAAGCACAAATCGTTGACGCTGGAGATACGCGTTTCTTGGAAGGTCAATCTGTTCACAGAGCAGACGTGATGGAAGAGAATGACGCAATCTACGGAATGATGGTGATCACAGAAGTGGGCGGATCTACAACGTTGAAAGCGGGACAAATTGTTACAGCACGAAGAATGCGTGACGAGAACTCTCAATTGAAACGTACGGATAAAGAGTTGGTTCAAGCGCGTGACGCAGTTCCAGCAACGTCTACTGCCTTGCTTCAAGGGATCACGCGTGCATCGCTTCAAACACAATCGTTTATTTCTGCGGCATCGTTCCAGGAAACAACGAAAGTATTGAACGAAGCAGCCATCTCTGGTAAACAAGATGAATTGCTTGGATTGAAAGAAAATGTAATTGTTGGTCACTTGATCCCAGCAGGAACAGGAGTACGTCACTTCCAAAAAGTGCTAGTTGGTTCCAAAGAGAAATTGGAGGAAATGACTGCATCAGCTTCAGAAGCTGAAATCGTAGAATAATTGAAGCGTTTGTTCACGCAAACCTTACTTAGTTTAATAAAAAAGAAGGCAGCTTTCCGATGGAAGGTTGCCTTTTTTGGATTTTGAATCATTATCTTTAACACATGGAAACAAAAAACGACAATCAGGTAAATATAGAACTTTCAGAAGAAATGTCGACTGGAGTATACTCGAACTTAACCATCCTCACGCATTCTCCAACAGAGTTTGTGGCTGATTTCATTCAATTGATGCCCGGCATGCCAAAGGGGAAAGTGAGAGCGCGTGTAATCATGACGCCACAAAACGCAAAACGGTTAATGCACGCAATTCAAGACAATGTGAGAAAATATGAGCAGTCTTTTGGCGTTATAGATGAAGGAAATGTTCCGCCGATGCCTCCAATGAACTTTGGAACGCCAACGACGGAAGCTTAAAATATACAGATGCGAAAAAATCGGTTTTCATTCATCCGAGGTGGTTTTCTTGGTTTATTCATCGTACTGTTCGTCTTGATTTCTAGCTGTGAAAAATATTCAAGTCCGAATAAGGTGGAACGATATATCGTGAACGGAACGTGGAAGTTAACCTCGGTATTCATAGATAACGACGATAACAAATCAGTTTTTGCTGACTATGCGTTCGCCTTTTCGAAGGATGGTAGAATTGACGTGATCGGGGAACCGACTATTTCAGGAACTTGGACAACCGGAATCGAGAAAAATCCTACAACACTTGAGCTTACTCTTACGCCTTTTTCTCCCTTTTATAACCTGAATGCTGACTGGACAGTCACAACGTGTAAGAATAACCGAATGACACTTGAACTTTATGGCGCCGCATCAACAGATGTCTTGATTCTTTCCAAAGTCGAGTAAAGTGGCTATGTTTCGAACAATTTCGAATTATTGAACGGGCACTAACGTAATATAACGTGTCATCCATTCCGTCTCATCTTCATAGATGATAAGATGAATTATACCTGTTGTTGACCACCAAGATTCGGCACCTCCCATAACTCCTGAGGTTACACAGAGCTTATCCTCTTCCAATTCTTCAGGTAATGAATTGTACACCATTCGTTGAGTTGAAAAATCCCATGCCAAGTGAGGATTAGATGGAAATGAAGTCATGCCCATTCCTCCCCAATTAGCTTCAGTTGCAGGTTGAGCTGCCGGCTGTAAAACAAATTTAATGCTGCGATGTGCAGGAACATCTGCGGCTAAGGAAAAATAAGTCGTCGTGTCTACGTAAAATGTATCGGATTGAATGGCTAACAAATTGATTTTTCCATTGTGATACTCAGGATAGGTGATGTCTCCAGGAACGGGATTGGATTTTTCACATGAAACCAAGACAATAATGATGAGTGTCAGAAAAGCAATATTCTTCATAAGTTATTACTTTAGCGCATCAAATACATCTTTCCGAATCCCTTCGTGAAGTGCGTGTCTGCTCCCGATTCTCGGTGTTCAATTTCTTCACCATCCAATTGTGCTTTCACGCGGTATAAATAAACCCCGTTTGCCAATGGATCACCAAATTCATCCGTTCCATCCCAAGCATACTCGGTGATGTTTCTTCCGATGTAAATAGGCCCCAATTGATCTTCGGTAATCTCCCGCACTACGCGACCACTCACCGTCATAATTTGAATGATGATTTCTTCTGGCGCGTTAGATCCTGTCAAGGTAAACACGAAGCGCGTGCTTGTACTAAACGGATTCGGGTAGTTCATCATGTGCGTAATCGACGCTTCGTGAATCACCTCAAAGTTCACGGTGTAATCCAAATCGCCCGATAAGTTGCCACTCTTGTCGGTTCCTTGAACAAAAAGCGTGTATTTTCCATCAAGCGTTAATTCACTTGGCCAAATAATCTTGAAGCGTTTGTGTTGTGGTTCCGCAGGAATCCATTGCATCACCGTATTTCCACTTGCATCTACAAACGGAATGCGCTTTTGAAGTCCAGTTGGGTCGGTGAGATAAATTCCAAAATGCGTCGTATCCGAAATATCGTTCATGATCAGAAATTCGTTATCGTCTTTTAAGGTGATCAAAATTTCACTGCTCGGATCGATAATGTCACCATTCAAAATATGTCGACCGTTGAAGGTAACGTCCAAAATAGGATGGATATCATCTGGATTCACGAAAAATGGCAATTGGAGAACATTGTTGAAATGCTGCTGCTCAGGCTGATCGGTGATATACAAACTTCCATTTATGTATGGATTCACTTCCATTCTCAGGAGGTTCATACCGCTCAATCCATTCGTTGACACAGTGATCGTGTCGCGCAGCGTGGCTCCAGCAATCAATGGGCCTTGGCGTGAATACGCAATGGGGAATTTCGTCTGACTGGCATCTTCTATCCAATAATTAACAAGCAAGGAATCCATGTCGATGGTGAAAATATTGCGAACATCTACTGCAAAATCGAAGGTTTGGCCAGCTTCAAGTGTGTCACTTGGATGCGTATAAGTATACAGCGTTGTTCCGTCAATTGCTGCTTCGGGAAGAGGATCGTAGAGTACGTGCCAACGGTTTATTTGTGAGGGTGTTAAATCCAAAGTGTCGGTATAAGATGCCCTGAGATTGATATAGGGATACAAGGATGCATCTACCATTCCATTCAAATTCAAAATCGAATCGTTCGAGGTAAACAGTGTATCGATCGTAAGTTGAAGCGCTCCTGTAAGGTCGTAGGCCCTTATAGTTAATCCCGTAGAGTCGGAGGTGGGAGATTCTGATGGATCTTGTTTCCAGTACACATTTCCCCAGTTGGCTGCAGGACCTATTAAAGTGGAACTTTCGGCACCGTTAAAGTCTTTACCCGCGATGGTAATACTCACAGATTGTTCTCCACCCTGCACCTGAACAAAACGCTCCACTACCGAGTTCGGATCTCCCTTTTTACAGAAGAAAATAAATGGTCGGTTGGGTCGTCCGGCATAAATACTGTCAGATCCCAATCCCTGGAACAATCCAAACATATCGGCTGAATCGAGTGCAGCCCATTGATCGTAAAGGGTTGTCATCGGACTGTAAATCAATATGTAATGACTATCTGGAACCACATTATTAATCAGATTCTGAAATGCATCTAAGCGTACTGGATCGCCTTGATTATAGGTGAAAATATTCATCGGGCGCGCCCACCAAGAGTTGAGGTCGTCGTTGTTGTTACCAAAATTATGCGTTGGATTCACGCCCCATGGGGTATACCGCGTAAACCAAGGTTCGAGTGTTATAGGATCAATAATTGCCACATGGAATTTTGGTGTAAAGTTTCCTATTCCGTAGTTATACCCCCAATAGTCACCGTCTAGTGTCCATTGATTGTCATAAACGCCAGGTGCTCCCGCATTCGTTAGAACTTTACAGAGGAGCAACTTCGAATTTGGCCCGAATTGTCGCGTTCGCGTAGGTCTGTCATATAGCACACCAGCGAAAGAGTTCTTCTTGAATTGGAAAAAATGATCTTGTCCCCAGCCCTCTTTTCCTTGAATGTATTGAAAGGAGAATTCGCGCCAATCTGGAACAGGTTCATCCAGCGCAACACGCCAAAAATAAACCACACTGTCTTCACATACTAGGGGATTCGACATGTTCGAAGAAACACCGAGCCATTGAGACGGATGTACTTCTTTCACTCCGCCAAACCCTGAGACAAGTGCGTATCTGTGCGAAGGACTGTTGAATAAATCGGTGGTGTCAATTTCAAAACGGTAGGAGTTGAAGTCGGCGATTGGATTAATGGTAGATGCTTTTACCGTTACGCTATCAATTGGAACTACTGCAAAATCGTAGGGCAGCACAGGCAAAATTCCATCAATATCGATGAAGAGTGTTTTGGTAATTTGGTTGTTGCCAATTTCGTCGTATACCTCGGGCTGAAAAGAAGGGATATCCGCGGAAATCGAAAAAGAATTCAAGCCAATTCCAATGTTTGCTTGTAAAGGCATTTTGAAGACAAAGGTATCGGTGTAGTGCAAAGCGTTCACCACGAAATTGTAAATCGAATCTACTGAGGATTGTGGGAAATTGCGTCTAATTTCCAATCCAAATGAATTGGTCACTGATTTACCAAGGTTTTTCAATACAATTTTCATCTCGATGCTATCCGTCAACAGGTCAATATCTACTGGGCCAAAAGAAACGCGCTCAGGCGTGAGCTCGATCTCTGGTTTCGCATGCCAGTTCAAGCGAAGCATCGGATCACCATTAAGGATCATTTGCTCTGCAGTAGCTTCCATGTAAAAAGTGCCATAACTTATTTCCATTTGACGAACGGTCGCTTGCATTTGTTGGCCAAGGGTTTTACCATAGTTTAAAGCCGAGAAATTCCGGTAAAGTTCCGCTGAGTAGACCGCAAGGTTATTCGCCTCACCCAGATTTACGGCAGCAATGTATGCAATTGCACCATAGCCAGCTGGCTGAACAAACAACTCCGATTTTGAATTGCTGACTTGAAAAATATTTCCACTGTAACACGAATTCACAAGCATCACAGGATATTTTCCATTATTGTTCCAATTGATCGGTTCATCAAGATTCACTTCAAATCCACTTGTGGTGGGCGAATTGTGACCCAAATAACTCATCAAACTAACGCCATTGCTGATGCGCGTTGTAATGGAGGATAAAACAGCAGGGTTGAGCGGATCGCTATCTGTTTTATACACCTTGGTAACGTTTGCTCCATAGAGCGAATCTGAGATGATGAAACTCAGCAGATTCATTTTGGACTGAAAATCATTTTGTTGATTGATGTCCGAGCCTCCCGCAAAATGAATCACTTGTTTTTGCCAATCCTTGTTCGGAGTATCGTAAATATGCGTAGAATCTTGCTGGGCATCATATTGAATGACCTTGCTCAAGTAGCCTTGCAATTCAGAGTCGGTGCGCACAGAAATTCGACCCGTTGGAATAAGTGGTGCCCACTGTGAGGTACCTTCCAGTCCCGCCGTAATCGCAACATCGCTTGAAGGGTGACCAAAAGAAGGAATCAAGGATTGGTGAAAGCGATCTGGATAAAATCGGGTACCCGGTCCATCTGGTGTGTTGAGATTTAAATTCGCTTCTCTGATTCCTTTTCCTATAAGAAATAATCCACTCGGCTTTTGGTTGGAAATGTTGAACATATAGTGGGCAAATCGTCGAACACCATTTATGTGCTTCTCAATTCCTCCTCCAAATTGCTGGTACAATTCTTCTACGTTAGCCGTTACCGTGTTGTAAGCGCCTCCCGGGATAGATTCGCGATATTGTGAATAATCAATAGTGGCCGCCGCCAAAGTTGAGTGATACACCATTAACAAAGCACTATCCAAAGCTCCGGGAATGCTGGCGAAATCGGTGAAAATTCCAGTTCCATTCACGGGAGACATTGTCACAACGTTTACAACTTGAGAATAATTCGTGTAAATAACCGTTTGCTCATTCCCAGACGTTGAATTTGGAATCAGCATTGATGGATTAGCACCATTCATCACGAATGGAATAAAACGTGGAGTATCGCCACCTAGCACGAAAACAATCGGGTCAGTCATAGCTGAAGCCTGAATATCAAGTCGTATCTTTGATTCTGTTTGACTGTTTAGAACACTAAACCGTAACGAAGGTGAGGAGTTGAAAATAGGCTGTCTAGCGTACTTGAGTTGCTGGTAGGCGAATCCGATGTAATCCGTTGCTACTCCAAGGTTGTTGATTATTTCTATATAATAAGGTGTAGAATTAGTAACCTGAGCTGGAGGGATCGTCGCGACCGTCTTTATTTGTTGATAACCATAAAAACTAGTGTCTTCAATGACAATACCTGACATACCTAGACGCAGTCGAAGGTGATGGTTGAAAGAAGAATCGGCTGGGGGAGCGGCGTTCGACCCAGAAACGCACAGTCCCATGAACTCAGCATCGGGTGCGCCAGGACCATTATAACTACTAATTGATTGAAATGGCTGGTTGACACTAGAGCCCGCAGGCACTCCATTTTGATATCCATTAATCCAACCCTCGCCTGCCACATTGAAGGAGCTGCTAATCTGTGAAAATTTTGCTCCCTCAGAATAAGCTGTATTGTAGCCTTTTTTAATCTTATACATGAAATGAGTTGCAGGAGTATACGAAGAGAAACTCACATCCGTTTCTATGGAATATCTTAAGTTTGATGCAGAATTATTCCATGTTAGGAAATATTGAAGTGTATCATTGTACATGCTAAATGCAGGATTTCCAATAGTGTTTGGATCGAGGAATATGGTAGAATCAAGCCAGCCGTCATTGCGCTGAGCAAAAAATAAGATGTAATCACCGCTGTCTATGCTCGAATCGCCGCCATCGACAACGTACAATGGAACTTCACGTTCTTTACCAAAAATTTGAAAATTTTCGGAAGCAATCGATCCGACAGGGATGCCCGCATTGGCCATGGAAGCGGAATCAAGACGGTAAACACCGTCGTTGACAATTTTTATGCTATAATAGTTTTGAGAATAATTAATCCACTCGTTACCGAAGGTCTGCGATTGAGCTTGAGACCAGATGAGAAGAGTTGTAAGTAGTAATATTGTCGATTTCCAGTTCCTCATTATTCTTTAATAGAGTTATTCGGTTT
>CALFOS010000068.1 GCA_937919725.1 uncultured Fluviicola sp. | reverse complement strand
ACCGACTTTTTGGCGATCACTTTTTCTTGTTCCGATTGCCATCGCTTTTCGCTTTACCGATTTACTTTTTTTCGGTCAAATACATCGTGCAAAAAACCATTTCCAGCAAATTAAACGTACTGGTTTTTCTCGCGCTCGTTTGCATTCCTTGGCTATTTGAGTATTTCAGCTACGCCCGAGGATACGGAATGGCCATCGCGTTCTTTTTTGCGGCAATAGCTTCCCTAATTCATTGGAAAACTTCTCGAAAACTCCTTCATTTCGCCTCCATTTTGATGTGCCTTTGGATTTCCGTGGCATCAAGTCTAACCTATTTATTCCCGAGTTTACTCATCGTTTGTTACGCGATTCTACTTTTCATCCTCAACAAAAATTTCCAGAAACGAATCCTTCTCGTCACAACAACTTTAATTCTTTTATGGATTTTCGCCCTTCTTCCCTTCATCCGATACAGTTTTGAATTAAAAGAAATCGGTGCACTTTGGTGGGGAAATCAAGATGGTTTGTGGGAAACTACCGGTAAATCCATGAGTCGATTGGCGATCTTCGACGATGCTAATTGGGTATTCTACCTCATCGCTTCACTTCTCATTTTTGTTGCTTTTTCTTTTCTGCTGAGTTGGAGGAAAGTTGGGTTTTGGAACTACCTGAAACAATCCGAAGCGATCTTATTTCTCGTCTTCCTTGGAAGTGTCGTTGGGATCGTTGCCATGCGCTATTTGCTCGATGTGAATTATCCAATGGACCGCGTGGGTATGTACCTCGTTCCGTTATTTATGTTGGTGATTGGCGTTTATCTTTCGAAGTGTCAATGGACAAAATTTGGATTGATTGCGTTGTGTTTCCTCCCAATTTCTTTTCTCTTCAAACTTAATTTTTCTACCTCCATTTTTTCGCCCGAAGATCGCATTCCAACATATCTCACGAACGAAATCAAGTCCAATCTCACCGACCAAATAGCACTCAGCGCTGAGTATGTTTCTCACATGTCGTACGCATATTCGTGCAGAAACGACGAAAAAGTGCACATCGCATACACAGGCGAGCAAGACGAAGAATTCCTTGGAGAATACCACATCAATTGGCTCGGGCGTTATTCCCGAAAAGGCTATTCGATTACTGCACAAGACCCAGAATCGAGAACGCGCGTGCTGAAGCAAACTCATTTTACAACGAAGAAACTCATCGCAGATACACTCATTCGCAGCGTCAATTTGACCGACATTTACCTCACTATTTTCGATCGTCAAATTGATAGTTCGTGGCAATCATCTCCAGTACAAGTTCAAATCATTGCAAAAATGACGATGAACCAAGCAAGCGCACGTTTCAACATCATTCAAACCCTCGAAGACGCAAATGCAAATCAAACACGTGCCAGTAATCCAAATTTCGGATGGTACTTCGGCGATCGGAAAAATGTGAGTTTTGTGTACACAGATCGCATGTTCGAATTGAAACCCGAGGAAACTCGGTTCAACTTTTTCCTATTCAATCCCGACCTTAAAAAGATTAAAATCGAACTTATTCGCGTTCGAATCTATCAAATTGACCTCAAAAAAAGCAATTAAACGTATATTTATCTCAAAGAAGACAACATGGCACTCGACAAAATTGGAATTGCACAACGAATCGCACAAGAATTGCAAAACGGCTGGTACGTGAACCTCGGAATTGGCATCCCAACCTTGGTGGCGAACTACATTCCGCAGGGAATTGAAGTGGAATTTCAGTCGGAAAATGGCGTTTTGGGTATGGGTCCGTTTCCATTTGAAGGAGAAGAAGACGCCGATTTGATCAACGCTGGAAAACAAACGATCACTGCAACAAAAGGCGCGGTTTTCTTCGATTCGGCAACCTCTTTCGCGATGATTCGTGGTCAACACGTACAACTCACCGTGCTCGGCGCGATGGAAGTTTCACAAAGCGGTGACATAGCCAACTGGAAAATTCCAGGCAAAATGGTGAAAGGAATGGGCGGCGCGATGGACTTGGTGGCCTCAGCAGAAAACATTATCGTTGCGATGATGCACACCAACCGAGCTGGCGAAAGTAAAATTCTGAAAGCCTGTTCACTTCCTCTTACGGGCGTTGGCTGCGTGAAAAAAGTGGTGACCGACTTGGCCGTTTTGGAAATCAAAAACAATCAATTTCACCTCATCGAACGTGCACCTGGCGTGAGCGTAGAAGAAATTGTCGCGGCAACAGAAGGAGATTTGGTGGTGCCTGATCACGTGCCAGAAATGAAACTCTAATTCATGCTCTCCGAGGAAACAATTTCAACTTTACTCCTGCTCCACGTTGTTTTTGGCGCAACTGCTTTACTGTTTGGAAGTGTTTTAGGCACGCTCGGAACAGTGTTTGCCATCGTCGATTTCCGCAGCTTTCGCAAGCCAGATGAATTGTACAAACATTATTTGAGGCTCCATTTGGGGAAAATCACAGGCGGATACATTTCTGCGTTTACCGCGTTCATCGTTATCAATCAATACATTACAGGATTGACCGGCTGGCTCGCGCCGGGCATTCTTGGTGGAATTTTCATCACTTTTTGGACTGGAAAGGTGAAGGCAGGCACGTTTATGATGAAAAAACGATCCCCAATTTATCCCCCCGCTACCGCAAGAATCCTTTCTTGTGGTGGAACATTCTTAACAATGGCCTAACTCATC
>CALFOS010000067.1 GCA_937919725.1 uncultured Fluviicola sp. | reverse complement strand
TGAGCCGATGGAGGGACTCGAACCCCCGACCTGCTGATTACAAATCAGCTGCTCTAGCCAGCTGAGCTACATCGGCACATGTGTGAATTTCTTCAATATTTGAAAGAACTTTAAAAGTGTTCCCCCCGTTTGGGGAGTGCAAATGTATGAAACAATTTCTTTTCAACAATACTTTTTTCAAAAAATAATGCAAAAAAAATGAGGGCGATAAAAAACCGTCCTCATTTTCAACATTTTAATATATCTATGCCACTTTGGCTTTGTATTTTTCGATTTGTTTTTTGAGTGCATCCACCGCGCTATCGGTCGCTTCCTCGAAACTTTTACACTGTTTTTTGGCGAAGAGTTCACTTCCTGGCATCAATATTTTTACTTCGGCGATTTTATTTCCATTATCGTTTTTATCGATGCGTAAAAACACTTCTCCAGAAATAATCTGATCCGACATCAATCCCAGTTTATTAACTTTGTCTTGAACAAAATCTACCAGCTTCTTGTCAGCTGAAAAATGTACTGCATTTAATTTGAAATTCATGTGTTTCATTTTTGTTGTCCTCTCGGGTGGGACTGTGAGTATATTGCCGTCAGCTCTGCGAACGAATTATGGGTATACACCTGTGTAGCTGACAAGTTCGCATGCCCGAGAAGCTCTTTCAAAACTTCCAATCCAGCGCCGTTATTTAGCATGTGAGTTGCGAAGGTATGTCTGAGCACATGCGGACTTTTTTTCTTTACGTCCGTTGCCAGAGAAAGGTAATAATTAATTCTTCTATAAACAAACTTGGGGTAGAGTTTTTTACCAGTTTTTAACACGAGGAGTTCATCGCAGCTAAGGTCTATTTGAGCACGCTCACTACGGTACGCAGCAATCAACACATTCAAGTTCTTGGAAATGGGTATGATGCGTTCTTTGTTTCGTTTACCCAGTACCTTTATTTGGGTGCCATTCACTGAAAGATCCTTTAGATTGATTAACTCGCTTAATCGGATTCCTGTTTGGTAAAAAAGCTCGAACATCAATTTGTCGCGGAGCCCATCGAAGTCTTCCGCGAATACTTCTTCAAGTTTTGATTCTGTGATTTGTTTTTGCTGAATGAAGGACGGAAGCCTTTTGCTATTTTTTGGTCCCCGAACAAGTTTCATTGGATTTTCGTTGATTACTCCTTCCTTTCGCAACCATTTAAAATAGGTACGAAGGGTTGAAAGTTTCCTGTTCACTGATTGCGGCACGTAGTCTTTCTCCATAAGATCTACCATCCATCCGCGGATCAATCTGCCGTTCACTTCTTTCAAATCATTTTGAGACGAAATTTCGGCGAACTCGATAAATTGTTCAATATCTTTCCTGTAGGCCACCGCGGTGTGTTCCGAAAAACGTTTTTGTGCAGAAAGGAAATCTATGAAATTATCGAGCATAAAAAAAGGAGCTATAGCTCCTTTTACGTATTTTCTGTGCAGAAAGTTACATCTATACCTCAGCGGATTGCATTCTTTGCTTGTATGCAGCACGAATTCTTCCTTGACGTTTAGTGATCGAAGGCTTCGTAAATTCTCTACGCTCGCGAAGCTCACGCATCACTTTCGTTTTCTCGAATTTCTTCTTGTACTTCTTGATCGCTCTCTCGATGTTTTCGCCTTCTTTAACTGGGATAATCAACATATTATTTCTTCTTTTAAATATCTTTTTAAACAATTCGTTGTTCACGAACGGGTGGCAAATATACAACTAATAAATATAATTGCAATTAATCCTTTAAAATTTCTCGCGAGATCACCATTTTCTGAATTTCAGAGGTTCCTTCGCCGATGGTCATCAGTTTTGAATCGCGCAAAAACTTCTCGGCTGGGTATTCTTTGGTGTATCCGTATCCGCCCATAATTTGCACAGCTTCGTTCCCACATTTCACCGCCACTTCGCTGGCAAAATACTTCGCAAAAGCTCCTAATTTGGTAACTGGTTTATGGTTGTTCTTCATGTAGGCTGCCTGCATCGTTAAGAGCTCAGCTGCTTCCACTTCGGTTGCCATGTCAGCGAGTTTGAATCCAATTGCTTGGAACTGTCCGATTGGTTTCCCGAATTGTTCCCGTTCTTTGGCGTATTTCACGGAAGCTTCGTAGGCTCCACGCGCAACACCACAACTCAACGCTGCAATTGAAATTCGTCCACCGTCGAGCACTTTCATCGCTTGCACAAATCCCATTCCCACTTCGCCAATCACGTTTTCTTCGGGAACACGCACGTTGTCAAAAATCAACTCGGCTGTTTCACTTGCACGAACGCCTAATTTATCTTTGATTTTAACCGCGGAAAATCCTGGTGTTCCTTTTTCTACGATGAACGCTGTAATCCCCTTACTGTCTAGTAATTCTCCTGTTCGAACTAATACGACAGAAACATCTCCGGAAAGTCCGTGTGTAATCCAGTTTTTCGCACCGTTGATCACCCATTCATTTCCATCTTTTACAGCCGTTGTTTTCATCCGCATGGCATCCGAACCTGTATTGGGTTCCGTTAATCCCCATGCTCCGATAAATTCGCCAGAAGCCAATTTCGGCAAATATTTTCTTTTTTGTTCTTCAGATCCGTGGTAGTAGATGTGCCCTGTGCACAACGAGTTGTGCGCTGCAACGCTCAATCCGACTCCTCCACATACTTTTCCGAGTTCGATGAGTGCCGTTACATATTCAAAATAGGTAAATCCACTTCCTCCGAATTCTTCGGGAACATAAATTCCAAGCAGACCGAGCTCACCCATTTTTTTCATGACATCAATAGGGAAATACTCATCGGCATCCCATTGATTCATGTATGGTCTAATTTCTTTTTCGGCAAAATCGCGCACCATTTGTGCAATCATCTGCTGATTTTCGTTTAACTCAAAATTCATATTGGTCTACACTTGTAAGTTGATTAGTCTTAATAGTGTACAAAACTAAACATATTGTCCGTAAAGTCCTTTAATTTTTCTTCACCGTTCAAAAAATCGAGTGCTACTAAGAAATTAAAGCCCGCTACAGTACCTCCACTTTTCTCGATTAATTTCGCTGCAGCCTCGGCTGAACCGCCCGTTGCGAGTAAATCGTCGTGGATGAGAACACGTTGTTTGTGTGAAACGGCATCGGTATGCATTTCGATGGTTGCGCTGCCATATTCTAAGTCGTAGTCGTAGCTGATTTTTTCGTACGGCAATTTTCCTTTTTTACGAATAAGGACAAATGGTAATCCAAGTCGCATGGCAAGCGGGTAGCCAAATAAAAATCCACGGGATTCGATTCCTGCCACGACGTCCATATTTTGATCCTTGTACATTTCAACCAAGGCATCAAGCACCTCATTCGACAGTTCAGGGTTTTGCATAATCGGCGTGATGTCCTTGAACACGATTCCCTCCTTCGGGAAATCCGGCACATCTCTAATTGCGGCTTTCAATTTCGCTTCAATCGTCATATTATAAAGATAAATAAGGTAGTATTTTTTGATAGGTCACTTCGTCGATCAACTTCGATTTCCGGAGTCCTGTTAATTCGGTGTATTGTCCATGTTGATCGCGCATTTTCACGATTGAGTTTGCCAATTGCCAATTGATGTATGGATGTTTACTCAGATCGGCGGCAGTTGCTCTGTTGATAGAAATTTTCTCGACTGGTTCTCCTGCGAAATAGACAAACTCTTCAATTTCTTGGTATTTCACCATGTCGATTTTCCAGATTTCGAGCAATTGCTCTTTATTGATGAATCCTCCGAGTCGTTCGCGGTAATCGATTATTTTCTTTGAAAAATACGGGCCGACTCCTGGGATTCGCTCAAAATCTTGGCTGTTTCCACCATTTAAGTTAACGCTCACTTTTTTTCGATCGGGCGATTCTTTATTGCTTTGATAAGTGAATGGACTTTTTGGTAGTGGATAAAAAGTCGAATCCTTGAAGAGATCGTATACTTCTTTTGGAATCACGAAGATGCGTTCGAGATCCATGTTCGATTCGAAACCACGTTTGGAGAGTTTTACTACAATTTCGGCTTGTTTCTCACTTAAACCGAGTGCTTTCCAATCGCTAATTTTGTATTCATTCGGATCGAATTTGGATTTTGGTCGTTTGAACCGCTTCACGTAGGATCCTTTCTTGTACTTCTTCCATTTTTTTGCTGCCCAGACTTCTTGGTTATGCTCAAGGTCGTTTTCCGCGATTTTCACTTGCTCAAATGAGATATCATCATCCGAGAAATGCGCCGCGCCGGCGATCAATCTTGGGACAAACGAAATACTAACAACGATTATCAATAATACAAGTAGAGCTCTTCTATTTCGTTTAGAAATTGGCATCTATCCTCTTTTTATGGCCGCTCTGAAGCGTACTATCTCGTGCTTCACTTTAGGAGCAAGAATGAAGAGTCCAATCATATTAGGCACAAGCATCGCGAAGATCATCGCATCGGAGAAATCGATCACCGAATTGAGTTGTGATGCTGCACCAACGATCACGAACAAGCAAAAAATTCCTTTGTAGGTATACTCCACAGCTTTCGATCTTCCGAAAAGGTACGACCAAGCTTGGTATCCGTAGTATGACCATGAAATCATTGTTGAGAACGCGAATAAAACCACAGCAATCATAAGTACTAGAGGAAACCAGGAAATATTGGAAGCAAACGCTTTCGACGTTACCTCTACACCCTGTTTAACCTCTTCGCCATACGTCATGATTGATCCATCTCCATTACTAATAATTAACACGAGCGCAGTCATTGTACAAACGATCACAGTATCGATAAACGGTTCGAGTAGTGCTACATAACCTTCACTTGCTGCATATTTTGTTCTTACTGCAGAGTGAGCAATTGAAGCAGAACCAATTCCTGCTTCATTCGAGAATGCGGCACGTTTGAAACCTTGAATCAACACTCCAAATACACCTCCTGCGATCCCAAGACCTGTGAAAGCGCCGTCAAAAATTTTTCCAAATGCAGATGGAATATCTCCAAAGTGCATTCCGAGAACCACGAGCGAAGCAAGTACATAGATTCCAACCATAAATGGAACGATTTTATCGGTTACTTTCGCAATCTTCTTGATTCCGCCAATAATTACAATTCCAACAAGCACCGCCATCACCAAGCCAAAAACAGCTCCGTATCCAGCGAGAGGACTCGTTTCTCCACCCGTGTATGATTGAATCATCGCAAATGCTTGGTTCGATTGGAACATGTTTCCTCCTCCGAACGAACCGCCGATGCACATGATTGCAAAAACAACCGCTAGAGTCTTACCTAATCCACCCATTCCTCGCTCTTTCAAACCTTTTTTGAGGTAGTACATCGGACCTCCGTAAACGGTTCCATCAGGACCGATCTCCCGGTATTTCACACCAAGCGTACATTCCGTAAATTTAGATGCCATGCCGATTAGTCCAGCGATGATCATCCAGAAAGTTGCACCGGGACCACCAATCGAAATTGCCACTGCAACTCCGGCAATATTACCAAGACCAACCGTACCCGAAAGTGCGGCTGTTAGTGCTTGAAAGTGAGAAACTTCCCCGTGATGTTCTGCATCTTGCTCTACCTTAATAGTTCCAATAATATCGCCATCCACAGAGTGTACATGTGCAAGATCCTCTTCGGTTTCATCTCCTCGTTGCTCGATATCATCATATTTACCTCTAACAATTCGAATCGCGGTGACGAAACCAGAAATATTGATAAGCTTGAAATAGATCGTGAAAAACAATGCGCCAACCACAAGAACGATAAGTACCCATGGAACC
>CALFOS010000066.1 GCA_937919725.1 uncultured Fluviicola sp. | reverse complement strand
TTGTAGATCCTGTTGTGCGAGAATCATACAAATTGATTGGAGAAGTTTCCCAGATATCCAAAGCTTTACCTTCAGCAAAACCTTCTTTAATATCGAGCAATACGATTTCATTCGCAATTTCTTTGTGAGCCAATACGTCAGCGCATGTTGCACCCACGTTTCCTGCTCCTACCACTGTTACTTTCATGTGTTCTTATTTATTCTAAATTATTTATCTTTTTCCAGGCGTACGAATTTAACTAATTTGTTGGAAAAAGGCTTATTTTGCAACAATTTTTCGATGAATAAAAAAATAGTGGGTCGAGGCAACTCGCCAAATCATCGTGCGTCTACTTAATGAAACCAATGTGGAAAACAAAGAACATTTAAAGAAGATTATCAGCGGATGCCTCGAAAACAATAGACGTTCACAGGAAGAGTTGTTTCGACTTTATTATGGTAAGATGCTGAGTGTTTGTATGCGTTATTCAACGGATCGAGATTCAGCAGAAGAAGTTCTCCAAGAAGGTTTCATTAAGATCTTTGACAAATTAGAGGCGTTTAACTACGAGGGTTCTTTTGAAGGATGGATACGACGAATAATTTCGAACACGGCGATTGATAGCATCCGTAAATCAAAGAAAGGTCCAATCCTCACAGACAAAGACGAAGATTTCAAGCTCGGAGCGGAGGACCCAATGGTCATCATGGAAGAGTTTGAATCGATCGGACTGAAAGCTGAAATGGCACTGGCTGCAATTGATCAATTGTCACCAGCTTACAAATCAGTATTCAATTTGTATGTGATGGAAGATTATACCCACAAAGAAATAGCTGAAATCTTAGGAATCAGCGAAGGAACGTCTAAATCTAATTTGTCGAAAGCAAAAGTGAACTTGCAAAAGATCTTAAAAGAAAAGTTCATGAACATTGATTGATATGAGAGAACCAATTGAGGAATTATTTAAGAAAAGTTTGAGAGGGCATGAAATGCCTTACAATCCTGATGCTTGGAACGCGATGAATGCACGTTTGGACGCAGTTAGTCCAGTTTTAGCACCTCGCTCCTACCTGAAATATTACTTCGGTGCTGCCGCTATTGGCGCAGTTGCCTTGCTTACCTATTTCTTCGTTACCGCTGGAAATGGAACTGTCGAAAACTCCACTCCTCTCGCGAAAGAAACAACGAAAGAAAGTGATGTAAATCAGGCAAATACATCTTCAAAAACTTTAAGTACTGCTCAATCGAGCAATTCTGCTGAAATCACAAAACAATCTGAAACTGTTTCGGCGAAGGAAGAAGTAGAGAATTCGAATCATACCGCAACGAATTCAAACCATAATACGAACGGAGCGCCACATACGAACAAAGCGAACGAAAATCCGCCAGTTAATACTGATCCCACGAGCGTTATATCAGTAGTGAATCCGAACGATCACAAAACCGATCCTTTGTATAACGAAACGATCAACACACCTTTCCGTTCAAAATTGACCATGCCAAGTATCGAAGACATGTGTTTGAACGAAGAACGAACGCTCACCAATACAAGTGGACGCGAGATCTATATTTTGGATGCATTGAACACTATAGTGAAAATAATTCCAGCGAACAAAACGGTTATTTTTAAACCTGCGAAAGTTGGAAACTACGGGATCGCCTTCAAAAATGATTCGAAAATGGAAACAACTTCCAATTTCCAAGTCAACCGAATTCCAGATGCCGAGTTCGCTATGGACATGGTCAAAAAGTTCGAAAACGGATTGCCAACTACACATGTGGAAGCAATTAGTGGACAAGGAAGTTACATTTGGAAAACCGATAAACAACTCGCAAATGGATTGGAAGCTGATCTTCACTTTTATAAAAAAGGAGAACATACCATCGCATTGACCGTTGACAACGGACAATGCGCTTCGACACTCGAAAAATCGATCTATATCGAAAACGATTACAATTTGCTTGCTATGACCGCCTTCACGCCATCAAGTAGCGACGCACGAAACAATACCTTCATGCCTTTCGCACTTACGCAACGTGATGTTAGATTCCGATTAACGATTATCGACAGTCGAGATGGTGGAATTGTATACGAAACGACCGATGCGACCCTACCTTGGGACGGAACAGACATCCGAACGGGACGACTTGGAGCCGCACCGCAAGTGTTTGTGTGGAAAGCCATAATTTTCAGTCCTGCACAAAACGAACCGAACGAATACCTCGGAACAATCTTGATGAACTAAGACAATACGATTACTACTAGATAAAGACCTCCATTCGATTTTTCGGGTGGAGTTTTTTTTGCTACGCAGCTCTCTTTGCTGCGTGCCCAACCGCATACTTCTCCAAAAAAATGTCACCATCTTTATCTTGATAAGATAATACAAACCTGTTGGCTAGGCAATCCTTTGGATGAGGAATAGTTAATTGCGGTGAAGATAGTAACACAAGAAATAGCTGAACGAATCGCATGAATAGATGATTATTACTCGCCTTCCTAAATACCCGTGATGTGTTGTTTACAGCAATGTATTCAAGGTAAGTCAAGTAGTCATTTCCGCCAGAAAATAGCCGGAAATGCACGTTTCATCGCTGCAAATTTATCGTTCACGTCATCTTCGTGGCGTGTCGCCTCGGTAGATCCTGGATGCAAGCTTCGGTGGGCAAATGCAGCATGAAGTTGTCGGACTTTTTGCGCAAGATCACGACTCACCTCGGAAAAATATACTTCCTCAAAACGCTCCCACACATAATTGACGGCTTCATCCGTAGGATGCACGCGATCTTCTTTGAAAAATCGGTAATCGCGTAGTTCGTCAATGATAATTTCGTAGGAAGGGAAATAAGTCGTTGAAGTAGTTTCATTTAGGCGAAGTACCAATTCGATCAATCGTGATTTGCTTCGATTATTTTCAATCAAGCCGTCTTTTTTATGTCGAACGGGGCTCACCGTGAACACAATCTTCAACTCTGGATTGACTGCATAGAGTTTTTCGATCAATCTTTGCCAGCTGACAAGCTCGCTCTCCACGTTCATCAATTTCTTTTCGAATAATTCCGATGACTTTTTGTGGCAATTTGCGACCGTTTTACCACTCGATTTCAACTCATATCCCCAAGCCGTTCCGAATGTGATTACAAAAAGAGTAGATGATTCCAAAAACGAACGAAATGCATTTCTCGATTCAATGAACTTATCTTTAAGATCGATTTCAGAAATTCCAACGAGCTTGCTTGCAGCATCCCAAGAAAAATAACGGTCATCTCGCTGTAAAATGTCGACAGTTTCGCTTCCATTCAAGGAATCTTCTAGTACGCGCGCTATCACATTTGGATGAAAAATTGTTCCAAACGGATTCGACAGAACTTCAAAACCCGAGCGAGAAAAGTGTGTAGAAACAGAATCTGAAAAACAACTGCCTATCAACGTGATTTTGTGTCCGTACTCAATCTGAAACGAAGATTTTTGGATCGGAAATTTAAGTTGAAAATTCATCGTTACGCCATCAAAGCTCGTGCGTTTGCCAAAGCCGCTTCGTTGATTACATCTCCACTCATCAATCGCGCTATCTCCTCAATGCGCTCTTCCATAGATAGTTCAATTACACTCGACTGCGTTCTTCCGTCGATCACTTCTTTCGAAACCCGGAAATGCTGCTCGCCCTTAGCTGCAACTTGAGGAAGATGTGTAATGGCGATAACTTGCATTCCTCTGCCCATTTTCTCGAGAGTTGCGCCCACTTTTTGTGCAACATCACCCGAAACACCGGTATCAATTTCGTCAAAAAGTACCGTTTGCAATTTCGTTTTGGTCGCCATCAGACTTTGCAGTGCCAACATAACACGAGACAGCTCTCCTCCACTCGCTGCGCGATGAATGGGCACAGCTTCAATTCCTTTATTCGGACTGAATAACATTTCCAATTTGGAAACGCCCGTCTCGGAGAGTTCTGTATTTTTACTTACGTTGAAGTTCAATTCCGTATCAATTAGCTTGAGATCGTTGAGCGCATCCTTCAATTGTTGTTCGATCACGGGCGCAGATTTTACGCGTTTTTCGTGCAATTCGTTCGCGCGCGAATTTAATGTTAGTTCGTTAATTTTCAATTGCTCGCGGCGTTTTTTCACTTTCAACTCCAATTCTTCGGAACTAATCGCACTCGAAGCGAGGTTGTCCATCAGAGCTTTCAACTCGGCTTGCGATTGAACGTGGTGTTTGTAAATTGCTTTGTTGAATGCGTTCATGCGCTCGGTCAATTCTGAAGCTTTCTCTGGATCAATTTCCATCTCATCGAGTCCACCTTCAGCTTCGTCAGCGATGTCCTTTAGCTCAATCAAACTACTCACCAATCGCTCGTTGAGTTCGTTCAATTTCAGATCCATGGTCGCGTATTTCGTAATAAACACTTTTAATCTTTCCAAACGATCAACCGCGCCATTTTCACCATTCAAACCAGTGCTCAATTCGGCGTAGCACGTTTTCAAATCACCTGAATTTTCGGCTGTTTTCAGGTCGAGTTGCATTTGCTCGTAGTTCACTTTGTCGAGGTGTAATTCTTCAAGTTCGCTCAACTGAAACTGATTGTAATCCGCTGTAGAAGCAAATTCAGCCAACGAGACCTCCAGCTCTCTCAGTTCTTTTTTGGCCTGTAGAAATGCTTTATAGTCCGATTTGAACCCTTTCGTATCCGAGGCCATTCCTGCCAATGAATCCAAGACGTTGAGTTGATAATTTAGATCTTTGAGTTCGAGCGTGTTGTATTGCGAATGAATGTGGATCAAGCGAGAAGCCAAATCTTTGAGTGTATTCAATTGAACCGGTGTATCGTTGATAAATGCGCGCGATCGACCTTGCTTCGAGATTTCGCGGCGAATAATACACGCATCAAAATAATCCAGTTCTTCCTGTTCAAAAAATGTTTTGAGATCAAAATCCGCAATTTCGATGTGTGCTTCTACGACTGCTTTGTCCTTTTTTTCCCCAATCACGGTGTAATTTGCGCGTTCACCAAGAATGAGGTTGAGTGCGTTGAGTAAGATGGATTTTCCAGAACCCGTTTCCCCCGTAATCACCGTGAAACCTTTGGTGAATTGAATATTTACTTCGTCAATTAAGGCAAAGTTTTCTATGCGCAAAGATGCTATCATTACTCTAGAATCGCTTGATACTTCGACGAATTTGCAGGATCGAGGCGCTTGAGTAGGTTGACAACTTCCGTTTTATCCTTCACTTCGGCGTCTTCGTATAAACTTTTCAACTCATTTGTTTTAGCTTGAATAAAATTCAGCAAATTGAGTGAATTCGGTCGAGTAGAAACCACTTTCACTAAGCCATTGAGAGCAGTGTAGATGTTTTTTCTCGCCGTTTCTTTGTCCACGTACAATTGATCGATTCCATTTCTGTGGTATTCGTAGTTACAGATACGTAATGGCGCGAACAACTCGTGTAAAATATTATCGATCAACCAATAGCGATTTCGTTTTCCCGTTTCATTTGATTTCCAACCTCCAGCATTCGACGTTTGAGCGAGCGTTACAATTTCTTGCGCTTTCGAGAAATGTGATGTCCCACCATTTTTGCTGAAGGAATCATAGTCGGTTCCGATGATGTAGTAAGCGTAAAATGCCAAGATGGAAGATAAATTGTCTCGGTACTGATTCGGCGCATAGTTCAATGCCGTTCCACGCGCATAATTGAAGGACAAATCGTCGTCCTGGAAGTTGAAAACAACAGTATTGTAGCTCGAATTAAAACTTGGGCGCGAGGATTGAACTT
>CALFOS010000065.1 GCA_937919725.1 uncultured Fluviicola sp. | reverse complement strand
CAGTTTAGTAAAGGGAATTCGATCTGCGAATCCTTCTGCTGAAATAATGGCTAGTAGACGAAATTTGAGTGCGCTCGCTCCTGAAATTTCAGGTTTAGCAAATCTTACTTCAGACAACGAGGAGCTAATAAAGAAGTCTGAAATAATAATCCTAGCGCTCAAGCCTTATACAATTCTAACTTTTCTCAAAGAGCATTCCAGTTATTTTGATCCAGCTAAGCACACTATAATTTCGGTTGCTACTGGAATAAATAGTGATGAGATATCCAGTGTTCTACCTGCGGGAATTGGAGTTTACCGAGCGATGCCGAATACTGCTTCATCCGTAAATGAATCGGTTACAATGGTTTCTGTTGGGTTGGATCCGCTTCAACGACGCGATACGGTCACTGCGATATTTAACTCGGTAGGTGAAGTAATATTAATTGAAGAGGCGCTTATGGAGTCGGCAACAATTCTAGGTGCGTGTGGAATAGCTTATGTTTTACGGTTCATGCGTGCGATGATTCAAGGGGGAATCGAAGTTGGTTTTGATGCCACAACTGCTTCAAGAATAGTTGCTCAAACAATGAAAGGTGCTGCAGAATTGGTGATTCAGAATCAATCTCATCCCGAAATGGAGATCGATAAGGTAACAACACCAAAAGGGTGTACAATAGTTGGGCTCAATGAAATGGAGCACGCTGGCTTTAGTAGCGCTTTAATTAAAGGGATTGTTTCTTCGTACAAGAAAATTGAGCGTTAACCTTGGCGATTCGCTTGAAAGAGGATAGCCAGGCTTGAGCGTCTTTTGAATTTGAGAACAACTTCGTTTCAACCAATGGACGATCTACGTTGATCATGAAATTAAAGACCATTTTCTGAGATAGCGATCTGATTACAATCGCCTCAGCTGCCTTAAATCGACTCCCGCTCGCCGAAATACAATAGATTCTTGCTTCAGGAGATGGAATTGTTTGATCTCCATAAATCGTGAGATAAAATAATTTCTCGCCTCTATCTAACTGTTAAACCGCCGATGTTGTATGAAGGGCATCGTTCAATTCGTAATCGACGTCCTCCTTTATTCTTATTTCAGCAATGTCTTTATTCACTAATGTCACGGTAGATAAATTGTTTAATAAAGTTGCTTTGTGTCCTTTCAAACCATCATTCATTTAATAATTACAGCCAAGGTAGGATAATCACAACTATTATGCAAGCATAGTATTTATTATCGTTTGAATGGGTATGTTCTATCTTTGATTAGAAGTTTTTTATATTGATTTACAGAGAGTTGTGCTCACAAACTATTCAGTCAAAATTGACTCCAGTCTTATGATCTTTTTCTAGATCAGTGAGGAGAGAACCTCAGTAATAAACAGATTTGGTCATGTGACACTGTGCTACAAATTCGCTTGATAGTTAACAGGGATAGAATAAATTCATACTCATTCGAACGTCGTTTTAAAGTTGATAAGCGACGCAATTAATGTTCATTCCAGCACCAACTGAAGCGAAGAGAATTTTACTGTTAGGAGTAAATGTATGCTTTGGCAGTTCACCTTTGGAAATCAAATCGTACAAAGTGGGAACGGTCGCCACCGAACTATTTCCAAGTCGTTCGATAATCATTGGCATGATACCTGCTGGAATTTCTTTGATCTCGTAGAGTTTGAACAAGCGCTTGAGAATCGCTTCGTCCATTTTTTCGTTGGCTTGGTGGAGGAGGAGTTTATCTATTTCTTCCAAGGGAAGTTCAATTTTATCGAGGCAATGTTTGATTGCTTTAGGCACTTCGGTGAGCGCGTATGAATAAATTTTGTGCCCTTTCATTTTGATGAATTTCGTTTCAGATGTTCCAAAACGATTGAAACTCTTCCCGAAATAGAGGTAGTCTTTTTCTTCCAAAGTATGCGAAACAGTTGCATGAGAGAGAATTCCGCGTTTATTCTCTTCCTCAAGACCTTCTACCACAACGGCTCCAGAGCCGTCGGCAAAAATCATCGTATCTCTATCGTAAGGATCAACCACGCGTGAAAGCACTTCGGAACCAATGATCAAACAGCGTTTCGCTTCGCCGGCTTGAATGTGAATGTGTGCTTGAATCAAACCTTGAACCCAACCTGGACAGCCGAAAATGATATCGTAGGGAATGCAAAAGGGGTTTTTTATACCAAGTTGATGCTTCACGCGCGATGCAATGCTTGGAACAATGTCTGTTTGGTTCGATCCGCTGATCACGTCGCCAAAATTGTGTGCCACGATAATCATATCCAAGGATTCTGGGTCTATGTCCGCACTTTCAATCGCGCGTAGGGCAGAGATACTTGCAATTTCGGAGCAGGTTTGATCTTTGTTTACGTATCGACGCGAAGCTATTCCGGTGATTTCCTGAAATTTCGCGATCACATCTTCGTTGTTGTTCTGAATCCTGCGTCCATCGTCGAAACTAAATGGATTCTCCATAAAGGTGTCGTTGGCAACTTCTAATTCTGGGATGTAAGATCCAGATCCTATGATTACGGTGTTTTTCATGCAGTTGGAATTGAAATAAAGATACGCTTATTTGAGCGCTTATTTGTTTTAGTGGTGGATTGAATTTTTTCCTCACTTGAAAAGCCAAAAAAAAATCCCTTCCTTAACTGCAAAGTCAGGAAGGGATCGTTCATGTTATATCTTTCGACTATTTTTTTCGGTTCTTTTGATCTTGTTGCGCTTTTTGCATTCGCTCAAGTCGTTCTTGGAATTTCGATTTTACTCCACCTTTTTTTGGACCGTTTTCTCCAGCTGCAACTTGACGAGCCGCCATTTTCGCTTTAATTTTGTCTTCGTCGACAAAGAATTTTTTGATCAAAACCATAATCAAAATTGATGCGAGGGTTGAGATGAAGTAATAGTAACTCAATCCTGATGCGTAATTGTTGAAGAAGAAAATCATCATAATTGGGAAGAAGTACATGATAATTTTCATGTTCGGCATTCCCGGTTGCGTTTGTGCAGACATGTTGCTACTGTTGATGTGCGTGTAAATCAATGTAGTTACTGCCATCAAAAGCGTGAACAAACTGATGTGATCGCCGTAAATTGGCACATTCCACGGTAAGGTCGCTATCGAATCGTAGGAAGATAAATCTTCAGCCCATAAGAACGATTGTTGACGCAAATCGAAGGTCGTTGGGAAGAAGCGGAAGACCGCTAGTAAAATCGGCATTTGAATTAGCATCGGAACACAGCCTGCGAGCGGACTTGCTCCCGATTCTCGGTAGAGTCCCATAACTTCCATTTGTTTTTTCATCGCGTCTTCCTTGTTCGGATATTTCGCGTTGATTGCGTCAATTTCAGGTTTGAGGATCCGCATTTTTGCAGAAGACGTATACATTTTCCATTGAATCGGCATCAATGCTGATTTGATGAGCAATGTCAACAATAAAATTGCCAATCCAATCGCTATTCCTGTTGAATTAAGGGCGTTGAACACTGGCTGAACAGCGTAGATGTTGATCCATCGAAAAATTCCCCAGCCGTAGTTCAAAATTTGGTCATAGCCTTCGTCAAACGATGTCAAAACTCCGTAGTCGTTTGGTCCGAAGAACCAGTTCATGCTGATGGTGGCGTTGTCCACGTTGTTCAAGTCTAGGTTCACCGAGGTGATGTATTCTTTCAAGTGAGTAGAATCGCGCTCGTCGCCTTCTTCGTAGGTTTTCACTTTAAATGATGATCCGCTTTTCCCAAATGGCTTATCAGGACGAAGGAAAGAGGAGAAGTAGCTTTGTTTGTAGCACACCCAGCTGATATCGTCTTCTGCTTTTTCGTCATCCGCCGACATTTCACTTAAATAAGAGAAACCTTCTTTTTCGTAGTTGTAACAAACGGTCGACACGCGTCGTTGTTCGCTCATCAAGCGTTCTGTTCTTCGGTAAGCCAAATCCCAGTTGTACATCACGTTTTTCGGAGTCACCTGACCACCAAGTCCTTTGATGTTGATGTCAAAATCGAGGTCGTAGGCATTTTGTTTCATTTGATAAACGAACTCAATCGAGCCTTTCTCGCCTTTTTTCAACTCAAACACAATCTTATCCTTACTCTGACTTTTCACCGTGAAAATTTCCTTCGCGGTGTTCACATTTTTCTCACCCATCGGGAAAGTCAATCCTTGTGAAGCATCACCCCGCTGGAAAAGCACCAAAGAAGTAATTTTCTTGTCCTTTTTCACGTAATCATCAAAGGTTTCGAATTCTTTGAGTCGAACTTGGGCAATTTGTGCTCCTTTCGTATCGAAATCGATGATGAGTTTATCCGTTTCGAAGGTGATAATGTCACCCATTACTTCAGATTTCACTTCGCGAAGACTGTCTGGAAGGATCGAACTCGTTGAAGCGATCAAAGTATCTTTTCCGAGCGTGTCTGTGTAAACATACGCGCCAGACGAATCTTTAACGATTTGTTTGTTTTTGTCCAGCTTCGGCGTCCAATTCATTGCCGCAACAACCTCAAGAGTGTCAATCGCTTTCGCTTTTTCTGCGTCTACTGTCTTTTTAGCGTCTGCTTTTTTCTTATCGGCTCTGAGTTGTTCAGTCTTTGCCTTGGCTTGCGCCGTCTTCATCTCTTCTTCAGAGGGTCGATTGAAAATTGCAAAGGTGGTAAGAACCAACCCAATCAAAACCAATCCTGCTATGGTATTTCTATCCATTTCTAACTAATTCTATATTTACTATTATAATCGAAACGTATGTTCCGAGTTTGATCCGAGATCGAATCCGTTTATTTTTTATTTTTCAATACCGCTGCAACAAAGGCCACGAAAAGTGGGTGTGGATTGTCGACAGTGCTTTTGTATTCAGGGTGAAATTGCGCTCCAACGAACCACGGATGATCTTCAATTTCAATCACCTCCACCAATCCAGTTTCTGGATTTCGTCCGGTAGCTTTCATTCCGTTTTCTTCGAATTGTTGCAAATAATCGTTGTTGAACTCGTAGCGATGGCGGTGACGTTCAGAAATTCGGTCGGTGTTGTATGCCTGTGAAACCTGTGAACCTGGCGTAAGTTGACAATTGTATGCTCCCAAACGCATCGTTCCTCCAAGGTTCGAAATGTTTTTCTGTTCTTCCATCATGTCGATAACCGGTGATTTGCAATCGTCAACAATTTCTGTAGTGTGTGCCTCGGGCATTCCCAAAACGTTGCGCGCGAATTCAATCACCGCACATTGCATTCCCAGACAAATTCCAAAAAATGGAACCTTCTTCTCGCGCGCAAAGCGAACCGTTTCTATTTTCCCGGAAATTCCTCTCGAACCAAATCCAGGAGCCACCAAAATTCCGTCCAAACCTTTCAACATTTCGTCGATGTTCGATCGTTTGATTTTTTCGGAGTGAATCCATTTGATATTTACCTTCGTTTCGTTGGATACGCCAGCATGAATAAAGGACTCACTGATCGATTTGTACGAATCTTTCAACTCAACATATTTCCCAATCAACCCAATGGTCACTTCAGATTTAGGTGCTTTGAGGCGTTCCAAGAAGTTTTTCCAATTGTCGAGATTCGGAATAGATTTAGTTGGCAAGCTCAATTTTTCTAGTACAACTTTGTCCAATTCCTCTGCCTGCATCAAAATAGGAACATCATAAATCGTTTTCGCATCGCGCGATTCAATTACCGCATTCATGCTCACATTGCAAAACTGTGCAATTTTACGTCGGAGGTTGAAATCGAGTTCGTACTCCGTTCTGCAGCACAAAATATCTGGTTGCACACCCAGTTCAAGCAATTGCTTTACAGAGTGTTGTGTTGGTTTTGTTTTCAATTCGCCTGCTGCGCGCAAGTAGGGCACGAGCGTAAGATGAATTACGATACAATCGTTTTCAAATTCCCACATCATTTGACGAACTGCCTCCACGTATGGCAAAGACTCGATATCACCAACCGTTCCGCCAATTTCAGTGATCACGATGTCATAGGTTCCTTTATTCCCAAGAATTTGAATGCGTTCTTTGATCTCGTTGGTGATGTGCGGAATTACTTGCACGGTTTTCCCGAGAAATTCGCCGCGGCGTTCTTTGTCAATTACCGATTGGTAAATGCGACCAGTCGTAACGTTGTTCGCTTGCGACGTCGGCGTGTTCAAGAATCGCTCGTAATGTCCGAGGTCCAAATCGGTTTCCGCGCCATCGTCCGTCACGAAACATTCTCCATGCTCATAAGGATTGAGTGTTCCTGGATCGATATTGATATAAGGATCGAGTTTTTGGATGGTTACAGAGTAACCACGCGCTTGTAATAACTTAGCCAGAGAGGCTGAAATGATTCCTTTACCAAGAGAAGAGGTGACCCCTCCAGTTACGAAAACATATTTTGTTGAATTTGACATGTATCAAAAAGATGTAACTTCGGGAGGCAAAGTTACAAGATTCCTGCTACCGTCGGGCTAAAAAAATGCTTTTTTATTCACGGATTACCAACAAATTCTCCATTCGTCAATTCGCCCAATTATCATTTGCGTTCATTTGGAAGTAGAATTTGTTCTTCCGCACTTGTTTTGGATCGAAGACAGGACAGCCTTGTTCATCCAATCGCGGGTAGTGTGGTGTTGAACGTTTCATGGATTTCGGTAAGAAAATGAGGTCGTGGAGCAATCGATTTTGAAATCCGTGTCGAATGTGCTCCGAGTCTAAACCGACACGCATGGTTGCATTTTGACCGAATTCGAATTGATGGGTGACAGATGCAAACAAAATTCCATGACTGCTCTTTCCGTAGGGTTCATCTTCCAAAACGCAAAAACCATTTGGACACTTATCCATTGTCAATCGTTCCCATGTGCCGTGTCTCGAATCACCTGTCCAGATGTTCAAACCAAGGGCGAATTGCCAATCCTTGTATCGATAATTTGCATAGGCCAATCCAGTTCGGAAGCGATCTTCGCCTTCTCCAGCGAAAAAATCATTTTCATGAAAAAGACTGAACGCATTGATGTGAAACCCAAATGCACCGGAGCTTTGCGATGTGCCACGGTTGTCGAAATACCAAATGTAATTGTAGGCTATACCTAAGTTGTAGGGAGTTTGGTGATTTAATCCATCGAGCATTAAATTGGGTGTTTGCTCTTTTTTTCCGGCGAGCAGGACTCCTCCCAACACGGTACGGCTCTCCCAGAAGTTTTTGCGATTTCCGTAACTCTTAGGGTGAAAGTAGATAGTTGATCCTCCATTTACTTGAAAGAAATAATCGGTGTAATAGCCTTTGATGTTTAATCCAATAGCATCAACGTGCGTTCCCATGTTTAGTAAAACTCCGACCATTCCACCAAAATGCTCAGACGCATAATTTTGAGCGCTCAATGAACGGGAAATGAGGAGGAAACTGATGAGTAAGATGCGCATACGACAAAGATGTTCAAAAAACATTCCAAAACGGTATTATTCCGCGAAACAATGATTTTTTCCAGTTATCCCAAAATGATTTCCAAAAGCGCAATTAATTGTAGTTTTGAATCGGATGAAAGCACGGAGCATTTATTGGGTTGCGCAATTTGCAGGATGGATGGCGTATGGATCATTGATTGTCCTCGCGGTGTACAACGGACCCGAGCCGCTCGACCGTGATGTGTTGGTCAGTATTTCTTTACTCTTAAGTTTAGAGATCCTC
>CALFOS010000064.1 GCA_937919725.1 uncultured Fluviicola sp. | reverse complement strand
GATTAAAATTTCAAAAAAAATTGCGAGCACCCTGCTTTTCGTTGTTGGATTAACCTCTCTTCTGATGATTTGGGGGGTTGATCAATCGGAATTACTCTTCTTCATTTCATCAGCTCTCACGGTGATGGGAATTGCTCTCTTCGCGCAATGGTCCATTCTTTCAAACATCACTTCTGGCTTGATCATTTACTTAAATCATTCGGTGAAAATTGGCGATACAATCAGCATCATCGACAGAGACTTTGAGGTGGAAGGACGTGTTTCTGCGATTGGGATCTTCTTTCTCACACTAAAAACAGAAGAAGACGATGAAATCACCATTCCGTGCAATATTTTTCTCCAAAAAATGATTCGCAAGAAAAACCTTCACAAATCCGCAGGTAACTCTTGGACGATCTAGCGTTCCAGATGTTTTTCATTTCATATAAACACTTCCTTCTACACGTCGAATCGTAATCTCTCCTGATCTTTTTTATCCTCATTTAGCAAAACAGGTATTTATAGCTACTCTTAGTGATTAAATGATTTCTTAAAATAATTGTATTTTAACAGTCGCAATAAATTCGGTTCAATGTTTAGACCATATTTACTTTTATTTATTTGTGCCATTTCCGTCGGAGCATGCACGAGCGGCTTGGAAACGATAGGAACAATTTCAATTACACAATTCAGTTACGATACGCTAATTCCCCGTCAGGTTACCTTGAATCTAAGCAAAGGTGATGTGGTGGAAGTTTGGAACGACATGTCGATCGAATCACGGCAAAAGAACGAAGTGCAAATTCACTACGGATTGGAGCGCTACATCAACGGCGAATCAAAAGGCGGCTTGAAATTGGACGCACTGAAAACGAATCCAACCATTCCGGGAACAAAACAGCGTGCTCGAGGTCGATTGAGTTTGAGTTTTCAGGGGAAATTGACGTACATCAATATTGAGGAAACAGGAAAATACACCTTCAAATCTGCGCTTTTCTCCTCCGATCAAGACTTGATCATTCACCGTGCAAAATTGATTTTTAAGAAACAGCAGTGAACCGATCTAGCTGAAACAGACTTATCGATCCTAATCTTATTACGACAAATCCAGGAGCAGAAACTGCGAATTAAACATAGTAATACGATTGGATTTTGTTATACTAAAATCAGGAATTTACGCTAAACTTCCAAAGCTTTTCAATACCGATTTGAGTGAAAGTATGGACACAAAAAAGCCCTTTGTAAACAAAGGGCTCTCTCCTACCACATTTAAACTAAACTATGTTTAGCCTAATGACAAACTATTCACTAAACTCTGCTAAAAGATGTTTGTCGCGTCAAAAATAGAGCAAATATTCCGATTAACAGCCACTAAATCTCCAACTTTCGACCAAGTGCCGTTAATATTCGTTTAACAGTAAAATTTTAATAATCAAGCACTTATAAATCAAATGCAATCCAGAACTCAGAAGTGGTCACTAAACGGATTTAGTGAAATTCGTCCAACACAAAGCCAAGTAATCGACCTGTTTTTCCTTGCGTGAAAATCAATCGAAATTTCACTTTAATGAACAAAGTCTGCAATTATTTTCACTGTTTATCTCGCTTCAAACCATTCATCACCATTAAAAATTCTTCCTTGAATGTGTTGAGCGTTGTCAACTTCACAACAAAAGGCACGAAAATCAAACCCACGAAAAGTACAAGGTAAAACGGGAAAGGGATTGCAGGTTGCAAAATCAAGATTCCAACCGACGCGACGAGCACTAATGCGAGGAGTAAAATGATTTCGGTTTTGAGCGTGATCCGAATCTCACCATCCTCACACTCTGCGCGCACTTGAAGGTTTCGAATGAGGTCTCTTCGACTGAAGGACTGAAAAGGGTCCATTTTTCTATACATGAGTTCTTGGTCGTTGAGCCTCTGCTCATCCATACCAAATTGCTCCATGAACTCAGAAAGATGGTTCAAAATTTACTTTTCAGAGGGAATTCCGTATTCGCTTTGGCTTAGGACGATGGTCCGTGTAATGTAGAAGGGGGATTTCAAAATAGATTAATTCACCGAAATTACTCCATCAAACCCTTCTTCGCACTATTCCTCCAACCAGCCCGGGACTCCGTCGTAACATAACATATTTTGAGATCAGCCCGGGATTCGGTCGTTACAAAACAGATTTTTTTATCGGTGCGAGACGCGTACTCCACAAAAAACCAATCGCCTTCGTTGCTCTTCGCACGCGATTCTGCACTGTGCTTGAAAACCAATAAGTCGGCACGCGATTCTGTTGTAACCATGAAAACCTTCACATCGGCATTCGATTCGGTTTTTTCGACGAAGATGCTTTGGGCATGTATGAAACCAGTGGTTCCGAGAAAAATCAGTGCGAAAGTGAAAAATTTGGACAAAAAAAAATAGATTGATGTACACAAGATACGATCAATCTATCAATTTCTATAAAAAAGCAATTTATCCGTTCACACGGTTGTTTACTTCCATCCAGCCACCGCCGTTTTCACATTCTATTCCGCGAGATTTGAAGTATTGCGTAGCTTGTCCACTGCGTCCTCCGCTCAAACAGCAGAATACAAGCGGTTGTTTCATATCACGAATTTCGTCTTCGCGTTCTACCACTTCATTGAGTGGAATGTTGATCGATCCTGCTACGTTTCCTCCTGCAAATTCTTCGCGAGTACGTACATCAATTAGTGTAAATTCCATGTTTTTTTTTGATTTTCGTTTCCACAAAGATAAGCCTTGTGCTTCGTTCTATTTGTCGCATTGGTTACACATTTCAAAAAAAATGATTTTTCTTGTTTACCTTTCCCAAAAATGCACATCTGTAGAAAAGGTCCAATATGACACAGATTTCTCGTACACCTGTCGATCGTGACGCGTCTGAACTCCACACTTTATACAAGAAGTGGCCGGATGTGAAGCGCTACCTCCGCTCGTTGGGATGTCCAACTACAGATGCCGAAGATATTTTCCAAGAAGCACTAGTGATTTTCGCTCGAAAACGTACCGATTCCAATTTCGAACTAACGGTTGAACCCTTTCACTACGTGAAAAATACCTGCAAATTTTTGTGGTACAACCAATCGCGGAAGGAATCGAAGCACCGAACGAGTGAATTGAGCGATCATTTCTCGGAAGATCTTGACGATGCATGGTTTGAGAAGGAGCAACAATTAGCGGTGATCGAAAAAGCATTGCTCAAATTGGGCGAAAAATGCCAAGAATTGTTGCAATTGTTTTATGGCAAAGGCTGGTCCATGGTGGACATCGCCAAAAAGATTGGTTTACGAAGCGATAAAGTGGCGAAAGCACAGAAATATCGTTGTCTCGCCAAGGCGAAAGAAGAGGTTGAGAAAATTCAACCGAACACTTTATTCACTTCAAACTCCTAAGCCATGCAAGTAGAACTTACAACCCTTATCGATCGTTATTTACAGAACGAATTGTCAGCTTCGGATCACGCAGCATTCGAACTACGACTCCAAAATAGTACAGAACTTCAACGCGAACTGGAATTTCAGCAACTGATCCAAAAAGCAGCCATTCGTGCATCGTTTCGAGTGGATGTGAAGCACGCGGCGCGACGTTACCGACTGAACCGTATAATCAAATGGGGCGCAGCTGGACTCGGCTTGATTGCTTTGATTGTGACAACTTCTGTGTGGATCTCCTCTTCCAACCGAACCGAAAGTGCAGAACGACAACTTCCACCAATCACGCTTTCCGTGATGGAAGAACTCAACCCAAGCGCAGATTTCCATCCACTCCCGATTCAGTATTTTTCTGTTCCGAAGGAAGGAGATGTGTTTTTATCCGACCAGAGCGTGTTGCTCTCAGTTCCCCAAAATGCCTTTTTGCTGAAAGGGAAAACTTACCATGGCGACGCGATTGTGCAATTTCAAGAGGCGCTGCAAGCCAACGAAATCGTGAAAGCAGGATTGAACACCACGACGGGCGACCATTTACTCGAAACGCAAGGCATGTTCTCGATTCACGCGTATACGCTCGCGGGAGAGAAATTGGAGATCAACCCAAAAGTTGGAATTTACGTACAAGTTCCTGTGAACGAACACAAAGCAGGAATGAACTTGTACGATTTAGTGAAACTGGACGATGGAAAAACCGATTGGCAAAAACCGCGGGCACTCAACAAAATACCTATGCCAGTGGACATGAGCGAGCTCGATTTTTATCCGAAAGGCTACGAAGCGAAGTTGGATGAACTAAAATGGCAGCAAGCAAAACCGAAACGCGATAGTTTGTATTTGAGTTTTGAGGATTATTGCGATCTGCAGACACCCGAACCAGTTCGATCTTGGAACGCAGTTCCAGATAGTGCCGTACCAAATTCAGGTGCAGCGAACTCTTCCAGAGAACCGATCAACACACGAGCGGTGCTTGTTGAATTTCCTCAAATCGAAGCGCAATTTCCAGGTGGACCTGCAGCGTTGAAGGCGTTTATCGCTAATAATTGTCAGTATCCGGAGCAAGGATTTGAGCTAGGGCTCCAAGGAGTCGTTTACGTTTCATTTACAGTGAGCGAATTTGGAACAGTTTCGGATGCTGAGGCAATTCGGGGAGTTCATCCTTTGCTCGACAAAGAAGCCGCTCGCGTTGTGATGAGCATGCCACGATGGATTCCTGCAGAAACGAACGGCAAGAGCGTGAAAACGAAAGTTCGGATTCCCATCACCTTTTCGCTTGAAGGAGGTTCAAAAGGCAAAACCATTGAACGAGACCGACCAAATTTATTGGGTGGGTCGATGATGTCGCTTGGTATGCAAGAACCTCAAGAGGATGTAATAACGCAAATAGCATCGGCACAAGAACCAGCGACTAGCGGAAGACCAGAACCCGACTCCATCGCGGATACGCCCTGTAATTCCC
>CALFOS010000063.1 GCA_937919725.1 uncultured Fluviicola sp. | reverse complement strand
TATTAATCAAGAAGAACCATTTCACTCATTCAGCATTTCTTGAAATACCCTATATTTTACTGGCTGAATTCATACTTTCAGAAAAAAATGAAAAAAACTTCATTTCTCAACAAATGATAGTTCTATTTTTAAATAAACCCAAGTGGAATCGAAAATATTTTGAACATTAGAAGAACATTAATTAAAGACGAGGAACAAAAATTTGGCTTCTATATCAATTATAGCGGGTAAAGATAAAATTCGAATCTTTGCTTTATGCAAAACAACTCATTAATTTCTGGGCGCAATTAGAGGCTTAACTTTATCGTCGTTCAAGCTTAAGCCAGCGATTTATATCGCTACTTCTGTAATTATCGACCTTGGCGTGGATTTGAGTCGTGGTGTGGTGTACTAGTTCAATGGCTACATACATCCGCACAATTTTTACTTGATTCCCTTGCTTGTTTTAGCGAGCATCGTCGGTCCTTTTATTGGAAAGAAGATCTTACATCGTATTCCTGAAGCAAAATTTCGAACGATTGTTCTCTTCCTCATTTTGATCACGGGAAGTGGTACGATTCTCAAAGTACTTATGTTCTGAATTGTCTCGAAACCCAAGCAAGAACATCACTTTCGAGCAATTTTCTCAAATACCCATGCTGGTCCAATCAATAAAAACTGTAGATCTTTCAAAAATGATGGTTTTTTTCCTTCGACGTGATGCCCATAAAATTGTCCGATCCAAGCCAAAACGAAAATCACGATGGACGCGACAAATAAATTGACGAAAAGCGACAAGTAATAATTCGCCACGATACACATCATCGAAAAAATTAACATACGGAGGAAGACGATGACCGAAAGTCGAACATAAAAGACCAATGGAAAAATGAGCGCAACCAATGCCCAATTTACAAAAAGAAGCGAATCGTTTCCGATCAAATTCGCTAAAAACCCATTTGGAATACTCATAAAAAGTCCCACGATACTGAAAAAAATTAGCGGTACGCATATAAAATGTATACTCAAGTTCAGTTTATTTTGATGGCTTTCGGCGTACTCAGAATACCATTGCTCCAGTGTTCTCATCACAGTCTCTTTCTTTTAAAGATAGACTATTTTGGAAAGAATCATTTAATTCAGAGAATTCGTGACGGTATACTTCATAAATCCAACGCAAATCCCTACCTTTTCGAATGAATAAAAAACGCTTATATCAAGACCCATTTATGTATTTCTCATTTCGATTTCCACTCATTCTCTGCTTCATCAGCTTCCTTCATTTATCAACATTCGCACAAGTCGATCCGAA
Organism: uncultured Fluviicola sp.; assembly: GCA_937919725.1. Classification (GTDB taxonomy): domain Bacteria; phylum Bacteroidota; class Bacteroidia; order Flavobacteriales_D; family Crocinitomicaceae; genus UBA4466. The sequence continues at coordinate 5,142 of CALFOS010000063.1, read as the reverse complement.
TAATATTGAGATCGTTCGTGATCAATGGGGCGTTCCACATATTTATGGAAAAACGGACAAGGAAACAGCTTTTGGTCTTGCTTGGGCACATTCGGAGGACAATTTCCAAACGATTCAAGAAACCTTCCTTCCTTCAATTAATAAATTGGGTTCTCACTTGGGGAAAGATGGTGCAACGCTTGACTACATTGTGCAAGCGCTGCGTTGTAGAGAAGTGGCAGAGAGTCAATTTGGGAATCTTTCCAAAGAAGTTGTTGCCGTAATTGAGGGATACTTGGAAGGCATCAATGCCTATGCAAAAGCATATCCAGATGAGGTTTTAGTGAAAAATAGCTTCCCGATGAGTGTCATGGATTACCTAACAGGATACAATATGGTGATCCACTTTTTTTCCGACTCAGGCGATATTCTTGGAGATTTAATCGGTGATAAAATTGCGTACAACGATACTCTTTTCAAGGAAAATGTCTCCGACAAGACAATTGGATCGAATGCATTTATGATCCGTAAGGAAAAAACGACCGACAATAAAACCTACTTAAATGTCAACACGCACCAACCACTTGATGGGCCATTTTCTTGGTACGAAGCGCATCTGGTGAGTGAAGAAGGCTGGAACATGCTCGGTTCTTTGTTTCCTGGATCACCCTTCCCATTTATCGGCACAAACGAACATTTGGGTTGGACGCACACCTACAATTATCCCGATCTCATCGACGTTTATCAGTTGGAAATGCATCCGAAACGGAAAAACCTTTACAGATTCGATAACGAGTGGGTGGAATTGGAAGGCTCGAAAGCCAAGCTAAAAGTGAAACTGTTTTTGGGAATGAAAATTTCCGTGAAGAAAAAACTCTACTGGAGCGAGCACGGTCCTGTGATCAAAAATAAAACGGGATTCTTCGCATTTCATTCGAACGCAATGGAAAATATCTCGTCGATTGATCAATGGTATCAAATGAATAAGGCCACCAATTTTGATGAATTTAAAAGCGCGCTCGAAATGTGTGGTCTTCCTCGATTTAATGTGGCGTATGCCGATCGTGAAGACAATATCTTCTTTCTAAGTGGTGGCAGAATTCCAATCAGGACAGGCGAGTTTGATTGGACGGGCATCTTGCCTGGCAATACGTCAAAGGCTATCACAAAAGGCTATCACGTAATGCAAGATTTGCCTCAAATTTTAAATCCTCCTCACGGATATTTGTTCAATACCAATAATTCACCCTTCAATGCTGCGCATCCATCCGACAACTTAGATGAGCGAAATTTCGATCCAACACTTGGTTTTCGTGAGGAAGAAAACAACCGAAGCGCACGATTTATGGAGCTGATTGAGGAATATCCAACCATTGATTACGAATCATTTCAAGAGATAAAATACGATCAGCAGTACCCAGATTCTCTCCTCTGCCCGTTTCAATTAAATGAAATTTTCGACCTCGACGCAAACAAGTACCCGAAAATTAAAGACTTGATTTTGCTCATCCAGAGTTGGGATCACAAAGCGAATATCGAGAACAAGGCAGCCGCACAATGGAGTATTCTCTTCAAAAAATTGGTGAAACGCACAAAAAAAGAAGGCTTGTATCACGCCACTTCGCTTCCAGAATCGCTGCTCGTTGAAGAGATTGAGAATACGCAGAACTATTTGCTCAAGCATTACACGCGTATCGACATCACCCTTGCCGATCATCAAAAACATGCTCGTGGCGATAAAGAAATGCCCATTTCGGGCCTGCTAGACATGATTGCTGCCATCAACTCAACCCCATTAAAAAATGGACAAATGAAGGCAACATCTGGAGAATCATACATCATGCTCGTTCGATACAGCGATGAAGCCGTAGAAATTGAAACAGTGGTACCCTATGGCGAATCAAGTGATCCAGAAAGTCCACATTACACCGATCAGATGGAAATGTACGTCAATCATCGGCGCAAAACGATGTCCCTTGATAAGGAAACAGTCTATAAACAGGCGGTGCAAGTGTACCATCCAACGAAAAAATTGTAACGGAGTGGCATTAATCGAACCGAAAGCATTAGTATCAGCGGGAATTGTGTTAAGTTTAGATACATGAAAATATTGCTTACTGGAGCGACAGGATATATTGGGAAACGAATTCTTCCGCTACTTATCAAAAAAGGACATCATGTTGTGTGCTGCGTGCGGGATAAATCGCGGTTTCAACCTCCTCCATCATTGCGATCGAACATTTCGATCATTGAAATTGATTTATTGAACGAGCCCTCACTTTCGAGAATTCCCGACGACATCGATGTAGCTTATTACTTGGTGCATTCAATGGCTTCTTCGGCTGATTACGAGGCCCTGGAACAGAAATCAGCCATCAACTTCCAAAAACGTCTGTCAGAAACCAACGTTCAGCAAGTCATTTATCTTGGAGGAATTATCAACGAATCGGAGCTTTCCAAACACTTAGAATCGAGAAAAACCGTGGAGGAAGAACTGAAGAAAGGCACCTACAATTTGACCTGTCTTCGAGCGGGAATCATTGTAGGATCCGGCAGCGCTTCGTTTGAAATTATGCGTGATTTAGTCGAGAAACTGCCTGTTATGATTACTCCGAAGTGGTTATTGACCAGGTGTCAACCGATTGGAATAAGCGATGTGCAACGCTTCCTCATTGAATGCATTTCATGCGAAGAAACATACAACCGCAATTTCGACATCGGCGGAAAAGACATACTCACGTATAAGGAAATGCTGCTGAATTTCGCTAAAATCAGAAACTTGAAGCGGAAAATTTGGACGGTTCCCGTTATGACCCCTCGGCTTTCCTCTTATTGGCTCTATTTCGTCACTTCAACTTCTTACAAATTGGCTCGTTCTCTGGTGGAAAGCATGAAAGTCGAAGTAATTTGCAGAGATCACGAGATCAACGAAATACTTGGTGTCGAAACTATTTCTTATCAGGAAGCAATTTCACGCGCCTTTGCCAAAATCGAAACAAACGAAATCGCATCGAGTTGGAAAGATTCGTATTCAAGCAGTGGATTTGATATCAATATTTCCGAATTTATTAAGGTTCCAACCTTTGGATGTTTCACCGACAAGCGCATTCAGAAAATTAAAAATCGCGCATCGACCGTAGAAAAAATATGGCGAATTGGTGGCGAAAATGGATGGTATTCCGGCAATTGGCTTTGGAGATTTCGTGGATTTTTAGATAAACTCATCGGGGGAGTTGGTTTAAGAAGGGGGCGCACCAGTCCAACCAGTATTTCCGTTGGTGACGCACTTGATTTCTGGCGTGTTCTATATGCCGATAAGGACGAAGGGCGGCTTTTGCTTTTTGCCGAGATGAAATTGCCCGGTGAAGCTTGGCTTGAATTCAAAATTGACGGAGAAAATGTAGTGCAAACGGCAACTGTCCGACCGCTTGGTGTGATGGGCAGATTGTATTGGTACAGCGTACTTCCTTTCCACGGCTTTATTTTTCGTGGAATGATCAAAAAAATTGCGAATGCTGAGGTCAAAAAAACGGATTGATTCGATGCTTAAGTCCGTCTCCGGAACCGAAACAATGGTGGTTGAACTGAATCCAAAATTCAAAAGAAACCCTATCTTTAAGTAACCTGGTCCATACTGATAGGGAAGTCAAATTAACTACACCGAAAAGCCAAAGTATGATGGAGAAACCCGAAAAAATAATCCTAGAAACGCAGAGCGCATTTTCTTTATTTGTGAACGAATAGCTCACAAGTAAGTCTGTTCCCAAATCCGAATGAAGGAATCTTCATGATTTCAGGACTAGCGATTGGTACAGAGTTCGAGATTTATTGTTCGGAGCTCGTGTGGAAAATCTACGACGAAGGAGCAGGAATTCACCTTGGTGAGCTAAATCAACTCCGCGACTTTGACTTATCGAGCGAAGCCGTGCGCACGATTATGGCAGAACGTTATGGAACGAAAATTCCATTGAATGAAAAAGTAATCGCACCCTCAGACCTTTACCTATCGAAGCAATTGAAACTCGTTCTATCGAATTAATCAGCACTTGAATCCGTAACTTCGCACAAATTTTTTCATGAAAAAAAGCTTGATTCGGATTTCATCTTCCCTCTTCCCGTCACTTTTTGCACGCATTGCTTACGAGAAACTAACGCATCCTCAGGTTCACAAGTTGCGTGATCATGAACTATCGACACTTGATAAGGCGCGTCAGGAAGATGTGCCATACGGCGAATTTGAAATCAAAACCTACGCATGGAATGAATCTGGCTCGAAAGAATCGATTTTGCTCGTTCACGGCTGGGAAGGTCAGGCAGGAAACTTTTCAGATTTAGTAGAAAAACTGATCCTAGCGGACTACACAGTTTTCGCATTCGACGGACCATCACACGGATTCAGTAGCAAAGGAAGTACAAGTTTGTTCGAGTTTGTGCAATTGGTGAACACGATGATTCTGAAATTTGACGTGAAAAACTTGATCAGCCATTCATTTGGTGGCGTGGCAACGACGCACGTGCTCCATGCGAATCAAAATTTGAAGATCGAAAAATACCTCTTATTCACCACGCCGGACAAATTTTCGCAGCGGATCGATTTTGTCGCGGAAAGCGTTGGGGTTTCATCAAAAGTGAAGGAAAAACTCGTCAAACGACTCGAAAATGAGCTAGAAATGGATATTTCGACCTTAAATGTGAGCGAATTTGTTAAAACAGTGAATGTTGAAGAAGCATTAATTTTACACGACCGAAATGACGGCGTTTTACCCATCGAGCAATCCTTGAATGTCCAAAAAAATTGGCCGAACTGTCGATTTGAAACGGTAGAAGGAACTGGGCATTTTCGGATTTTGAGGACGAAAAGTGTGTTGGAGAGGGCAGTCGATTTTTTTGATGAAGCGGAGAAAGATTGAATTCAAATGAAAACCCGTATTTTAGTTCTAACCGGTCAAATTCTATGAAACACCTTCTCCTTATACTCTCCTTTATTTTCTCGCTTCAGGCTAAATGGTGGCCAAACAAATTGCAGCGAATGGTGTAAGAAATACATTCAATCTAGACAAAAAATCAGCCATACAACAGTAAAATCTAGCACTTCTTAAACACCTCACGATTAATTCACACTAAAAATACAAAAAAGTAGTAAGATCGTGAAGTATCCATTCA
>CALFOS010000062.1 GCA_937919725.1 uncultured Fluviicola sp. | reverse complement strand
CACGAAGACATTTACCGTGAAATGTGCGTGAAAATTTTGCACGGTCAAAACAAAGATGCATTAGCGAAAACGCAAAAAGGAAATTGGAAATACGACGTCGAAGAACCTGGTTTTAAGTGTAACATGACCGATATTCAAGCGGCGATTGGACTGGTGGAACTCGATCGTTATGCGGAAAACTTGATCCGACGAAATGAAATTTTTCATCGCTATGCCATAGCGTTCAAATCGGATAGTTGGGCAATTGAACCGCTATTCGAAACAGCGACCAAAACATCGAGTTATCATTTGTATCTACTCAGAATAAAAGGCATAACTGAAGCTCAGCGCGATGCGATCATTCAAGAGATTTTCGATTGTGATGTATCGGTAAATGTTCATTTTCAACCGCTTCCAATTCTTACAGCCTACAAAAAGCGCGGCTACAAAATGGAGGATTATCCTGAGGCATACGCGAAATATGCCAACGAAATCAGTTTGCCAGTTTACTTCGATTTGACGAATGAGCAGGTGGACACGGTGATAGATGCTGTGCGCAAATCGGTTCAAAAAATTATCGGTTGATTCTTTAATTGTTAGTTCGAAATTGTTACATCGGTGCTTGCGGGTAATATACTCTTCCCGTAATAGATGTTGTTTCACAATTGATTGCGTCGATGTAATCGTTGAGGTTATTCAAGACAGTGTTGTCCAGTCGATAGAAACAGTTACTCCCAATCACTTCGTATCCAATAATTCCATAGCGATGAAGAATCTGACAATGACGCGAAATAGTTGAGGGTGAAAGTTCGATTTTTGTCTGAAGTTCCGTGCAGTTGGTGTGACCATTTTTTGAGAGCAGTTGTATAATTGAAACCCGAGCTGGGTGCCCCAATGCCTTGCAAAGATCCGAGAATTGTAGTTGATCTTCTTTGTAGAAATGTTTTTTAGTTGTCCCCATAATGTAAGTGTAAAGTGATAAGGTTTGTTTGAAATTAAGGAATATTAATTCTTGCCGCAAGATTTTTGAGTGATTTTTTGATACAATTTTGCCATTTGTGCATTTCGCAATATTGCGAAATGACGACCGATTTTATGCTCTCATTTTGCTAATTGTTACTTAGAAATTTTTATTTCAATTTGCCATTTGTACATTTCGCAATATTGCGAAATGACAACTGTTTTTTTGATCTCATTTCGCCAATTTACATCTCTAAATTTCATCCACACCCTCTTCTAAACCCCACAATTTTGTTGTCCAATTTTACCATTCGCACATTTCGCAATCGTGCGAAATGTCAAGCGATTTTTCTCAAGGAATTTTAAGTTAACTTTACCCCATCCATGAAACGTATTTTTGATATACTCGTCTCCCTTACCGTTTTGATTATCTTTCTTCCTTTCGGATTGATTATTTCACTACTTATAACTCTTGGGAGTCGAGGTGGGGCATTCTACATTCAAGAACGTGTAGGAAGAAATGGAAAACACTTTGGGCTCTACAAATTCCGAACAATGAAGAAAAATGCTGACCGCGATGGAAAACTCACCGTGGGCATGCGTGACAGTAGAATCACCAAAATAGGCTACTTCCTCCGAAAGAGCAAACTCGACGAGTTTCCACAATTTCTCAATGTCCTGAAAGGTGAAATGAGCATTGTTGGACCCAGACCAGAAGTCCAAGAGTACGTTGATCATTATACCGAAGAACAGCGAGACGTATTAGCTGTTCGGCCAGGAATCACAGATTATGCGTCACTTGAATATTTTAACGAAAACACCTTGTTGGGTGCGTCGCTTGATCCACAAAAAACATACCTCGAAGAAATTATGCCTGCCAAAATAGAACTCAACAGAAGGTACTTGCAACGACCAACAATTGGGCACGATATTCAGATAATGTGGAAGACGCTCTGGAAGCTTCTCCGTTAATCTTCTTCGGGATCAAGCTCCGCCTCGAGTGCATTTACATCTACAAGTGTACTAGGTAGAATCGGGATGAATTCGGTGACCGTTTTACTGTTGTGCAAGCCAAAATCATCGGCAGAATTTACACCAATCACTCGGATAAAGCGATAGAAGCGAATGCTCATTTCATCCAGAAAGGACATGCGATAATCCGCCGAAATTCGACTGTTCAACAAAACATATTTAAAATCGGGACTAATGCCGTTAGTTTTGGCACTTTTGAAAATGCTGACACCTGCAATCTTCTTTTTCGCTTTTAGATTCGCTTGGATTTCAAATAAAATTGGTTCAATCCGATGATCTTCCTTAAATCCAAATTCTATCGTAACGAAGAAACAACGCTTATCGATCAATGGGGTCACTTTATGCGCGATGCCGTTCGGTTCATTAATCGTCTCAATGTGGACAAACCAATAAACGTTTGCCCGTTTTGGACGCATTCTAAAAAGTGAATAAGCGATAGTTGTATCCAGCGAATCGACTGAATTCGAGCGAGCTGGATAAACTAAGTTGGTCGCCTCAAAGGGCAAAGATTTATCGTCCATTACATCCATTAATATTGGAAGTACCTCAGACATCTGAGTATATTCGGCCATTTTTCGACGTATCATTTTTGCATGATAGTAGAGATAGAGAAGTACAAAAATTCCGAATGCAATCACCAAGGTAAACCATCCTCCATGCGCTATTTTGTTACCATTCGAGATGAGGAAAATGAGTTCCAAACTACCGAATAGGATTATTCCCGGGACCAAATACCAAACTTTCTTCTTTTTGATGTAGACGGAATAGAAAATGAATAGGAGCGTGGTCATTAACATATCAACAACAATGGCTAAACCATAAGCCGATTCCATTCGAGCTGAACGTCTAAAAATCAACACTACGCAAATACAACCGATCATTAGGAAGTAATTGATGAATGGAATATAGACCTGCCCGCGCTCCTCAGTTGGGTGTTTCACCTTTAAATTCGTCCATAATTTAAGTTTGATTGCCTCGTTTACCAATGTGAATATTCCTGTAATGAGAGCTTGACTTGCGATAATGGCGGCAAGTGTCGCGATCCCGATTACATACGGAAGTAAGTCAGCTGGTACAGTTGCGAAGAAGATCGATTCCACCTTCGCGCCAGGAGGTAGAGATAAACAAAAAGAGGCTTGACCGAAATAGTTCAACAGCAGCATTGAGAGCACAAACGACCAACTGATACGTATGTTTTGTTTTCCGAAATGACCTAAATCTGAATAAAGCGCTTCTGCCCCAGTTGTGCAAAGAAACACGGCACCCATCACCCAAATTCCACCGGGATAATTGAAAATAAAGCTCACAGCGTAGGCTGGATTGATGGCTTTGATGGCGATTGGATTTTCGATCAATTGCATGAAGCCGAGCGTTCCAAGTAGTAGAAACCATAAAAGCATAACTGGCCCGAATGCCTTTCCAATCAGTTGTGTTCCAAATTGTTGAAATAGAAAGAGTCCGATGATGATTACGATTACGATCGGTAAGGTCTTAATTCCAGGAAAGATCCCATCCAAGCCTTCCACAGCTGAAGATATGGAAATAGCGGGTGTTAAGAATCCATCGCTGATGAGTGACGCACATCCGATGAGTGCGGGAAAGATAATCCACCGCGATTTTTTATTAAGAAGTAATGCGTAGAGCGCGAAAATACCCCCTTCCCCTTTATTGTTTGCATTGAGAGCGAGGTAAATATATTTGTAGGTTGCAATGATGAGTAGGGTCCACAAAACGCACGACATACCGCCAATGATGAGTTCTGGATCAAAATTACTGCCACCCGTGATAGCCGTAAAAACGTAAAGAGGTGAGGTTCCGATGTCGCCAAAAACAATTCCTAATGTGATTAGTAATCCTGCTGTGGTGATCGCTTTTGACTGTTGCATACGCCGTCAATGCTAAATAAGTGCTAGAACATTAACTTTCCCTTGAAAGCATTAATTCAGACAGCGAAAGTAGATAATAGTTCAATTAGATGATCTAAAAATCACGAAATATTTTCTAGGATTAGTTGCTTTTTTACCAGCCAATAACTCACTAGAAAGCAGAGCAAACCGATCGATCCACCGAGCACGGTATCTTCCAAGAAATGTTGAGATAGATAGATACGCGAGAAACCAACAAGAATGGCCGCTCCAGCGCAAATCAGCTGAATCCATTTATTCTTTCCGTAGAGAAATGAGACGAGTGCAAAGAAAGCAAAACCTGCGGCAGTGTGACCCGATGGAAAGGAATTACTGGTGTGCATTTCAACGCCTGGTGCAGTATGAAGAAGTTTGCTTACAATGAATTCAATTGGTCGAGTGGCATCGGCGTAGATGAAGTGTTTCAGAAACTGTGTAACGCCAGCAACAAGAAGCAGGTTGATCGAACTCAACACCACGATTCCGAAGCGGTATTTTTTCCAGAAGAGAATGGAGAGTAGAATGGAACCTACAATCACGAAAGTTCCACCGCCAACATGTGTGAAATAGGTAAAGAAAAAGTCAAAAAATGGCGCGTGCCTCGCGTTTACGAAGAGGTGACCTTCCACTTTTTCACTCACCATCAAAAAGTAGCATCCACTCAAGATAGCCACAAGAGCTATAGCGAAATAAATTCGAACATTTTTTGGAATAATATTCATCAAACTGGCAAGTTAATGAATTAAAAACGCGAGTCCAGCTCCTCCGAATATCGCGAGTAGTTTGATGAAATTGAAGCGGTGATTTTCGGTGGTTTCGAAGATAATTGTAGTAGAGATATGTAAAAACATTCCGACTACGGCTGCCAAAATAATATCAAAGTCCATCTGAAAAACACCCACAGAATTCCACCCGAGCAACATTCCAACTGGTGTAGTAAGCGCAAAAATGCCAAGCACAATCCAAACCTTACGCTTTGATATTTTGGAAGCGTAAAGCACGGTTGTTAAAGCGATAGCTACTGGAATATGGTGAAGTACAATCCCCATCAACAAACCATTCGCACCATCGTGCATGTGCGTGGTAGCCAATTCGGCGCCTGCCATTTGGGTTCCCAATGGAATTCCTTCCAAGAATGCGTGAACGCTAAGGGCAATGACCAAGGCTATCGGAACTTTTGCACCATGAACAGCGTGAACGTGACCGTGCTCTATTCCTCCAGAGAAAAATTCCAAGAGGAGTTGAACAAGGAAGCCAATTAAAATATAAATCCCAATGTTGAGGGAGCTATTTTGATACAATTCAGGGATAAAATGAATAAATGCTAAGGAAAGCAAAAAGCCGCCACTAAAAGCGAGCATCAACTTTATGATTTGGTCGTTATTTTTCTTATCAACAAACGCAACAAGCATTCCTCCAACAAAAACGGATACAATGAGAGCAACGATAGTAAAAATTAATTCCATGAATTCAATTGTGCGATGATAATTAATCGATCTGAGCTGGCCTCATCGTAGTTCGTCAAACCAAAGTTGCCAAAACTACTAAGAATTTCGAATTTCGAGGCACTCAAAAGAGCACGAAAATCAGAAATTTCTAAGGCTTGTACGCGTTCGGTATGGCTGTGCGATTTGCCGTCTGCGTCGAATTGTATCGTTTTATAAATGTGCTTTCCGTCAAATTTCCGTTGTATGTTAAACGTTATTTCATCTACCCGTTTCACTTCTTTCGTCATCAAATTGGATAGGACGTGGTGGACATTCATAAAATCAATAATCAAAAGTCCGTTGGGCTTCAACATCTTTGCAATCGCCGAAATCACACGTTGATTGTCTTCTAAGGAATCGAAGTAACCAAAACTAGTGAATAAATTAAACACCGCATCAAATTGCTGATCAAGCAGAGGCTCCCGCATGTCGTGTACGGCAAATTTCAGTTTGTCTGTTTCCAGTTTTTTCGCGGCTTCGATGCTGTTTGCGGATAGATCTACTCCAAGTACTTGAAAACCATAGGTTGAAAGTGTGAGTGCATGTCGACCTTTTCCACAGGCGAGATCAAGAACACGAGCGTTTGCTTTCAAATCGAGCGTGCCGACCAAACGATCGATGAATCCTTCCGCCTCCGAGAAATCGCGATCCTTGTAAAGTGTGTGATAATAGGGAGTATCGAACCATTCGGCAAACCACTCCGTGTCCTGCATTTTCATTGAAGCAAAGATAGATAACTTTTGACGAAGTGGTGAACATATATAAATCGAAATCTGTATATTTGGTTTCTACGATAAACATGGCATTAAGAGAGGTTTACAATTTTTACCGCAGAATGGAGGATGAACACGTCATTCTTTCATTTAAAGGTGAGTTTTCAGCGGAGCTGTTGACCTCAATCTTACATTTGATGGAAAGTAAAATGGTGGAACTCGAAATTCCACTGCAAATGAAAAAACGAGTATTCAATGTACTTGTTGAATGCTTTCAGAATTTGTACCACCACATTGAAGTGCCTAACGGAGAACCTGAACTTCATGCATCACGCAATGCAGTTTTGGTAATGGTGAAATACGTGAACCGCAAAATCATGGTGCTCACAGGTAACTACATACCAAAGGAGAGCATGGCCGATTTGAAAAGAAAGTTAATTCTGGTGAACAAGCTGGATGAGAAGGAATTACGAGAATTATATCAACAGCGATTGCTCAATAATAGCGTGTCCCTGCAAGGAACAGCAGGTCTCGGTATTATTGATATTGCTCGAAAATCAAAGAATAAACTGGGATACGAATTCATCGGAATTAATGATGATTATTCGTTTTTCTGTTTAAATATTGTTATTGAATAAATAATTAATTATGGAAAAATTGCACATTGAAGGATCCGCTAAAACTCCATTTGTGAGTTTCGATGGCGATGCTGGCGTTTTGGAAATGAGAGGACGATCCATTCCGGAGAATTCTATTGAGTTTTTTCAACCTCTCATCGATTGGGTTGATGCTTATGGATCAATGCCGAACACTGCTACACGTGTCGATATGAAATTGGAATATTTCAACACTTCATCTTCGAAATGTATCCTCGACTTATTCAAACGCTTGGAAAAAATCAACGCTCCCGACAATTCGGTGCTCATCAATTGGTACTACGAAACGGACGACGAGGACATGGAAGAGGCGGGCGAAGATTATGCGGCTATCGTAGGATTGGACTTCAAAATTCTTGAAATCGACGAGATTTAGGAATGACCATTGGCATCACTGGCGGTATTGGATCAGGGAAAAGTATCGTAGCTAAGATTCTCGAAACAATAGGGCACCCTGTGTTCTATTCAGATGCTGTTGCTAAGGAACTCATGCAGTCCAATGCTGAGTTGAAATCGGAAATTATTGCCCATTTTGGAATCGAAGCGTTCTGTTATGGTGAGCTGAATAGAGCTTTTATCGCCACAAAAATATTCTCAAATCCTCAGGACAAGGAGGTGCTCAATGAACTTGTTCATCCCAAAGTTCGTGCGAAATTCGTAGAGTTTGCTGTTACACATGCAAACAAGCTCATTTTTAATGAGGCAGCCATTCTGTTCGAAACTGGCGCTTACTGCTCTTATGATAAAACGATTCTCGTTACCGCTCCACGTGAACTCCGAATCATCCGCGTGATGGAGAGGGACATGTGCTCAAGAGAAGACGTCGAAAATCGGATGAAAAATCAATGGGAGGATGATAAGAAAATTTCACTAGCGGATTACTGTATCGAGAATGATGAGCAGCAACCAGTAATTGTTCAACTTGAAACGATTGTTAACGAACTTACAGTTTATTCTACTTCTTCGTAATAGTTGAAGTCGTCGTCGCTCGGATCATTATCACTGTAATCAGACGATTTCCGGTTTTTTCCTCCGCTCAACAGAAAAGTGAAGCCACCAATCATCTTAAAAATCATATTTAGAATAAAGAAGAATCCAATCACTTTAAAGATAAACCCAAAAATAACGGCATTTTCAATGCTCAATATGCTATCGTGAAACCAACTTGACACTGCGTTTGTAGCGATTGATGGATAAAACCAGAATGCAACGAACAATGCGAGAGCACCTACAATCACACCTATTTCAGCTTTCAAATTGAATAAAAACATGGGCTTTTCTGGAAGTCCACGACCCATCATCTGGAAAATCATGACTTGATTTTGCGAATTCTGAAGTTTACCGATAAAATAGGTGAGTAGAATCACACCAGCCAAAACTAGTTGATAGCTCACGATGAGGTGTCTGTTCAAATCGCCCATGCAGAACATAAATGTTACGCCAACCAAAAATAAGTATTTGAATGCTTTGATGATGTATGTCTCTACCATCGCGCGTTGTCGTGAAGCCGTTAGAAGACGCATGCCAAGATCGATGATTCCCCAAAGGAACCCGTAAATAGCGAAAACAACGCCCAATCGAAAAATAAAGTTTAACATTTCCACGCCACAAAGATACGTAAATTGATTTGTTTCGAGGATTGTCGTACTTCATTTTCAACACTCCCAGCGAAATTCCTATCTTTATGCAGACTCAAAAATGAAGTATGAAAAGAATAAGTTTAGCACTGCTGTGCATGATGATTTCGCTTTTCCGTGTTTCCGCGGAAGAGGGGATGCTAATTCCTTCGGTGATTAAAGCATTTGAAGATGATATGCGTGCGATGGGTATGAAACTGTCTGCTGAGGACATCTACAGCGTCAACAAATCGAGTATGAAAGATGCCATCATGCATTTTGGGGGTGGATGTACCGCCGAATTGGTGTCCGATCGAGGCTTACTACTCACAAATCATCACTGTGGATACTCGCAAGTTCAATCTCACTCTTCTCTAGAAAATGATTACATCAAATATGGTTTTTGGGCGAAAACGCTCGCGGAGGAGTTAGCGAATCCTAGTTTAACGGCTGCGCGAATCGTGCGAATTGAAGACATGACGAAAGCAGTTTTCTTTGGAACACAAGGACTTTCTGGTCAGGCGTACGACGACAAGGTGAAATCAAATATCAAAACATTAATTGAGGATGCAACGCGCGGAACGCACTACGAAGCTTCCATAAAGCCGTTCAATTACGGCAACGAATATTACATGATTGTCCAAGAGGTATTCAAAGACGTGCGATTAGTTGGAGCGCCTCCAAGCAGTGTTGGGAAGTTTGGGGGAGATACTGATAACTGGGTGTGGCCAAGACATACGGGTGATTTTTCGGTGTTTAGAATTTATGCAGGACCGAACAATATGCCGGCCGAATACAGTCCGTCGAATCAACCGTACAAACCCTTGCATTTTTTCCCGGTTTCGGTGAAAGATCGAGTGCCAGGCGAGTTTACGATGGTATACGGATTCCCTGGAACAACGGAGCAGCATTTATCTTCAGAGCATTTGCGCTATATCATGGATACAGAACGTCCAGCGCGAATTGCGATGCGTCAAGAATCTCTGAGCGTGATTGATGCGAGTATGCGATCCTCAGATTTACTCAGAATAAAATACGCGTCTAAGCAAGCAAGTATCGCAAATGGCTGGAAAAAATGGATCGGACAAATCGGTGGTCTGCAAACGGTTAATGCTATTCAAATCAAGCTGGATCGAGAGAAAATCTACTTAGACATGGCGAATTCGAAACCGGAATGGAAGTTGAAATATGGTGGAGTGATTGAGGAGATGAACAAGATTGTTGCTTTGTATAAAGGAAGTGATTTTGCCTACGGAATGGCGATTGAGTACATGTACGTTGGGGCAGAATCGTTCAAACGTGCACGGGGTATTGAGAAATTCATGGACGAATTTGAGTCGTATTTAGATAAGGATGACCTATCAAAAGCGATCGAAGACCTGCGCAAGGACGCGAAGGGATTTTTCAAGGATTACGACGAGATGACCGATCGAAAAATCTTCGTTAAAACCACGGAAGAATACATCCGCAGAATGGAGAAAAATGGGATGAGCGATTTGTTGAAATCGAAATCGGCGGAAGAATGGGCGAATGACATTTATTCTAATTCCGTGCTTACGAACGAAGCGCGTTTTGATGCATTTTTGAATAGGCTCAACGATTCCACACTCTCGCATTTTGTTGCGAGCGATCCAGCCTACCTACTTTGGAAAGGAATGAGTGCCGATTTGTACGAAAATGTAATTCCACAAGTGCGTTTATTCAACGGGTTGATGGATCAGCAATTGAAGGTATACGTTGAAGGAAAGTTGGAAATGTTCCCAAAGGACAAACATTGGGCAGATGCGAATTCAACCTTGAGAATTACCTACGGAAAACTGGAAGGATCTGCTCCGCACGATGGAATGGCCTACACGGAACATACAACCTTACGCGGAATTTTGGATAAAAACAATACTGGCGAGGCCGATTTTGAATTGTTGCCCGATTTCAGAGCCTTGGCAGAATCGAAAGATTACGACGGATACGATCAAGATGGCGAGCTGTGGGTGTGTTTCACAGGATCAAATCATACGACAGGAGGAAATTCTGGTTCGCCAGTGATCGATGCTGAAGGAAATTTGATGGGATTGAACTTCGATCGTTCGTGGGAAAGCACGATGAGCGATTTTATGTTTGATGCGGATCGTTGCAGGAATATTACGGTGGATATCCGTTACGTATTATGGATCATGGACAAATATGCAGGCGCAACGAACTTGGTCGATGAGATGACTTTGGTGAAAGGCAAAAAGAAGAAGAAAAAGAAATGTCGTAAAAGTAAATGCTAATAACGAAAAAAGGGTGAACATCAGTTCGCTTTTTTTATATATCTAAGATTTTTTGATTATACGTGCATCGCGCGATCATCTGTAGCCGCTAGAGCTGCTTCCTTCAAAGCTTCAGAGTAAGTTGGATGTGGATGACAAATGCGGGCCATATCCTCAGCAGAAGCTCTAAATTCCATTGCTGTAACAGCTTCCATTATTAAATCGGCAGCGCGCGGTGCGATCATGTGAACGCCCAATACTTCATCCGTAGCGGCGTCTGCTATAATTTTCACGACACCTTGAATGTCACCGCTTGCGCGAGCTCTACCCAAGGCTTTAATTGGAAATTGTCCGATTTTAATCTCGACACCTGCTGATCTCAATTCTTCTTCCGTTTTTCCAACTGCGGCAACTTCTGGCCACGTGTATACCACACCTGGAATCAAATTGTAGTTGATGTGTGGTTTTTGTCCTGCGAGAAGCTCAGCAATATATACACCTTCATCTTCCGCTTTGTGTGCCAACATTGCACCTTTAATCACATCGCCAATCGCGTATACGTTTGGAACACTTGTTTGTAGGTGCTCATTCACGTCTACTTGTCCGCGATTGTTCACCTCTAGTCCGATGTTTTCCAATCCAAGACCTTCGGTGTATGCTTTCCGTCCCACAGCAACTAAGCAATAGTCTGCTTCCAGGGTAACTTCTTCTCCTTTTTTGTTGAGCGCGGTTAATTTCACTCCTTTCCCCGTGTTTTTTACGCCTTGAACGCGGTGTTCCAGATGAAATTTGAATCCGTCCTTTTTCAAAACACGCGTCAGTTCTTTGGAGAGTGTGCTGTCCATCGTCGGAATAATTGCCTTAGCAAATTCCACCACTTCTACTTGCGTGCCGAGTCGTCCGAAAACGGAACCGAGCTCCAGCCCAATAACACCAGCGCCAATCACGAGCAATTTACCTGGAATTTCTTCGAGGTTCAACATTTCAGTAGATGTAAGAATCCGTTTTTTGTCTGGCTCCATTCCTGGAAAGAAGTTCGGTTTTGATCCAGTAGCAATCAAGATGTTTTTTGTTGAAAGCAACGTTTCTTTTCCGTCCTTCGCGGTAACTTTTACCGTATTTTTGTCAACAAAAGATCCCAAACCGTAATGTACCTCCACCTTGTTTTTGTCCATGAGAAATTTAACACCATTGCATGTTTGAGCGACAACTTCATTTTTCCGTTTGATCATTTGTTTCATGTTCGCTTTCACGCCGTTTAGGTCAACTCCATGTTCTTCGAAGTTATGCGCAGCATTGTGAAAGTGTTCTGATGAGTCGAGTAATGCTTTCGACGGAATGCACCCAACGTTGAGGCACGTTCCACCCAAGGTGTCGTATTTTTCGATTATCGCTGTTTTCATACCTAGTTGTGCGCAACGAATAGCTGCTACATATCCTCCAGGTCCAGATCCAATAATTGTAATATCGTACGTGCTCATGTTTTTATGTTTGCTACAAATGTAGAATTTCTCGGTGAATTGAGGGGTTGTTTTCGTTCAGTTTTCATGAAATAAAAAAGTCCCGATGTCGTGAGAGCATCGGGACTTTGTGTATTATTTTTAAGGTGCCTACATCTTCACGAACTTCGTTGTAGCAAGTTGCTTACCAGCAACCATTTTCACGACGTACGTGCCAGAGCCTAAATCTGCTCCATCGATATCAACCACTTGTGAGCCTTGACTCATGTGTTTCTTAGTAATTGTTTTCACGAGACGACCAGAAAGGTTGTACACTTGAATCGTAACATCTGAAGCCTTTGCCAATTCGAATGAAAGACTCGTGCTTGCCGAAGTTGGATTTGGATAAGGGAACAAGTTTGTTTTGAAATCTTCGATTGAAGTTCCGTTGTTTCCGTTGTTGCTCATATCCGGTGTACTGAGGTACGACGATGAGCTCCAAATTCCACGTCCATACGTTCCGAGATATATTTCTCCTGGTCGGAAGTTACCTTCGTTCCAAGTTCTCCACGATTGTCTTACTTCATATACTGGTGTTCCGAGGAAACCAGCTGAACCATTCGTCCAAGATGTCCCACCATTTTCAGTAACGAATACTCCGCTCGAAGTTCCAACTACAATAATGTTTGGATTATCTCTGTCGATGATAGCGTCGTAGGTTGCAGGGCTATTTGAACCAGCGATCGAACCTACGTTTGTGAAAGTTGGAGAGGGGCCAGCAGCATTCATAGAACGCTTGATATTGTTTGATCCTACTCCTGTTACCACGACTACATCGTTTTCGTCTGATGGGTTAACCGCAATTCCTTCTATGCTTCCACCAGGACTAAACGTAAGTTTGGCAGTTCCATTTGGTGCAGTAGTAACAGAAGGTGCACCCTCTTCGTGCCAGAAAGCATCTGCCATGAAAGTTGAGTCGGAAGTATAAACATCCCTCAGTCCGTCGACCCTCGTCACTGTAGATCCACCAGTTGTAATGTATAATCGGTTCAAATCTCTCGAGAACTCAACGTCCATATCGCCACCAGAACCACCGATACCGCGAACAATAACTCCCCATTGCATATCTTGCGTTGAAAGACGAAGCGAATTACGCGTACCCCAAAGTTCGCCAGAGTTTGCGTTCACGTACATCAAGAACCAAGATTGGTAAGGATCTTGAACGGTTACTCTATTCCAAGCTACACCGTAGAGAACCGAATCAATTCCCATATCGTAGATGTCTGGTGATAAAGTATTTTGAGAATAGTAGTGGATATATGAACCAACGCTCTCAACAACTACGGTATCTGTTCCAGTTTCAAAATCAACTAATATTGAATCGCCAACAATTGGTGGAATAAGTCCTGAACCTGCAGTTCCATGGTGAACCCAAGAGTAGAGCCCAAGGTATATTGTTTGCCCACTAATTCCATTTACAACTGATGTTTCAGTCATAGATAAGGACGAAGTATAATCCAATGTATCGCTGTAGTAAAGTGCATATGGCAGAACGAACTCCATACTATCACTGGTTGTTTTACTTGGAACCATGATTGTACTGCCAGCTAAATGATTTTGATTTGGCGTGTACACAACCGAATCGCGGGAGTTCACATCATAATACTCTGC
This sequence comes from uncultured Fluviicola sp., assembly GCA_937919725.1. GTDB lineage: Bacteria > Bacteroidota > Bacteroidia > Flavobacteriales_D > Crocinitomicaceae > UBA4466. The sequence continues at coordinate 26,990 of CALFOS010000062.1, read as the reverse complement.
CAAGAAGATATTGGTGTGGAATGGGTGATATGATGAACCATCTGTTCCAAAAGCATCGTAAGAAGAAGGAACATCTGGAAGGAAAGATTCAATTGTTTGTCCACCATCCGTAGAGCGCATTCCACTTCCAAATTGTGAAGTAGTAAATAACACCTTAGGATTGAAGAACGAAATTTCACACTGGAATCCATCTCCACCTGATACCTCTTTAAATTCTTTGAAGGTAGATAATTGATGATCGTTGTAGACTGTACCGTTGTCCTGAGCTCCACCCATCACTGCTCCGTTTTTATCGAATGCAATACCGTAGAATTGCGTGACATTGTACCCACGATTTGCAGGGAACCACTCATCTTCGGGATTGTACGTAATACCGATACCTCCGTCATTACCAAGGTAGAGTTTGTTACCCGACCATTTCATTTCGTGATTATCAGCGTGTGCATACTTCGGTGAAGTTGGTTGCAAGAACCACTGAGTTAATTTCTCAAACCCACCTGATGGAGGACTGTTTGTAGTTTGTTGCCATTTCCAAATATCAATCCCTCCAATTAAAATTTTCTCAGGATTTTGAGGAGTTACAGATACGATTGAGTTGTACGTTCCTTGATTTCGGTAGATATCTAAGTTACTTGGAGTTCCTGAGGAACCAACGAACTGAGACCACGTATTTCCACTATCGTGCGAAACGTGCATCCCCACAAGGTTACTACCTGTTCGAACGACATAAGTAGAATAGTTACCACTTGAATTCAATGTTGGAGACACGGCAAATTCGTAACGCCCTGATCCACTTGGAACTGAGCCTGTACCAGTACCCGATTTATCCATGAAAGTAACACCGTAATCGGTAGAAACAAATACTTTATTAGATCCAATTGCGGCTACCATAACTTGACCGTTTGGTGAAGCAGCAAGTGCGCTACATCCTCCAGATGACGTCGTAACAGATGTTAAGGTAGCATCTCCAAAGCCCCATTTTTTCAATCCAGATGTTGTCGCTAACCATAAAGTTGTACCACCAGTAGGAGCGACAACTTCTGTGATATTTGAGATCGTAGAAGTTCCAGGTACTACTGTCCATGTATCACCTCCGTCTTGTGTATACCAAACTCCGTTTCCGCCCCAGCCTTCTTGATTTGATCCAGTTGAAACGAATAAGGTTCCGTTCGAAAACTGAGCCATCGACGAAATAAATGGAGAACATTGCGTTTCATATGCATCTACCCGTGTCCAAAGATTGGCACTGTTCAAAGATTTAAACAATCCTCCAGAAACACCTCCAGCATATATAATGTTGCCGTTCTGTTTGTCCACTTGAATTGCTCGCGTTCTACCCCCAATATTGTCAGGCCCTTGTTCTACGAAAGAAACTGCACGACTTTTTGGAATATTAAGAACCGCAGCATCTATTTGGCGCAATTTTTTATCACTAATTCTCTCTCCAGTCTCTGGATCGATGTATTTAGCTTCCAACCACAATCGCGCGTCGTCTGCTGATTTTACAGTAAGTGAAGTGAATGATTCCTGGGTGTAAGCACCTACCGAATCGTTTGATTTCCAAGGGGAAACGGCGAAAAGTGCAGCTATTGCTACAATTCCAACCGAACCGATTATAACATTGTTACGCTTCATATTTTTATGTTATCAAGTAATTTAAAGTTTATCGCGAGCGCCAAATTACGAATAATTCTTAGAAGATTAACATTTTTTAAGACCACATTTTGGCATTCGTTCACTGTGTAAAATTATGGCTTTTCTAAGGATAGTACGTTAAGCTTCACCTAAAAAATTATCTAAAATATACACGTCTAATCTAAAACAGGTGTTTTTCAGCTCGATAAGAGGATCGAACAAGCGGTCCGCTCTCCACATATCTAAACCCCATTTTGAGTCCAAGCTCTTTGTATTCAGCGAATTGTTCGGGTGTAATAAACTCATCGATTGGAAGGTGCTTTACAGTAGGCTGCAAGTACTGTCCGATGGTGAGAACGTCCACGTTTACACTCCTCAAATCTTCCATCGTTTCGATCACTTCGTCATAGGTTTCGCCCAAACCAAGCATAATCCCTGATTTCGTATTCATTCCGCCTTTTTTCAGTCGAAACAATACCTCCAAACTGCGATCATATTTCGCCTGGATACGCACTTCTTTCGTCAATCGACGAACGGTTTCGAGGTTGTGACTAACAATTTCCGGTGCGACGTCGATGATGTGCTGCAGGTTTTCCCATTTTCCAGCGAAATCTGGAACCAATGTTTCGAGCGTCGTTGTTGGCGATTGCTGACGAATTGCTCGAATAGTTTGCGCCCAAATTAGCGCTCCGCCATCTTTCAAATCGTCGCGATCTACTGAAGTGATCACCGCGTGTTTCACTCCCATTGTTTTCACGCTATGGGCAACACGACCTGGTTCAAATTCATCTACATCATCCGGACGACCTGTTTTCACAGCACAAAACCCACACGAACGGGTACAGATATTCCCTAGAATCATGAATGTTGCTGTTCCTTCTCCCCAACATTCGCCCATATTGGGACAATTGCCACTCTCACATATGGTGTGAAGCTTGTGCTCATCCACCAAAGATCGGACGCGTTTATAGTTTTCACCTGTCGGCAATTTTACACGCAACCACTTCGGTTTTTTAATTCGAACCTTATTTTCTCCGTCTACTATTTCACTCATCGCAAGCACTTAATCCATTTGTTGACCTGCACGCTGAAAAAAAAGCTAATTTTACAGCGAGAGCCGATTACAAAAGTACTTAAAACGAAACAGATGGCAACTGCAAGAATCGAATATTTGGGTGGACTTCGCACGAAATGCACACATCTCAAATCTGGAACGGAAATCTTAACGGATGCGCCAACGGACAATCATGGGAAAGGTGAAGCATTTTCGCCTACCGATCTTGTTGCTACAGCGTATGTTTCGTGCATGATTTCCATTATTGGAATTTATTGTAACGAGCACAATTTGGAAATGGTGGGCGGAACAGGCGAGGTGACAAAAACAATGGCTTCCGGACCTCGACGCATCGAACGTTTAGAGATTGGGCTCGATCTGTCGATGAATAAATGGAATGAAGAAATTCAAAAACGAATCGTTCGAGTGGCAGAAGCTTGTCCTGTGGCAAAATCGGTCAGCGAATTAATGAAAGTAGATATAGTATATATTTTTTAGTGATGGGAGAAAGAGACAGAGAATTTAGCGGTGAGCGCCACAGAGATTCAGATCAAGAGGAACGCAATTACGAACGCCGACCAAAGAAGACAGATGAATCGTATATTTTTGGAGTGCGTGCGGTGATTGAAGCCATCAAAGCGGATCGTGAGATCAACAAGATCTTAATTCAGAAAGGGATGCAAAAAGACCTTTTCATGGAATTGAAAGAGGCTTTGGCGGGCAAAAATCACCAATTGCAGTTTGTTCCAGGCGAAAAATTGGATGGCATTACCGATCAAAATCACCAAGGTGTAATCGCCATGGCGTCTCCGATCGGTTATTTTAAAATTGAGGAGGTGGTCGAAGAGTTAATTGCCGACGGAAAAAAACCATTCATTTTAGCGCTCGATCGCGTCACAGATGTTCGAAATTTCGGAGCCATTGCTAGAACTGCGGAATGTGAGGGTGTGGATGCGATCGTGATTCCCGCAAAAGGTTCTGCTCAAGTTACGCCTGATGCCATTAAAGCTTCGGCGGGTGCACTCAATCGTATTAAAATTTGCCGTACGGACAATTTGAAAGATTCACTATTTTACATCCAACAATGCGGATTGCGCGTGGTGGCATGTACGGAAAAGTCGAATACTCCGCTGTATCAAACAAACCTCCGCGGTTCGGTTGCTGTAATTATGGGGTCGGAGAAAGATGGAATCACGTCAGATTTGATCAACTTAGCCGATGTGGCCTGTAGAATTCCGATGATCGGTGAAATTGCGTCATTGAACGTTGGTGTTGCTACTGGAATGGTGTTGTATGAAAAGCTAAGACAAGAATTACATTCATAAATTGGTGTGATCATGAAAAAGTTGGGGAGTTTATTCGTTTTAATGTGTCTCGCGGTCTCGGTGCAAGCGCAATTGCCAAACAAGGTCAAAAAAATGGCTGGTACATGGCACTATAAATTCAACAGCGGCTTTGAGGTAATGGAAATTCATGGCGATGAACTTCATGGAATGGGTTTCCGTGTTCATAGAAAATCCATGGATACTGCGTGCGTAGAAAATGTGCGGATCCGAGTGGTGAACAAATCCTTGATTTACACCATGACCAATTATAACGTAATTGAAGATTCGGTGTTCACAACTGTCTACGATTTTGTGAGTGACGGTAGAAAATTGAAATTTCACAACATTTCGGCTCCAACGCCTTATGAAATTCATTATTCCTTTGGCTTTCTCAACCGGAACAAATTAATTATCAAGGTGTATCACGGACCGGAAACGAAGCCGATCAAATTGCATCTCAGTAGAGAAAAAGACGTCTAAATCACTTACATCCAAGGCAGCGTTTCTGGAATTGCTTTTAGTTCATGGATGTGCCACGTGTGTCTTCCCTCGCGGTGAACGCGATCGGGGTCGAATAAAATCGCACGAATTCCAGCATTTTCTGCACCCACAATATCCGCTTCGTAGCTGTCGCCAATCATAATACTTTCATCGGCCTTTGCCTTCGCGAGTTCCAAGGCATGATCGAAAACGAGGCGAGATGGTTTGCTTTTCCCTACTTCTTCCGAACACAAAACAACATCAAAGTAGGGCTTTAATCCACTTTTGTCGAGTTTAATGTGTTGTACTTCGCTAAAACCATTCGTGATAATGTGCAATTCGAAGTTGTCGTTTTTCAATTTCTCCAGGGTTTCCAAGGTATCTGGAAAAAGATTGGTTTGATACGGCGAGAGCGAAACATAGCCATCAGCAAGTGCTTCGGCGAGTTCTTTGTTCTTCACATCAAAATGATGAAGCGTGTCGGCAAAACGTTTGACGCGCAGTACCTCTTTACTAATTTCCCCTTTCGAATACTTGTGCCACAGTTCACCGTTCACTTTCTTATACTTCGTATGAAACGACTGAAAGGAGCGCAAATGGTCGTCGAGTTTCAACTCGTCATATAATATCGTCAAGGCGGATTCCGAATTTTTATCGAAATCCCAAAGTGTTCTGTCTAAATCAAAGAAAAGATGCTTCATCCCATGATAAAATAAGCGATACTCGTCATCACCAAACCATTAAAAAACATTCCAAATACAATGATTGGAAAGGTGCGCTTATCGTGACCATAAAATTTTGCGGTGACAATACTTCCGATCGGAACCGATAAAAACAGAGGTACCCACATAGCGGTACCAAAGATTCCTAATTTCATTTTTACACGCACAATGAACTTATTCGTACGCGTAAATTTTCGCTTTTCAATGACTTCTATCCCTTCAGCTAAACATTTTTTATGGTATTCAGCTCGCTTTTCTAAAGCGCGGCGTATGAAATAACTGGCTGAGAAATAGAAAATGGCAGCTCCAAAAATACCTCCTGAAACACACGACAGGTATGTTTCAAGAAAAGACAATTTCAACGCTGGCCCACCAAGTGGTGTAAAGAAAAACTTGATAATTGAAAGCAAAAATAACCCGCTTAGTTTCGACCAGTACATCTCTAGAATTTTTCTCCGTAAGCTAAATCTCCCGCGTCACCAAGCCCAGGTACAATGTACGATTGGGCAGTTAATTCAGAATCGATCGCCCCAATAAAATACTCGGTGTTGTCGGGCAGATGCGCTTGACAATACTCCAATGCATCTGGTGTAGCGATGGCAGCAACGATATAGGTTTTAACAGGAATTCCTTGTTTTAAAATCGCTTTGTACACCGTTACCATCGAACTTCCAGTTGCCAACATTGGATCGCTGATGATCAAAATGCGTTTATCCAATTTTGGCGAGGCGAGGTATTCCACGTAAATTTCGAAATCTTCGGCCGTAGAATGTTTCCGATACGCGGATACGAATGCGCTTTCCGCACGATCGAAATAGTTCAGCAATCCTTGGTGCATTCCTAATCCTGCCCGCAAAATGGTCGCTAAAACTGGTTGATCCTTCAATACTGGAACATCCACTTCGCCCAGAGGCGTGGTAACCAACCGGTCTTCGTACGACATTGTTTTCGATAATTCATAACCCAACACTTCCGAAATTCGTTCGAGGTTTCGTCGAAATCGCATCGAATCGTGTTGAATGTCGATATCTCGAATCTCAGCTAAAAAAGTAGAGAAAATAGATTTTGTGTTGGATAAGTTGTGAACCATTGCTACGAAGTTTACCGTAAAGTTAGTTGATTTTCGCCACACTTCTGCCCCTTGATTTGAAGAAATCTGTCTGGCTCGAAATTAGGACCGATTCTGCCGAAGCAAATCGCAAATTTCTCTTAGCAATCCCTAATCTTTGATTATTTTTGCGCTATGGAGATGAAATCCAAGCTCAATGTGAACGTTTTTAAGCGACTGCTCTCCTACTGGAGGTTGTACAAAGGGCTTTTTCTGATCGCAATTATTTGCACGGTTATTCTTGGTATTCTTGGACCCATGCGTCCGGCAATTATTGGAATGATGGTAGACAAATTCATCACCCAATCGCAGGATGCATCCATGCTTCTCATGTGGACGATTATCGTTGGCGCATTGTTAATTTTTGAGGGACTTTTTCAATTTCTATCTTCGTATTATTCCAATTTATTTGCGCAATCCATCATCCGAGATTTGAGGAAAGAACTCATGGCGAAGATCTTAACCTTCCGAATGAGTTACTTCGACAAAACGCCAATTGGTGCACTGGTCACGCGACTCGTTTCTGATCTTGAAGCGATTACTGAAGTGTTTTCTGCTGGTTTGATGAGTGGAATGGGCGATGTGCTAGCCGTGCTAATCGCAATTTTGGGCATGTTTTACTTCGATTGGGAATTGGCTCTGCTTACGCTACTCCCGATTCCAATTTTACTTTATGCGACCCGAGTTTTCGCTCGGGCGTTGAGAAAATCCCTAAAGATGGAGCGCGAAGCGGTAAACAATCTGAATACTTTTGTGCAAGAACGCCTCACTGGAATGTCGTTGGTACAGTTGTTTAGCCGACAAAATCAAGAATACGAATCGTTTAAAGAAATTAATGCTGTACACCGAAAATCGCACGTGAAAGCCATTTGGGCCAATTCCATCTTTTTCCCTGTGGTCGAATTGCTGAGTTCTTTTTCAATCGCGATTCTGATCGTTTATTGCGCGCTAAAAGTACGCGGTATTGATCTCGAAGGAGCCAAAAGTCAGTTCGGTTTGTTCATTTCGTTTACGCTTTGGATTCAAATGTTGTACCGCCCGATCAGACAATTGGCCGATAAGTTCAATATTTTCCAACGTGGAGTTGTGCGAGCGGAACGTGTGTTCGAAATTATCGACTTAGACGACCACATCCAGAACGAAGGAAAAGTAACGGAATGCGATTTCGATGCTGAAATTCGATTTGAGAATGTTTCCTTCGCATACACGGACGAGGACTGGGTGCTGCGCGACATCAATATGGTGATTGAACCTGGATCAACCGTTGCGTTTGTTGGAGCAACAGGAGCTGGGAAAAGTTCCCTCGTCGGGCTGTTGGGTCGATTTTATGAGTACCAAAAAGGCGAAATTAGTTGCGGAAACGTGCACATTCGCGACATCGAATTGGTGTACCTCCGAAGAAATATTGCCATCGTGCTACAAGATGTTTTCTTATTCTCGGATACCATCGAGCAAAACATTACACTTGGCGACGAATCCATCACGCGCGAGGATGTGATTGCAGCCGCAAAAGCCGTTGGAGCACACGATTTCATCATGAAAATGCCACAAGGTTACGACACGCAAGTAGGCGAACGCGGAGGAATGATTTCGGTCGGTCAACGCCAATTGATTTCCTTCATTCGAGCGTTTGTGTACAATCCACATATCTTAATTTTGGACGAAGCAACTTCGAGTGTGGATAACGAATCGGAAGAATTGATTCAAGAAGCCACGACACGATTAACAAAGGGACGAACGGCGATCGTGATTGCACACCGACTGTCGACAATTCAATCGGCTGATAAAATTGTGGTACTCGAAAAAGGGCGAATTGTGGAACAAGGAACGCAAGCAGAATTACTGGAATTGAACGGATTCTATCGAAATTTGCACGACATGCAATTTTCGGAAGACCGAAAACTAAACGATTAATAGATGTTGCGATTGAAAATAGGGGGAGTACCCGAGCATTTCAATTTACCATGGCGAATGGCAATTGAAGAAGGAAAATTTAAGGACGAACAAATTCAACTCCATTGGAGCGATATGGGCGGCGGAACTGGACAGATGATCCGTGGACTTGAAACGGAAGCTTTGGATGTGGCCATTTTGCTCACCGAAGGTGGAACGCGTGCCATTTTGAAAGGATTGGATGCGAAAATTATTCAAGTGTTTGTTAATACACCATTACACTGGGGAATACACGTTCCGTACAAATCGAACATCAATGAAGTAGCAGATTTGGAAGGAAAAACGTTTGCGATTTCTCGGGAAGGATCAGGATCGCATTTGATGTCCTACGTAACCGCGCACAAGGAAGGTTGGGATACTGAAGCATTGAAATTTAATGTTGTGGGAGATGTCTACGGCGCACTTTGGGCACTCGAAAACAATGAAGCACAAGGATTTCTGTGGGAAAAATATACCACGCATCCGTATACCGCTCAAAAAAAATGCCGCTACATCGGTGAAATTGTCACTCCATGGCCCTGCTTTGTGATTGCGGTTCGAAACGAAATTTTCGAGAAATATCCCGAAGAATTGAAGCGCATGTGCGAAGTCGTGAACCAAAAAGCCTTCGAACTCAAAGAAAATGAAAATGCCATCGACTTGATCAGCTGGCGATACAATTTGCGCAGAAGTCATGTAGAAAATTGGCTCAACGAAACAGATTGGAACTACGCAGGAATTCAATATCCGCTGGCATTTGAGAAAACGGTTTCTTATTTGGTGAAATTGGGACTTCTTACGGAAGATGAGGCAGCAGATTGGCGAACAAAATTATTTTAGTATGATGAAAAAACGAATTGGGGTACTGTTAATTCAGTTGGGAACTCCCGACAGTCCAAAAACGAACGATGTTCGGCGCTACCTGAGCGAATTCTTGAACGATCCGCGGGTAATCGACCTTCCATGGTTGGGACGAAAATTGTTGGTGAATGGAATTATTGTTCCATTTCGTGCACCAAAATCAGCAAAGATTTACAAAGAATTGTTCGATATTTCTGGCGGAATTTCACCGCTCATCACGCATACGGAAGCAGTTGTAGAGAAACTTCAGAAGCGCTTTCCAGATGATAATCTAAGCGTTCACATGGCAATGCGTTATCAAAATCCTTCGATGTATGATGTGCTTGAAAGGATGCGTACCGAAAATTACGATCATATTATTGTTTTGCCGCTTTTTCCGCAATACGCAAGTGCCTCCACAGGGTCGGCAATGGATTTGGCAATGGACATCATGCGAAAATGGTGGGTTATCCCTCAAGTGAGTGTGATCAATCAATTTTGGGACAACGAAGGGTACATCGATTCAATTATTGACCGCGCTAAAGCCTTCAATTTTGATGATTACGACCATATTTTGTTTTCGTACCACGGCTTGCCAGATCGCCATGTGGATAAAGTGTACGAAGGTTCCGATTTATGCGAAGATCAACCGTGCGAGACAGAACTCAACGACACGAATAAATTTTGCTATAAAGCAACTTGCTTTGCAACCACGCGCCTCATCGCAGCAAAACTTGGATTGAAAGAATCAGATTACACGGTTTGTTTCCAATCGCGTTTGAATAAAAAATGGTTGGAGCCGTTTTCAGATAAAGTCGTTGAGGAGCAAGCCAAAGCAGGCGCAAAGAAATTATTGGTTTTCAGTCCAGCATTTGTAGCCGATTGCCTCGAAACGCTTATTGAAATTGGTGATGAATACCAAGAAATTTTCGAAGAGCACGGCGGCGAAAAAGTGCAGTTGGTTCCGAGCTCAAATAGCCACGATCGCTTCATTGATGGCTTGGAAGAGTTGGTGAGGGGTAGGATGGATTAATTGGGTTACTGGATTATTGGATTAGCTTCGCTGCTGCCTCCGGCGGTGCTGAATTTTTGGAGCGTAAAGGTCTTGATCAGTCAGCCGACTGATCGGCTTGCGCTTGGATTTATTGATTTCTCCGTAACGCAATTAAATCCAATAATCTAACTAATCCAAAGATCCAACGATCTAAAAATCCAACTAATCCAAACAATCCAACAATCCATTTTCTATTCACAGAGGAACTTCGTACCTTTGCACTTCGGAAAATGAAATAATAGAACAATAATATGAGTACAACAGAAAAAGTACAGTACAAAGTAAAAGACATTAGTCTTGCTGATTGGGGGCGTAAAGAGATTAACATCGCCGAAGCTGAAATGCCAGGATTGATGGCGCTTCGTGAGGAGTTTGGTGCGTCTAAGCCATTGGCTGGAGCGAACATCGCAGGATGTCTTCACATGACGATCCAAACAGCAGTTTTGATTGAAACATTGATCGAATTGGGTGCAGATGTTACATGGTCATCATGTAATATTTTCTCAACGCAAGATCAAGCAGCAGCAGCAATGGCAGCGGTAGGAGTTCCAGTTTTTGCTTGGAAAGGTATGAACGAAGAAGAATTCGATTGGTGTATCGAGCAAACATTGTTCTCGTTTAAAAACGGAAAACCGTTGAACATGATCTTGGACGATGGTGGAGATTTGACAAACATGGTATTCGATCGTTACCCAGAGTTGACGAAAGACATCAAAGGATTGTCGGAAGAAACAACAACTGGAGTTCACCGTTTGTACGAGCGTAAGAAAGCTGGAACATTGGTAATGCCTGCAATCAACGTGAACGATTCGGTTACTAAATCGAAATTCGATAACAAATACGGTTGTAAAGAATCATTGGTAGATGCGATTCGTCGTGCTACTGACACAATGATGGCTGGAAAAGTAGCTGTTGTGTGTGGATACGGTGACGTTGGTAAAGGTTCTGCTGCATCATTGCAAGGAGCTGGAGCACGTGTGATCGTGACTGAAGTTGATCCAATTTGTGCGCTTCAAGCTGCAATGGACGGTTTTGAAGTTCGTTTGTTGGAAAACGTCGTGGATAAAGTGGATATCGTTGTAACGACGACTGGAAACAAAGACATCGTTCAAGGACAACACTTCGAAGCAATGCGCGATAAAACGATCGTGTGTAACATCGGACACTTTGACAACGAAATCGATATGGGCTGGTTGAACAAAAATCACGGAGCATCTAAAATCGAGATCAAACCACAAGTTGACATGTACACGATCAACGGAAAAGACATCATTTTGCTTGCAGAAGGACGTTTGGTAAACTTGGGTTGTGCAACAGGACACCCATCGTTTGTAATGTCGAACTCGTTCACGAACCAAACATTGGCTCAATTGGAATTGTGGAACAACACAGACCAATACGAAAACGACGTTTACATGCTTCCTAAGCATTTGGATGAGAAAGTAGCAGCATTGCACCTTGCGAAAGTAGGAGCGGAGTTGACAGTTTTGCGCCCAGAACAAGCTTCATACATTGGAGTAGAAGTGAAAGGGCCATTCAAACCAGAGCACTACAGATATTAATCTGAAGCTTTAATACATTTGAAACACCTTCGTCCTTTTTGGATGGAGGTGTTTTTTTTTGGTCGATATTCTGGTGATTAGTTATTCGATTTGAACAGACAGCTTTTGCTGAACAAGCCGATAAGTCAGCTGACCGAGTACGAAAGGAACGTTGGTTAATTTATATCGAAGTCTTGATCTCTTCCAGCAAAAACTCATATGCATTCTGAATCTCCAAAAACTTATCCTCCGCCATTTTTTTCTGAGCCTCTGTTCCGTTTACGATCACATCTGGATGATACATTTTCGCCAATCGACGATAGGCTTTTTTCAATGCAACCTCGTCATCCGTAGCAGAAACTCCCATAATTTTTTGGTACAAGTCCACCCGAACATTTTTCCGCATGGGTCGCTCTGATTTCCGCTCTTCAAAATGCGCATTGAACGAATCGTAGATGGAGTAGATATGTTCCAAAATTTTCTTGGAAACGGATAATTCTAGGCGAATTCGTTCTAGGAATAAACGTTCTTTCTGACCGATGTCCCCATTCAGTGAGGCAATTCCAGCTAAAAAGAACAAGACTTGTGCTCGCTCGGTTTCCTTTTCAATTCTGGCATTCAACCATCCGCAAACGGAAGGGATTTGAATAGGGTGCCGCATTGAAAACACTAAAGAATCAGCAAAATGGTAGTTCGCCATTGGGAAATAGCGGTTGAAGTATCGGTTGATAAATTGTACTTGAACGCCGCGTTTTCCTATTTCATTTCTCAGCATTCGAGCACTTAGACTGAGATACGCTTCTAGAAGATTATCCTCAGAAAACTTCAACTTAGGAGGATAAATCCCTTTTTTCCATAGTCGCGTGTGCCGAGTGAAGTAGAAATAGATACCCAAACCAATCACGATTGGCGCGAAAACAATTATCGCCACTGCCAAAACAGGCAGTTCGGATGGCATGGGATAATTGAGTGGAATCGTAAGCATAATTAATATTAGTAAATATTCTTAATCCAAAGGCAAAAGGTACTCGATTAGTGAAATACAAAATGTGAGGAAGGAAACGAATAAATTTCATTTTGCAGCGCTATTTTTCTTCATAAAAGCGACTGAGGTACACTTAATGGATAAGTTAGTTTAACGAGTCAAACGATTGATTAGTATCACTTTAAATTGGCGCAGTTTCAGAGGCATTAATTCGTTGGAAAAAAGTTTGATGTGATTAACATTAAAATAACAGAGTAAAATAGATCAAAACTGAACTTTGTGTACATTTGTTTCGATGAATAGAGTTTTCAATCGATATCGTTTCCTTTTTGTTGTGCTGCTTTGTACGTTCAACGCAGGCAATTCATTTGCGGGAAGTACTGAAATCCTTGAGAAGAATCTACAGAATCACTCGGAAAATGAGCAGGTTTCAATTAACCTTGCCCATCTTGAAATCTCCCCAAAAGAGGATCATCAAGCAAACCTTCCACTAACAACGGTGATTGAATACGAAAAAAGCGATGAAGAAGAATCTTCACAGCTTGGCGTTCAGATTAATTCTAATCCAATTTCCATATTCAATCGAGTTCATACTTCTACAGGAAGTTACTTAAAGTCTGTTCAGAAATCAGCAGCACACCCAGCGCGTTTTGTTTGGAATCTCCATTCAAGTCGATGCGTTATCTTCCAGGTTTTTAGAGTTTGATATGAGTTAGAGTCGTCCCGATTCTTCCATCTCCTTGGAGCTAGTTTTCTCCTGCGTCATAGTTGCATCATCATTTACTCCAAGAGGGTTCATTTGATGAGAACGCGAACATCAACTATCATTTTCAATACACTTTTCGAATACAATTAATTCAATCAATTATGAAGACAATTTTGATCTCACTCGGCGTGATTTCTATGTTTTACTTCACAAGCTGTGGATCGGCTGAGGAGCATGAAAAAGAAGAAGAAACTAATTTCTTAGTGACAAATCCAATTATAATGGACACGACCTTTTTAAAGGAATATGTCTGTCAAATTCACTCAATTCAACACATCGAAGTCAGGGCATTGGAACGAGGATATCTACAGAAAATATTTGTGGATGAAGGTCAAACCGTGAAAGAAGGTCAATTGATGTTCCGTATCATGCCAATGCTCTATCAAGCGGAAGCTCACCGTGCGAAAGCCGAAGCGGATTTTGCTGAGATTGAGTATAAAAACACAAAAGCGCTCGCAGATCAAAACATTGTTTCTCAGAATGAATTAGCAATGGCCAAAGCGAATTATCAAAAAGCAAAGGCACAACTTGAAATCGCACAAGTGCATTTAGGGTTCACTGAAATCCGTGCACCATTTACAGGAATGATGGACCGTTTCCAGGTAAGACAAGGAAGTCTTCTAGATGAAGGTGATTTATTGACAAGCCTATCAGATAATAAGTCCATGTGGGTTTATTTTAACGTCCCTGAAGCTGAATACCTCAATTATCGCAAGAAGCACGGTACAGATGAGCATGCGAAGGTTACTTTGATGATGGCTAATGGAGAGATCTTTAACCAGGAAGGAATCATTGAAACAATCGAAGCAGATTTTAATAACGAAACTGGAAACATCGCATTTAGAGCATCTTTCCCTAATCCAGATGGGCTATTGAGACACGGTGAAACAGGTAATATCTTATTGACGACGCAAATCAATGATGCCTTGATCATTCCTCAGAAAACAACCTTCGAAATTCTTGACAAAAGATATGTCTACGTAATTGACAAAGACAATATTGTTCGTTCGAGAAATATAACGATTGGTCAAGAAATTGAACACTTATACGTGATTACTCATGGACTTAAAGAGGGAGATAAAATTCTTCTTGATGGTCTTCGAAAAGTGAAGGTCAACGAGAAAATTAAGTACACGTACGTCAAGCCAGCTAAAGCAATTTCTGGTTTAGATGTTTACGCGGAATAAGTCATTTATAAAACAGATTTATCATGTTTAGTAAAATCATTCATAGACCAGTACTGGCTATCGTTATCTCGGTTGTCATCGTATTTACGGGTCTACTAGCAATTAATCAATTACCTACTTCACAGTTTCCGGAAATTGCTCCGACTACAGTGAATATATTTATCGCCTATCCGGGATCCAGTGCGGATGTTTTGGTGAAGTCAACATTAACAACGCTTGAGAATTCCATCAATGGGGTTCAAGGAATGCGCTACATGGCTACCGATGCTACGAGTGCAGGGGAGGCAACACTTCGAATTGTCTTCGAGCCCGGCACCGACCCCAATCAGGCTGTGATTCGGGTGAAAACTAGAGTCGATCAAGTAATGCCGCTTCTCCCTGATCTTGTGCAGCGTGAAGGTGTCATCATTACGCCGATTCAACCGAGTATGTTGATGTATGTGAATTTATACAGCAAGGATAAAAGCATCGACGAGAAGTTCTTGTACAACTACGCGAACGTCAACATGATTCCAGAGATCAATCGGATTCCTGGTGTCGCTCGAACAACAATATTGGGTAGTAGAACCTACGCTATGAGGGTTTGGTTGAATCCTGATCGAATGCGTGCGTACAAAGTGTCTGTCGAAGAGGTGATGGAGGCGATGAACGAACAAAGTATCATTGGGCGTCCTGGTCGAATTGGACAAAGCTCCGGAATTAAATCGCAATCCTTAGAGTATGTGTTGACGTATAAAGGTCGATTCAATAAACCAGAGGAGTACGAAAACATTATTGTTCGCGCCAATTCTGAAGGTGAAATTCTACGATTGGGAGACCTTGCGAAAATTGAGTTGGGGAGTGAATTCTTCGATATATACTCCAATTTGGATGGTGATCCATCCGCTGCAATTGTCTTGAAACAATCAGTAGGAAGTAATGCAACCGAGGTAATTGAAAACGTGAAAGCAACGCTCGAAGAAATGAAAGAATCATTTCCTCCAGGAGTAGATTATAAAATATCGTACGATGTATCACAATTTCTCGATGCATCCATTGAACAAGTGACACATACTTTGCGGGATGCCTTCATCTTAGTTGCGATAGTTGTATTCCTCTTCTTAGGGGATTGGCGTTCAACACTCATTCCGATTATAGCCGTTCCGGTATCATTGATCGGTGCCTTTTTCGTTCTTCAAATGTTTGGGCTCTCGATCAACTTGATCACATTATTTGCGCTCGTATTGGCAATTGGAATTGTCGTCGATGATGCCATTGTCGTCGTTGAGGCCGTCCACGCCAAGATGGAGGAGGAGCATTTATCACCTTATCACGCTGTTAAGAAAGTAATGGGCGAGATAAGTGGGGCGATCATCGCGATTACACTCGTCATGGTTTCCGTTTTCGTTCCAATTGCATTTATGTCTGGACCTGTCGGTACGTTCTACCGGCAATTCTCCATCACAATGGCGAGTTCAATTATTCTTTCTGCACTTGTCGCCCTCACATTAACGCCTGTGTTGTGTGCAATGATCCTGAAAAATAATCATGGTCAACCAAGACGTAAGTCACCTGTTGCCCGATTTATTGCTTGGTTCAATAGACGATTCGATAAGTTAACGGGTCGTTATGTGAAACTACTGCGATTGATTGTAAATAGACGATTACTCACAATTTTGATCATTGGAGCTTTTGCATTCGGGATTGTGATAGCCAATAATGTTGTTCCATCTGGATTCATCCCTGGTGAGGATCAAGGAACGGTTTATGCGATCATTCAAACGCCTCCTGGAACAACACTTGAGCGAACAAATCAAGTGGCTCAGGAACTGCAACAAATTTGTGAAGGCGTCGAGGGTGTATCATCTGTGTCGTCTTTAGCGGGATATGAGATTATGACTGAAGGTCGTGGTTCGAATGCCGGTACGTGTATGATTGACTTGAAACCATGGGGCGAAAGATCTCGAGGGGTACATGAAATCATGGAGGAACTTGAGGAGAAATCGAAAGATTTGGGTGCTATCATAGAGTATTTTGAGCCACCAGCAGTACCAGGGTTTGGATCTTCAGGAGGTATTTCCTTGCGTTTAATTGATAAAACAACTTCTACGGATTACCATGAATTTGATAAAATCAACAATGATTTTATGGATGCGTTGAAGAAGCGAAAAGAGCTAATGGGGATGTTCACCTTCTTTGCGGCAAATTATCCTCAGTACGAACTTGAAATTGACAACGCCGCGGCGATGCAGAAAGGAGTCTCGATCGGGACAGCCATGGAAAACTTGAATATCTTGATTGGATCAACGTACGAACAAGGGTTCATTCGATTCGGTCGATTCTTCAAAGTATATGTGCAGTCCTCTCCGGAATTTAGAAGGTTGCCATCCGACATCTTGAAGCTTTATGTAAAAAATGATCAAGGTGAGATGGTTCCTTATTCATCCTTCATGCGATTGGTGAAAACTCAAGGTCCGAATGAGATTACGCGCTATAATATGTACAATTCAGCGTCGATTCAAGGTCAACCTGCAAAGGGATATACTACGGCTGATGCGATTCAAGCGGTACGTGAGGTGGCAAAAGAAAAATTGCCTGCTGGTTATGATATCGCATGGGAAGGTTTGAGCTATGATGAGGCGAAAAGAGGGAATGAATCAGTATATATTTTTCTTGTCGTTCTGATCTTTGTGTATCTCGTTCTTGCAGCACAATACGAGAGTTTCTTATTGCCGTTGGCGGTTATTCTGTCGCTCCCGGTCGGGATTTTCGGTTCCTTCTTTATGCTGAAGATGATGGGGCTTGCGAATGATATTTATGCGCAAGTTGGACTGATCATGCTGGTCGGATTACTCGGAAAGAATGCCGTATTGATTGTCGAGTTTGCTGTGCATAAGCGACGAGAGGGAATGAGTGTGTATGATGCGGCAATTGAAGGTGCTAAAGTTCGATTCAGACCGATCCTTATGACCTCGTTTGCTTTCATTGCAGGTTTGATTCCACTCGTTATGGCGACTGGAGCTGGAGCGATTGGTAATAGAACGATAGGTGGTTCCGCAATGGGCGGAATGGCACTTGGAACTCTGATAGGGGTACTCGTAATTCCTGGTCTGTACTACATTTTTGCGAAGATGTCAGATGGGAAGAAGATGATGAATACTGAAGAAACTGAGTCTATCTCTGAGAGTATTGTGAGAAACAGTGAGGCTCGCAATAAATTATTAGAGAGCTTCCGAAAAATGAGTTCTTCTATGAAAAAAGTCGTCAATCGAAGAGGACGTAAAAAATAAGATATGAAATCAAGATATTATAGTTTAGTTACCGTTCTGGCCGGAGTGAGCCTTTTGCTTGTGACCTCTTGTAAAACGCCGGATTACGGAAGATTGGATCCGCTGGATAATGTTCCGGATTCATATGCAACGTCGACTGACACAACGACAATTGCTGATATTTCATGGAAGAATTATTTTCAGGATACCTGCTTATCGGTACTGATCGATTCAGCGTTGTTGAACAACCAAGAATTGAACATCGTTCTTCGAGAATTAAATGTCTCCCAGAATGAAGTGATGGCTCGAAAAGGGGAGTATCTCCCATCTCTTGGCGTCCGGGCTGGCGGCGGTGCAGATAAAGTCGGACGATATACTAAGCATGGAGCGATGGAAGCTACGACAGAATTGGTTCCAGGTGAAGAACTCCCTGAAGTTGTCCCTGATCTAAACATCAGTGCTTTCGCAAGTTGGGAAATCGACATTTGGGGTAAGCTTCGAAATGCCAAGAAAGCAGCTGCATTGCGTTATTTATCTTCCATTGAAGGTAGAAATTTCATGATCACGAATATGGTGTCTGAAATAGCGAGTTCGTATTATGAGCTTCAGACATTGGATCAGAGATTAAAGATCCTAGATAGTACGATTCAACTTCAAAGTAACGCATTGAGAATAGTAAAGCTGCAAAAGGAATCAGCGAAGGCAACCGAGCTTGCTGTTAAACGATTTCAGGCCGAAGTTTTGCATACTACAAGCCGCCGATTTGAGATTCAGCAAATGATCGTCGTTGCCGAAAACAGAATCAATTTCCTTGTGGGGAGATATCCTCAGCCAGTAGTGCGAAATTCACAGAGTTTTGACGCGATGAACTTCGATACAATTCAAGCTGGAATTCCAGTTCAATTATTGGATCGAAGAACGGATATGCGCCAGGTGACATTGCTGCTAGAAGCAAGTAAATTGGACGTTGCATCGGCTAAGGCAGCATTTTACCCATCTATTGGATTGAACGGAGGAATTGGCTTGAACGCGTTAAATCCAACTTATTTAATTCGACCACAATCCTTAATGTTCAACCTGGCTGGGGATCTCATCACGCCGTTGGTTAACAGAAACGCGATTAAGGCCAAATTCTACAATGCGAACGCTGAGCAGGTACAAGCAGTATACACGTACGAACAAACTTTGCTTACTGCTTACATCGAAGTGGTCAATGAAATGAGCAACATCGATAATTTGCAAAAGACCTACGAATTGCAAAGACAGCAAGTTGAAGCATTGACGGACGGTGTACGAATTTCAAATGATTTGTATATGTCAGCAAGAGCGAATTATATGGAAGTATTGATGACTCAGCGAGATGCACTAGAAGCAAAATTGGAATTGATCGATACCAAGAAAGAACAACTTGTCGCTCGTGTACAAATATACCGCGCACTCGGCGGTGGCTGGAAGTGATAGTACTTTACTATTGGTCATCTTAGTACATTGAAAACCCATTTAGCTTATGCTGAATGGGTTTTTCACTTTGATGAAAAAAAATAAACGAAGGTTTCGGACTTAAAAAACGATTCTTGCTTTAGAAACTGTTCATACGAAAGTTATCTTTGTAAAGATGATGTACCACCGACATATTGAAACCAATTCAGGCAGAATCTGGATCATCCATTCGAGCGATAATGGATTTGTTCAATCGAATAGTGAAACACGTCAAAACTTTGAATCGCGAGTGATGAAGAAATTTCTAGGATCAACTCTTGGGGATGTCGAGCTTGATCATCTCAGTAATGGAGCGCCCTTTATCGTAAATCGACCAGACCTGAATATTTCCATTTCGCATTCGGAAAATTGGTTCGCTTTGTACCTTTCTACGAAGGGAAACGTAGGTGTGGACATTGAAATCCCTTCAACTAAAATTAATCAAATCCAGAGTCATTTTCTTCAGCCATCTGAAATTCTAAGATTGACATTAAATCCACTCGAATTGAGACAATGCTGGGGAATTAAAGAGGCCGTTTTCAAACTTTTCAGAGGAGAGATTGAATCAATGAAGGAGGAGATTGAAATAATCAATTTAACTGGAATTTCAGGAATCGCGCGGTCTAATGGACAAGAAGTCTTCTTGAAATTTCTAGAATCGGAGCACTATACGCTAGTCTATACCTGTTAGCCTACATTCGAAGCGGTAAACGTTATAACAGCATCAACAATTTTCTGAAGGTCCTTTTCCTCGAGCCCAACAAAAATTGGAAGTCGAACTAAGTGATCAGAGAAATAATCCGCATTTGGAAGAGTTGGAATGAGCTTGTTTTGAGAACGCATGAAATCACTTGAGTGCAGCGGAGTGTAATGAAAAACGGCAAGTACCCCCTGTTTTTCGAGGTAATCAATGAGAGCATCACGCTTTTCTTTCGTTGGACAAAGCAGGTAATAGATATGGTGATTGTTGCTTTGAGTGTTCATAATAGTGGGCTGTCTGTAGCCTATGGAAGGAAGAATCTTTAACGCACCATGATAGAAATTCCAAATTTTACTCCGTTCAGTCTCGATGAATTTTCGCTTTTCTAGCTGAGCTAGAAGAAAGGCAGCGATGATTTCAGATGGGTAAAAGTTGGAGCCGTGATCCTGCCAAGAATAATAATCCGCTAGTCCAAGATTAAATTGCTTTCTGTTGGTTCCACGATCCCATATTATTTCGGCTCGCTCGATAAACCGATCGTCATTAACGACCAATAATCCACCTTGACCAGAACTGATATTTTTGGTTTCATGAAAAGAAAATGCAGCCAAATGTCCTATTGTTCCTAGAGGTCGATTTTTGTAATTCGCCCCAATCGAGTGAGCAGCGTCCTCAATGACGATAATTCCATGTCGGTTCGCGAGTTCCATTATTTCGTCCATCTCACAAGCCATTCCAGCGTAGTGCATCACAACGATGACTTTTGTTTTTTTTGAAATTTTCTGATTTAAACTCTCAAGTGACAAATTCGGCTGATCGATCTGACTATCTAAAAAAACCAATTTTGCTCCTCTCGAAGCGAAAGGTGTCGCTGTAGAAACAAATGTGAACGAAGGCAAAATAACTTCATCACCAGGTTTTAAATCTACTAGTAATGCCGCCATTTCAAGTGCAGCGGTAGCGCTGGTTGTTAAAAAGCAATTTTTGAAACCAAATTCGGTAGCGAGACGTTCATGACATTTCTTGGTGAACTCTCCGTTGCCAGCAAGTCGTCCAATAGAAATGGCTTCTTCAAGATATCGACCTTCTTGGCCAGTGAGAAAGGGTTTGTTAAATGGTATCACAAAGTTTTGTTCGAGGTTCTTAGCGTTGACTAAAGTAAAGGAAAATTGGCAATAAATACTATCTTTGGTTCAATCTCTATTGCACCATACTATGGGAGATTAAACACAAAAATGGATAAGAGTTTCACTTTTTTTCAAAACTTGATTAGAGAACAATTTGAGGGTTCTTTCGCTAGTTCGTATGATAAAATAGACGAATGGACCTCAATGCAATCACTAATTGTGGTGAGTACAATTGATGAGCATTTCGATGTTTTAATAAGTCACATTGATCTGAAGAGCATTAACTCATTAGAAGATTTGCACCAAAAAGTACTCTTAATGCTGAAGAACTAATGGCGGTTATTCAAATTCAAAATGTTAGAATTTCTGGGATTTCTGCGGCGATTCCAAACAATCGAACTTCGAACCGTGAATTAAAAAATCTATCAGAGGAATCAATCGACCTCTTGATTCAAACTACTGGAATTTCCAGCAGAAGAATTGCGCCTATAACACTATCAACAGCTGATATGTGTTTAGCAGCTGCAGAAAAATTATTGAATGAACTCAAATGGAATCGAGATGAAATAGAGATTCTCATTTTGGTAACTCAAACACCTAATCAACCAATTCCAGGTTCAAGTATGCTATTGCAAGAGCAATTGGGTCTTCCAAAATCATGCATGGCCATGGACCTCAATCAAGGTTGTGCAGGTTACGTCTATGGTCTATCAACTATTATGAGTTTAATGTCTGGATCGAAGCTGAAAAAAGGACTTTTACTTGTTGGAGACACAATTACTCACTTGTTAGATGAAATGGATCAATCGACAGTTCCAATTTTTTCAGACGCCGGAACCGCAACAGCACTGGAGTTTACAGTGGATGCGAGCGATGCCGTTTTCAATCTTCAAACGGATGGAAAAGGGTATGAAGCGATTCAACAGAAACGAGGTCAAGCGATGAGAATGAATGGACATGAGGTGTTTCATTTTGGCTTGAAGGAAGTCGTTCCTAATGTGCTGCGAACCTTGGAAGTTGGAAATATGGCCGTGGAGGAAATTGATCATTTTATCTTTCATCAAGCGAATCTATTACTCAATGAATCCATCAGAAAAAAATTGAAAATTCCATCAGAAAAAGTACCTTACACCTTGAATGAATTTGGCAACACAAGCTGTGCGACTATACCACTGACAATTGTCAAATCGCTGGGTCGAGAAGTGCTAGCAGATGAGAAAACATGTCTTCTATCTGGATTTGGGGTTGGACTTTCATGGGGGTCCGGAATCGTTCGTTTATCGGATTGCATATGTCCGGAATTAATTGAAATGTGATGAACAAAGTTGATTTCTCAGTAATCGTACCTGTATATCGAAGCGTTCAGACGCTCGAGCCACTTTTTGATGGAATACAATCAGTGATGGATGAACTGAAATCCACCTTCGAAGTAGTTTTCGTAGAAGACTCTGGTGAAGACCCATCTTGGAATGAACTATTACGTTTGAAGAAAATCCATGGCGATTCAATTTCCTGCATTCGACTGTCGCGAAATTTTGGACAGAATGGTGCGACCCTCTGCGGAATCGATCAGGCGAATGGGAGAAAGGTAATAACGATAGACGACGACCTCCAAACGTCACCAACGGAGATAAAAAAACTGATCGAATTCCATCAGGAAAGTGAAGCGGATGTCGTTTATGGAAAATATCCAGAAGTTAAATCATCTTGGCTCCGGAGAATTGGTTCCCAATTCGTCAAACGGATGTTTAGCAAAAGCCAAGGAGGTTCTACTATCGGTTCGTCCTTTCGCTTATTGGATGAACACATTGTAGATCGCATTCGTTTTCATTCACAAGATCACTTATTCATCAATCAAGTGATTGGTTGGTATACGCTCAATGCACAATTCGTTGAAGTTGAACACAATCCAAGGCACGAAGGGAAATCAGGATATTCATTGTGGAAATTGATGCTGCTTTCGTTCAGATTGATCATTTATTACACGAGTGTACCACTAAAAATCATGGTCATGCTTTGCATCTTCACGGCTTTTGCCATTATTGCAATGACAATTTATTACATCTACTTTCAACTCGAAACAGGAAGCACAATCGACGTATTCATGATTGCCGTTCTTGCAGCCATGGCTATTATTGCAGCGAGTATTGCCGTTTTCGGAATCTATATCAATCGAATTTATTCTTCACGCGTTAAGAAACCAAACTACGCGATTAAAGTAAAAATCTAATGAAAATTTCTAATTACGGTTTAGAATTAATCAGCATGACTGAGTCTGATCTTGAGATGGTTCGCAATTGGCGAAATCAACCGGATGTTGCTGAACAGATGTTTTTTCAAGAAGAAGTTTCCGAGGAAATGCAACAGAAGTGGTTCAATTCCCTTGATGATACTTCGGTATATCTGATCATTCAAAAAGACGGCGAAAAGATTGGTGTGATCAATTTGAAGCAGATCAATTGGCGAACACGTGTGGGCGAAGCAGGTATTTTTATTGGTGATTCAGCATACAGAAATTCAGCGGCTCCTATTCAGGCTGTTTTTGCTATGATGGATGCCTTTTTCTTCGAATTCAATTTTACAAAATTAAGGGCGACAGTTCGACAAGATAACGCAGATGGTATAGATTTCAATTTGCAATTAGGTTACAGAGTCGAATCAAAAGACAACGAGAGAGTACATTTATATATTTTTAAAAATCTGTACGAATCTGCTCGAACTAAATTTCTACCAGTTCTCAATAAAATGGCGCCCTCAAAACCCAAAATTGAAATGAGCGGTGATGAAAAGAATCTCTTAGTTCAGTAAACTGATTATCCAAAATGCCTGCGCCATTCTAACTTCAATCCTAGGCGAATAGGTAAACTAGGTTGTAAGCCCCATTTGAATAATCGAATAGGTAAAATAGAATTGCTGTAGGGCCATTTTTTTGAGGAAAGATGCTTATTCAACGGTGAATTAATCGCTTTCCAAAATTGTTTTCGGTTATACCGAAAGTAATCTCTAGCTGCGCGACCTTTGAAAATTTCCATCCCGATGTGAAAAGTGAGTACTTCATCCTCAAAAAGTCGATAATTCTTCGCCAGTGCAAAAATATTCTGTGCAAACGTGATCCCAATAAAAGGAACTCCAATGCACACTTCTGCTAACTGAAAATCCTTGAAAAGGTCGCGGTGAAACACAAAACAGTCAAACCCGGGGTGCTTTTTCCCTTTTTCGAGGTAGAGTTCTTCCAGTTCTTCCACTTTCGTAAAGTGGGCTGGAAGCCTTCTTCGATTGATGATAAACGCGTCTAACCCCTCATCAATAAAGCGATTCACTTCGATGTAAAAATTTGGGTAAACGCCAATATCAACGTTCGTGTAGATCAGGTAATCCGCGTCACTTTCTTCGTAGAGTCGCTGAACAATATCGCCGATCAGAGGCAGTTTCATCTGCTTTTCAAATGTACCTAAGTCCAGAACAGATCTGTCCAAATCGCGTGTGGACCGAAAGCCTTCCACCACCATGTTTCGGTCTTCAGGGTATTGAGCTGTTAACAAGTCAACCTCAACTGTGTTCCGAGCTATTTCTTTCGCGTTGAGCATCGATGCAAAAGTGATTGGCTGTGCAGTGTACAAATCCGAAGTTGGACTAGCGTTGAAAGGATTAATGATGTGGGCTATTTTTCGCACAATTCTTCTGGTTGAAGATCAAATTTACAAATAATCAAAGGAGCAGAAATCAATGGAGGTTTGTTTAATATGTGTACTTTAGAAGCCACACTCTGCAACGTGAAAAGCTATCCGAAAATATCTATTGTCACTGTCAACTACAACAATGGCGAGTTCCTTGAGCAAACCATTAAATCGGTGATTGATCAGGACTATCCTAATTTGGAGTATATCCTGATTGATGGTGGGAGCGCGGACAACAGTTTAGAAATCATTGAGCGCTACGCCAAACATTTTTCTTACTGGGTCAGTGAACCCGACGAAGGACAATACCAAGCGATTCAAAAAGGCTTCGAAAAATCGACGGGCGACATCATGGCGTGGCTCAATTCGGATGATAAATACTTGCCGCGTTCACTTTTCAAAGTAGCGGAGATTTTTGATAAATACAAGGATGTAAATTGGTTGATGGGCTTGGCACGTGAGTACACCGAAGATGGCGCGCTCGTCGGACAAATCACTTTGCCTTGGTGTCGATGGTCGAAATACCGTTACCTCACTAATGATTTCCAGTTCATTCAACAAGAATCATCGTTTTGGAAAAGAGAATTGTGGGAAAAAGCAGGTGGCACATTAGATTTTGAGTACGATTTAGCGGGTGACATGGAGCTGTGGTCGCGCTTTTTCCGCTTCGAGGAATTGCACACGACCACCCTCGAACTCGCTGGATTTCGGCACAGAAAAGAAGGTCAACGTTCAAAAGTAGGAAAGAAGACTTACCTCGAAGAAGCGCGGCAAGTGGTCAAAAGAGAACAAAAACGATTGTCTCTTGGAGGCAAAATTGTGTTGCCTTTTCGATATCTCACAAAATGGTGTTTCGGTCCTTTCTTCTTTTTGGATTATCCTTTTTTTAGATGGCTTTATCGTCTTTCATTCAGTATTCCAGAAGTGATTTACTACGATTTTTACACCCACGATTTCACCAAAGAACCAAAAATGGTAAAGTTGCCGCCAAGAATGATCGGCGGACGACAAGTTCACCGTAAAATGTTTTCGCAAAAGTGATGGGAAGAACAGTTATTAATAACAAAGCAGTGAAATTCGGGGAATACCTCCGAAGCGTTTACCAATACCGACAATTGATCTTTTCCTTCGCAAAACGCGATCTCAAGGCACGTTTCGTTCAAACAAAATTGGGTGTGCTTTGGATGATTATTCAGCCATTAATTGCCCTAACGATTTTCACCATTTTCTTTGATAAATTAATTGAACTTGAAACGGGAGACGTACCTTATGTGGCGTTCGCCTTCAGTGGAATGACAATCTGGTACTTTTTTACGAACATGGTCCACAGCGCTGGAACGTCTTTGCTTAATTCACAAGAACTCATTCGAAAAGTCTATTTCCCGAAAATCTTACTTCCCATCTCAAAAGTGCTCGTTGCTACAATTGAATTTTTTGTCGCATTCTCGTTATTGATCATCATCATGCTGGTTTTAGGAATGGACTTTTCGCCGAAAATTGTGTTTCTTCCAATTGCTATTTTGATGACCGTTTTAGTTGGAAGTAGCGTCGCCATTTGGTTAAATATCCTCACCATCAAAAAAAGAGATTTACAGCATTTGATTCCCTACCTTACAAATTTTGGAATCTGGGTAACGCCCGTTTTTTATCCTACAACATTGATTCCAGAAGCATTTCGTGAATACATTTACTACGCAAACCCAATCGCAACTACGATTGACTTCTTGCGTTCCATGCTCTTTGATCTTCCATTTCAATGGATGTATTGCGTTTCATTTCTTCCCGTTTTTGTCCTACTAATTCTGGGAATTCGTACCTTTAAGAATATTGAACGGAACTTGGTCGATTATCTCTAAACTACTGCTATGAGAACTATTTTCAAAAATGATGAACTTCAAGCGCAATTCTCCAAAGATGGATTTATTGTACTTCCCTTGCTCCAAAAAGAGGAAGTGGAGTCGCTTTTGAACTATTACCAGAATCAGGAGTTCGATAATAAAATTGAAGCAGGATTCCACATCAGCCTAGACAATCAAAATGAAGACTTGGTAAAGGAAGTTGGAGCGAAAATCAGAGAAGTACTCGTTCCGAAAACAGCAGATTTACTCGATGATTGTAAAATTTTCACAG